>NZ_VUAZ01000052.1 GCF_009296165.1 Pseudomonas kitaguniensis | reverse complement strand
CGCAGCTTTTGCCTTGTATCAGCGCTGCGGGTTTATCCAGTACGGCCTGGAGCCGTTGGCGGTGCGGGTGGGGTTGAGTATTTCGACAAGGTTCATATGTGGCGCGAACTCAGGGGGTGTGACTGAGCGTTTGAGTGGCTGGATCAAGAGTGGTTGAAGCAGATCAAGGGCGGGTTTTGCATACACAGTAGATCTGCTTTTTTGCTTTCTGTGGGAGGGGGCTTGCTCCCGATAGCGGTGTGTCAGATAAATTATTTTTCAACTGACACACCGCAATCGCGAGCAAGCCCGCTTCCACAAAAAGCGCTTTTGATCTGCTTCAACCACTCCAAAAACCCAGCCATAACAGGGGAATGCATTCCACAGCGGATCGCTACCTAAAGCTGATAGTTCTTCAGCTCTCGGGCGATCACCATCCGCTGAATCTCGCTGGTCCCCTCGTAAATCTGCGTAATCCGCGCATCGCGGTAGTAACGCTCCACCGGGTAATCCTCCAGGTACCCATAGCCGCCGTGAATCTGCATGGCTGACGAGCAGACCTTTTCAGCCATTTCCGACGCGAACAGCTTGGCCTGCGATGCCTCGGACAAACACGGCCTGCCGGCCGTGCGCAGGCGCGCCGCGTGCAGGATCAGCAGGCGTGCCGCATTCAGGCGGGTTTGCATGTCAGCGAGCATATTGGCAATGCTCTGATGCTCAATGATCGCTTTGTCGAACTGCACACGATCACGCGCATAGGCCAGCGCCGACTCAAACGCGGCACGCGCGATGCCTAGCGCCTGGGCCGCAATGCCGATGCGCCCGCCTTCCAGGTTGGACAGGGCGATGGCCAGGCCTTTACCGCGCTCGCCAAGCAAGTTGGCCTCCGGCACCGTGCACTGGTTGAGGGTTACCGCGCAGGTGTCGGACGCACGAATGCCCATCTTGTGTTCGGTGCGGTCGACCACAAACCCCGGTGTATCGGTGGGCACCAGGAACGCCGAGAGGCCTTTTTTGCCGAGTGCCGGGTCGGTCACCGCGAACACGATGGCGAGCTTGGCGCGCTTGCCGTTGCTGACAAACTGTTTGGCGCCGTTGATCACCCACTGGCCATCGCGCAGTTCGGCGCGGGTGCGCAAGTTGTGCGCTTCGGAACCGGCCTGCGGCTCGGTCAGGCAGAAGCAGCCGATGACCTGGCCACTCGCAAGGTCAGGCAGCCAGGCTTGTTTCTGGGCGTGTGTGCCGTAGTTGAGAATTGGCCCGCAACCGACTGAATTATGGATACTCATCAGTGCGCCAGTGGCGCCATCACCGGCGGAAATCTCTTCTACCGCCAGCGCGTACGCCACGTAATCGACATAGGTGCCGCCCCATTCTTCGGGCACTACCATGCCTAACAGGCCGAGTTCGCCCATCTTTGCGACCAGCGCGTCATCGATCCAGCCAGCTTTTTCCCAGGCTTGCGCATGCGGGGCGATTTCGCCACGGGCGAAGTCGCGCGCCATGTCACGAATCATCACCTGTTCTTCCGTGTATTCAATGTCTTGCATGGCTTAGTTACCAATCTGCTTGAAGTCGTTGAAGAAGCTTTGCACAAGCGCTGCGTTTACCCCGTGCAGCGTGGGCGGGTTCCACCGAGGGGTTTTGTCTTTGTCGATGATCAACGCGCGAACCCCTTCGATCAGGTCACCGCGTTCGAACCATTGGCGATCCACGTGCAATTCAAGCGCAAAGCACTGCTCCAGCGGCAGGCGGCGCCCACGGCGGAGCATTTCGAGGGTCACGGCCATCGCCAGCGGCGAGCGGGTCTGCATCAGTTGCGCGGTGGCCAGCGCCCATTCGTGGCTGTCGGCAACGGTGACTTGCTGCAATTGCTCGACGATGCTGGCCACGTCGGGCAAGCCAAAAAAATGGTCGATGGCGGGGCGCAAGGCCGCCAATGGCGCGTCGGGCAATTGTTGTACGGCCAATTTAGCGAGTACGCCTTGCAGGTCCTTGAGCGGAGCGTGTCGCCATTGCAGTTGATCGAGCTGGTGGTCCAGGTCAGCAAGCCTGGCGCTGTCGACGTACCAGTCGGCCAACCGGCAATACAGCGCGTCGGCTGCGCGAATCTGCACGCCGCTCACGCCGAGGTACACCCCCAGCTCGCCGGGAATGCGCGGCAGGAAATAGCTGGCGCCGACGTCCGGGAAATAACCAATCGCCACTTCCGGCATTGCCAGGCGGCTGCGCTCGGTCACCACGCGCAGGTCCGCGCCTTGTACCAGGCCCATGCCACCGCCGAGGACAAACCCGTCCATCAGCGCCAGTACCGGCTTGCAGTAATGATGAACGGCCAGGTCGAGGGCGTATTCCTCAACAAAAAAAATCGCTGTGCAGGGTGTCGCCTTGCTTGAAGCTGTCGTACAAGGAGCGTATATCGCCACCGGCGCAGAAGGCTTTTTCGCCGGCGCCACGCAGCACCACGGCGTAAACCTGCGGGTCATCCGCCCACGCCTGTAGCTGCGCTGTCAGGCTGCGGACCATGCCCAGGTTAAGCGCATTCAAACCGGCGGGGCGGTTGAGGGTGAGGTGGCCAATATGGTTGCGTACCTCGGCGAGTACTTCAGCCTGAATGATTTCGCGGCAGCTTGCTTCGGGTAATACCTGAGCAGTCATCTCTAACTCCCTGCTTTTATTGTTTTTTCTCAAGACGTTCACGGACACACCACCGTGTGATCGTACCAGTGCAAATTTACCCAGTACAACCCGGAATCCTGCAGGTCGTTGTTGCATTTATGCAGAGGCGCTCACGTCACGCGGCGGGCCAGTACGTGGCCGATGCTACGGCGACGCGCGTGGGTTTCCGCCGCGCGGATCAGTTGCTCAAGGTCTGTCGGTTGCACGTCGTAAAACTGCTCCATTTCGGCCAGGGCCAACTGCAAGTCAGCGGCCGTGATAGACGGCTCGCCGCGCGCAAGGGCCGATGGCGGCTCGGCAAGCGCTTTCGGATAACGCGTCCGTGTCGCGTTGTTATACGCCAGCGCACACGCCAGCAGGGCTGTGGCACCGAGCATTACCGCGGCGAGTTCCTGCCAGCCAAGGGCGATGGAGCTTGGGTCGGCGAGCACCAGGGTCATCGCCAGCCCACCGGCAGGCGGGTGCAGGCAACGCAGCCAGCAGATCAATACAACGCACATGCCGGCTGCCAGGCAGGCACTGCCCAACGTGCGGCCAAGCACCCGCGCCACCAGCAGCGCGACAACGCCTGCACACACGTAGCTGCCGATGATCGACCAAGGTTGTGCCAGCGCGCCGGATGACACGGCAAACAGCAGCACCGCAGAAGCCCCGAGCGGGCCGAGCAGGTGCAGGGCGACTGGCATGCCAAACACTTGGGCGCACACCCAGACACTGAACATCGTACCCAAGGCCATGCCGATGGCGGCGCGGCTCCATTCGGCGGGGCGGGTATTGATTGCAGCGGGTAACCAGCGAGCAAGCATTGACGGTATCCATAAATAGCAGGCAAAAAAAAAGGCTTGTCTGGTTGCCCGGAAAAGCCTTTTGAACGTCACAACTTTTGGGGCAGGAACACTATTTGGGGGCAGGAACACTGCGCAGTGTGACGACCGTGAGGCAAAGGTGCCACTGACTATTAATGAAGGTTAAAGGCAAAAATAATGCAGTTAAATACCCTCGTCCAAAGGTATCAGGCACATCTTCTGCGTCGGTGCAGTACTGAGCTGACCGAGCACCCGTGTATCCGTGGCTTCGTTGAACAAGTGCCTTTGCAGGTTTGCCTGCAGCGCAGGGTCGTTGGCCAGCGGCCCTTTCAACGCGACTAACGCGTTGCGCAGTGTCCTTAGCCGATCCAGCCCGGGTACAGGATTAAGCAGCAGATCTTCCGGCACGGCATTGCCCTCTCAATAAATTAAGCCAACGTGATGTACGTGGCCTACAACGTCCTTGTTGTTATGCAGCTGCACTTACCCAGCGTGTCGAGGTAACCCGTGATGCCGTGGTGGTACATAGTTAGCGCACTGGCTAACGAGTCTACATTTGGGTTCCGGGCGCCGGAAGGCAAAGTGCGCCAGCCGTTACGCATAGCTATGTAGGGGATTTCTACTGGGTTATGACGAAAAACGCCCACTCCTGAGGAGCGGGCGTTGTTTTTTAACCGGTTGGTCTGAGGGGTAAAAACCATTAGTAAGTCAAGTAGGATTCACAATACCTTCTGAACCCTCCTGGAGCCCAATAACAGTGCATATTCATGCCTTTCTCAATACTGGAGAAGCGCCAGGGCAGCGCCTCTCCCGCCGGACAGATGTATTCGTTTTTCGTCGCGTCATAAACGCAAGCATCTTTGTTGAATCGACCATCCGCTTTGGCGATTTTCTCTTCCAGCCGCACGGCGCTGGGCTCTGAGGCAGTTGGTTCTTGCCGATCGGCAGCATCGAGTGCCGTCAAGTAACGGTTGATGCTCGATTCAATTTCTTCCATTCGCCGCTTCATCTTCAGCAGGATCGCAGGGTGGTAAGCAGGCCGGCCAGTATCGGCTGGAATAGCACTTTCAAAACCCAGAGAGTGTCACTCTTCGTTTCCAGCTTCCAGAAACTGGATCGTCACCCCCGACAGAGCCCTTGTTCCTACCACCAACGCTGCTTCATCCACAAAAAATCTCGGATTGTGGTTAGGTGCGGCCGAGTCCGGATCTTGTCCTTCAGGCGTTACGCCCAAGAAGAAGTAAAGCCCGGGCACCTGTTGCGCGAAAAACGAAAAGTCTTCTGCGGCACCCACCAGCGGCTTTGTAGCGACCTTTCCTGCGGCAGCTCGGGCAAGTACGGGAGCCATCTGTGCCGCGAGCTTCTCGTCATTCATGGTGGCGCCGTACACGGGAATAACCGACACCTCAGCCTTGGCCTGTGCGCTTTCAGCGATTTTCTCAGCGGTGATTTTTATGTCGCGTCCCACCTGTGCCCGTACTTTCTCATCGTAGGTACGGATGGTGCCGGACATGTGCACTTGCTCCGGGATAATGTTGGGCGCGCTGCCACCCTGGATCATCCCTACCGTTACCACCGCCGGCGATTGCGGCAGATTGGCTCGACGGCTCACCACGGTCTGCAGTCCAGTGATCACTTGGGCGGCCGTCACGACAGGGTCGACGGCGTTCCAAGGCATGCCGCCATGTCCTTGCTTGCCGGTGACGGTGATCCGCAGGTCATCGCTGCTGGCGGTGGTTGCCCCGCTGCGCCAGCTGAGTTCACCGGATTTTCCAGGCATGACGTGCACGGCGAAGATCGCATCGGGTTTCAACTTCGCAAAAATGCCCTCTTGCAGCATCCGCTCAGCGCCCCAGGCTTTTTTCTCGCTCGGCTTGACCAGGCTCGAACCCTCTTCCGCAGGCTGAAAGATGAACATCACCTTGCCCGGCAGATGCTCGCGCATCCCCGCCAGCACTTCGGCTGTGGCCATCAGCATCGCTGTGTGAGTGTCGTGGCCACAGGCGTGCATCACGTCGACTTCCTGGCCGTAGTAGAGACCGCGAGCCCTGGAAGCGAACGGCAGGCCCTCTGCCTCCTTGACGGGCAGGGCGTCCATATCGGCGCGCAGTGCGACAGTCGGCCCTGGCTTGCCACCCACAAGAATCCCGATCACGCCCGTTCGTGCAATGCCGGTGTGTACTTCAAGGCCGAGCGCAAGCAAGTGGTCTGCCACCAACTTGGCAGTGCGGGTTTCCTGTTCGCCCAGTTCCGGGTGCTGGTGAATATCGCGGCGCCATTCAATCAACTTATTCTCTACCGCCGCAGCACGGTTGTAAGCCTGTTCCTCAAGTGTACTGGCGGGTTGTGCATGCGCGGCGCTCACCAGGCCGACCAATAGGCCGGCCAATAACGTGGAGGGGTTGAATAGGTGCATTGATTTAACTCCTGACAGTAATGTGGCGTCTTATAATGTCGCCACACAAGCCTTGCTTGGCACGATTAAGTCAAGGAACTTCTTCTCATGCAGAGGTGCTCCAGGGATACCCCTACAGGTTGCTCCATGATTTAAAGTGCCCCAGGACGTGTTAATGCAAGCGCTTGCCAGCGACGTAGTGCTTGTTCCAGTAAGTATTGTTTAACGAATCGATGCGCGTCGTCTTACCGCTGCGAGGTGCATGGATAAATCGCCCGTTGCCTATATAGACGCCGACATGATTGATCCCACGACGGTGGCCAAGTGTTTTGAAGAAAATCGCATCGCCGCGCTTCAATTGGTGACGCGCTATTTTCTTACCTTCACCCGTAAACATGCTGGCGGCCGATCTTGGCAGGGTTATTCCTGCCTCACTGCGAAACAGGTAAACCATTAAACCGCTGCAATCAAACCCACCGCTGACCGTATTTCCGCCCCAGCGGTAACGGGTACCAATCAGTTCATGCGCGCGACCGACAATATGATCGGCAGGTTTTAATCGGTTGAGGCTGGGCTTCTTTATATTCATGGCAGCGTGAGACGTTTTTTTTCGTTCTTCACTGTTTGCAAATGAACAGCCGCCGGCGAGCAAGGCGCCCAGGCATAATACGAATAGATACTTTTTCATTGCCTTATCATTAAGCGTCACTGTGGGACATTGAGGCTACGCACGCCGCACGGTACAGACCATGAGCATTGTCTTGCTTTTATAAAAAAACACATAGTTCTGCGCGTTGAATAGCGCAAAACAAGACAGGTCTTATGGAGCGGTCTGAGCCGATCTTTTTATTATGCTCAGTCATAGGGTCAATGCCTCTGAAAGTACACCTATAAACTGTAGGTGGCGCATTGACGCGCCTTAATAAGGATAGGGTCGTGGAAAAAAGATTACTCGTAGAATACCTGGGCACATTCTGGCTAACATTTGGCGGCTGCGGCAGCGCCATTCTCGCGGCGGCATTTCCTGAGTTAGGCATCGGGTTCGCAGGCGTTGCGCTGGCGTTCGGTTTGAGCGTGCTGACAATGGCCTACGCCGTCGGGTCGATTTCCGGTGGTCATTTCAACCCCGCCATTACCATCGGCCTGTGGGTCGGTCAGCGCGTGGCGTCCAAGGATGTCATGCCCTACATCATTGCGCAGGTACTGGGTGCTATTGCAGCCGCAACCGCGTTGTACCTTATCGCCAGTGGCAAACCGGGGTTCGAGGTCGCAGGTTTTGCAGCTAACGGCTACGGTGAGCTCAGCCCGGGCAACTTCAGTTTGTCAGCCTCAATGGCGGTAGAGCTGATTACCACGTTCTTCTTTGTGTTCATTATCATGCGCGTGACCGCGCCTGGCGCAGCGGCTGGGTTCGCACCATTAGCCATTGGTTTGACATTGATTCACTTGATCTCCATTCCTGTCACCAATACATCGGTTAACCCGGCACGCAGCACAGGCCCGGCGTTATTTGCCGGTGCCGCTTACATCGAGCAACTTTGGTTATTCTGGGAACCCGGCATTGGTTGAGGCTCGGCTGCTGTTTGCCGGGTTGCTGGGGCAAAACCTGTCCGTCACGTTAACTGCAGAGCAAACCCATGCGGCGTTCGCGCCGCTGGCTCAAGCTGACTTGCTATCCAATGTTGACCGTCGCGACCCCTGCATTGACGCGCTTTCCGCGCTGGCCAAGCGAAGAGTTGCCCTGGCACAACAGATTATCGACGCACATGAATCTGTCATCACTCGCGCTTGTTCGTTCCATTGCCCTACGCCACTAATCCCGACCATGACTGCCGATGAATGATGAGTGCGCAACAGCAGGCAAAAAAAAAACCGCGCAATGCGCGGTGAGGTTTTACGCGCTTGCCGCTGAGACATCCAACGCGTCGCGTAGCACCAAAACTGGGACGCCTCATCCCTGAGGCAAGGCCATCTTCGGTGATTACCCAGTGTGAGTCTTTAAGACTTGTCTCAAAAACAATCGCTTGGTTATTTGTGGGATTTTTCGCACTAACTTCAGGATGATCGGCCTAGGTAAAAAAGCGCGCTCGCGCGAAAATTAATTAGCTGCGCGTGGCTGTAAGTATTCGCCGCGCTAATGACCAATAAAGCTATTGGTCGATTGGATTGCATTTTTTCGGCCCGTTAAATGCGGGAGGGGCGAACTATGCCCACTGCTATAATTGCTGTCAATGTTATTGACATATTTTGATATGAGATGACGGGTTTAAAATTTTCACTAAGTGTTAGTTTTGTCTGGAACTTTTAATCTGTGGAAGATAATCATGAAAGGCTTGAAAGTAATGTGTGCCTGTGTGTTTTTAGCGCCGGCGCTCAGTGTTGCGAATAGCAACCATGACCCCATCTACGGTGACATGATGCGCAGCAACCAGCAGCAAGTTGAACAGTATGCGTTAGACGACGGCAAACCCGCGCCGCGTGTCGTTCACTATAAATATGGGATGAAGCTGGATGTTCATAAGGTCATTGTGATGACCCGTGCCGATAGAAATTGCGGTGTAGCCCCGGCGCGCATGACCTACGAAGACAAGAGCGGCACGCTTCATACGGTGGAATACAAAATCATGGGGGACGCCTGTACAGGAGGTTGAGACGTTGACTTTATTAGAGCGTCGCTCTCTGCGTCGGCTGAATAATGGACAGGGTTGATGTTTTCGGATGCGGCCCGATTCCGACACTTATCCTTATCTGACTTGCCTACCGCTCTTTTAACGTCGCTCACTTAATCGGTTGGGCAGGCAGGAAACTTTCACGCGGTACCCGATAAAACAGAAATGCATGCTTACTCCATTAGGGAGCGATTTATGAGTGCCAGTTACCAGACACCCTCGGCAACGTCGTATTCAGGCCACCCGGAAATAGAGTCTGCCGATGCAGCACTGCAGGAAATCGTTAAAGGTTTCCTGCACTTTCATCACGAGATTTTCCCTCAACAAAAACAACTTTATAAAAAACTTGCCACCGGGCAGCGGCCCAAAGCGATGTTCATCGCCTGTGCCGATTCGCGGATCGCTCCGGAGTTGATTACGCAGAGCGCGCCCGGCGATCTTTTTGTCACGCGTAATGTGGGTAATGTGGTACCGACTTACGGCCAACTGAATGGCGGCGTTTCAACGGCTATTGAATATGCGGTTCTCGCATTGGGCATTCAGCACATCATCATCTGCGGGCATTCGGACTGCGGTGCGATGCGTGCTGTGCTGAATCCGCAAAGCCTGAAAAACATGCCCAAGGTCGAAACCTGGTTGCGCCACGTCGCCGTTGCGAAAGCCATGGTTCAGGATAACTGCGCCTGTGGCAGTGAAAGCGAAATCATGCAAAAGCTCAGTGATGAAAATGTAATCGCGCAGTTGCAGCACTTGAGAACACACCCCTCGGTGGCATCGCGCATGGCCATGGGGCAGTTGTTTGTCCATGGTTGGATGTACGACATCGCAACCAGCAAAATCAAAGCATACGATGTGGATCGAGGCCGCTTCATGCCGCTCAATGGCACTCATCCGATCCCAACCGCGACGCCTAAAGCGCGCTTCTGAACAATCCCATGCGGGTAACCCCGTGACTGCCAATCAAGGCGGTCAGGTATTGCTACATCTTCAAAAACAGTGGGAGATTCATCGTGCGTGCTGCGCAGTTAAAAGCGGTTTTGCCACGGGAGCTTTTGGCTTCTGTGGTGGTGTTTCTGGTTGCCTTACCCTTATGCATGGGGATTGCCATCGCCTCGGGCATGCCGCCGGCCAAAGGGCTGATCACGGGGATCATCGGTGGTTTGGTGGTCGGCTGGCTGGCGGGTTCTCCGTTGCAAGTCAGTGGTCCGGCGGCAGGCTTGGTGGTGTTGGTGTTTGAGGTCGTGCGCGTGCATGGGGCCGCGATGCTGGGCCCTATCCTGTTGCTGGCAGGTCTGCTGCAGTTACTGGCGGGACACTATCGTCTGGGCTGTTGGTTCCGCGTGACCGCGCCTGCGGTCGTGTACGGAATGCTGGCGGGCATTGGTGTATTAATCGTGCTGTCCCAAGTGCATGTGATGCTCGACGGGCTGCCCATGCCTTCGGGAGTGGGCAACCTGATGGGCTTTCCTGGCGCATTACTTGAGGCGCTGCCGAGTTTGGACGGCGGCAATGGCTGGCAGGCCGGGATACTCGGAACCGCGACTATCCTGGTGATGTGGGTGTGGGATAAGTGCCGCCCACGCGCGCTACGGTTCGTACCTGGGGCTCTGTTGGGCGTGGGCTTGGCAACGTTGGCCAGCCTGGCCCTGGCGTTGCAAGTCAAACGTGTTGAAGTGCCGGATAACCTCTCCGATGCCATCGACTGGCTGCGGCCTGCCGACCTGTTGAATCTGGCTGACCCTAACCTGCTGATCGCAGCGTTCGCCGTCGCGTTTATAGCGAGTGCCGAGACCCTGCTGTCCGCCGCCGCGGTAGACTGCATGCACGATGGGGCGCGCTCGGATTTCGACAAGGAACTCAAAGCCCAGGGCGTCGGCAATATGCTCTGCGCACTGGTAGGCGCACTGCCCATGACAGGCGTGATAGTGCGCAGTTCGGCTAACGTCCAGGCCGGTGCGACCACGCGGCTGTCGGCGATATTCCATGGTGCATGGCTGCTGGGGTTCGTGGTGTTGCTGTCCAGCGTATTGCAAAGCATACCGGTGGCCAGCTTGGCAGGTGTTCTGGTCTACACAGGCATCAAGTTGGTGGACATCAAGGTCTTTCGCGGTCTTTCCCGCTATGGGCGTATGCCGATGCTGACCTACGCGGCGACAGCACTGGCCATTGTCTTTACGGACCTGCTGACCGGCGTGCTGATCGGTTTCGGCCTGACATTGCTCAAGTTGGCATGGAAGGCTTCGCGTTTGCGCATCAGCCTGATCGACCTTCCCCCGGCGGGCGAGATGGAGCTGCGCCTGAGCGGCGCCGCGACGTTTCTGAAAGTCCCGGCGCTGACACAGGTGTTGTCGACTGTACGGCCGGCAGCAGGGTGTACGTACCCCTCAATAATTTGAGTTACATCGATCATTCCTGTTTAGAGCTGTTGGAGGAGTGGGGCAGGGCCAATGCTACTAAGCAGTCAAGCCTGGTGATCGAGGCCCAAGGCCTGAAGCGGCGGCTTGAGGGGAGGGCGCGGACCAATGTCGGATTGGGAAGGCTCAAGATTAAGCAGGGGAGACGTCATATCTGAAGACTGCATGTGATGCGACCGTGGCGGGTCGCACCTTATAGGATCATTCAGATACAACGACGGCGGCGCGATCAAGGCGCGGAGGCTTTCACCAGATGCAGCAACACAAACGCGTTCTTATCGAACTCGCCGGTCAGGGTCGGGGTCAGCGCGCGCAAGCGCGGGTCTTGCAACGCGTTGAAGTCATCGGCACTCATTACCAGCCAGGCGGGCGCTTGCAGCGGTGCCAGGTCAGCGGCGGTCTGGGTAAACAACGGCACCTTATCGCAGTCGAAGTTGACCATGAACTTGATCGCCTTGGCATCTTTACCCAGGCCATGCAGTACCACAGGCGCCGGTTGCTGCAGGATTTGGGCTTTGACCGCGAGGCTGAAGGTGCGCGTGTCGTAGAGCGTGCGTTCCAACGGTTCGACCACCACGATGTAAGTCGACCAGATCGCCAGCACCGCTGCGAATGCCGGGCCCAGCGGGCGTAACCGCGGTTTTAATAAGGCCAGCAGCGCCAGCACTTGAAGCGCGCCGAGTACGCCGAATATCAGCCCCAAGTCGCTCAACTGTTCCGGGTAACGCCGCCGCGCCAGCAGCACCCCGACCACCAGCAACGCCGGCAACAGCGTCCACAGGCTCAGCATCAAGCCGCGCAACCAGGCAAACAATCGCCCTTGGGTGACGTAGAACGGGTAGGCCGCGATGATCGCTGCCATCGGCACCATGGGCAGGATGTAGCGCGCCTTTTTGGCCTGCGGCACCGACAAGCCGAGCATGACCAACACACCGGCTGCGGCGCAGTAGAGCACCAGCTGCAATGCCGGCTCGGGCGCCCTGCGGCCGCCAACCACCACGGCCAGCAGCACCAACACGGCCAGCGGGTAGGCCAGGGCATAATTGCCCAGCGAACTGGTGAAGTAATACAGCACGCCGCTGGAGCCTTCGGTGCCGTCCATACGCCCCAGAAATTGCATGCGGATCACGTCCTGCATGAACCCCTCACCGCCACTCAGCTTGGCCAGCAACAGCAACAGGCCGACACAGGCTGCCAGCAGCGCCAGCGCGAGCAAGCCGAACGTGAACAGTTGGCGCCATTGCCGGTTAAGCAGGTAATAACTGCACAGCATGCCCGTTGGAATCACCAGGCCGATGGGCCCACGGATCGCAAAACCGATAATCAACAACAGAAACAGCCAGTACACGCGTTTCGGGCTACCAAAGTGGTCGTGCGCATAGCCGATGTAAAACACCGCCAAGGCGACGCAGGCGAGCATTTGGTCCAATGACACCGAGCGGGTTTCGCTGACAAAGGTGCTGCTGAGCAGCAACATCGCGATGCTCAACAGGCCCCAGCGCGTGGAGTAGGGCGCCGTGAGGCGATACACCAGCGTAACGATCAGCGCCGAAGCGAAAGAGGTAGGCAACCATGCGGTAAAGCTGGTGACCTGCCCAAACGGCAACGACAGCACCCACGTCAACAGCGTCGAGGTCGCCAGGTAGTCGGCGTAAGGCTGCCCATAAGTGGTGGGGAAAAAACTCGGCCCATGCCGCAGCATTTCCTGGGCAAACACCACAAAGCGCGAGTCAAACCCGATAATTGCCTGGTGCCAGTTACCCACCAGAAACAGCACCAGCGCCAAGAGCCCAAGCCCCAGCGACTGGTGACGGATTGTTGCATTCAGCAGGGATTTGGGAGCTTTGTTCACCGATCAGGCTTCCTTGGCCTGTGCCCAGTTTTGCTGAGGAATCGGCAGTTCGCAGGAGTCGCCCCGACCAATCGGGAAGTATTTGAAGCCTTTGCGCGCCAGGCGCTCGCCGTCGTACAGGTTGCGACCGTCGAAGATCACCGGGTTTTTCAGGCGGTGGTGGATCAGGTCGAAATCCGGTGCTTTGAACTGCTGCCATTCGGTGCAGACGATCAGTGCATCGGCGCCGCTCAATGCCGATTCCGGGGTGCCGAGCAGCGTCAGGCGTGATTCGTCGCCGTAGATGCGCTGGGTTTCTTGCATGGCCTCGGGGTCGAAGGCGCGCACATTGGCGCCCGCAGCCCAGAGTGCTTCCATCAGCACGCGGCTCGGTGCATCACGCATGTCGTCGGTGTTGGGCTTGAAGGCCAGGCCCCACAAGGCGAATGTCTTGCCGTTCAGGTTGCCCTTGAAGTAGGCATTGATGCGTTCGAACAGCTTGCTTTTCTGGCGCTGGTTAATCGCTTCCACGGCTTCCAGCAGGTCGCTGGAGCAATTGGCCTGTTTGGCACTGTGGATCAGGGCACGCATGTCTTTGGGGAAACACGAACCGCCGTAGCCGCAACCCGGATAGATGAAGTGGTAGCCGATGCGCGAGTCGGCACCGATGCCAAGGCGCACGGCTTCGATGTCGGCGCCAAGGTGCTCGGCCAGCTCGGCAATCTGGTTGATAAAGCTGATTTTGGTGGCGAGCATGCAGTTGGCGGCGTACTTGGTCAGTTCGGCGCTGCGCAGGTCCATGAAGATGATGCGGTCATGGTTGCGGTTGAACGGCGCGTACAGGTCGCGCATCACTTCGCGCACTTCTTCGCGTTCGCAGCCGATGATGATGCGGTCCGGGCGGCGGCAGTCGGCAACGGCCGAGCCTTCCTTGAGGAATTCCGGGTTGGAGACAATATCGAAGTCCAGGTAGCGCCCGGCAATGCGCAGGTTCTTTTCGATGTGCGCGCGCAAGGTGTCGCCGGTGCCGACCGGGACGTGGATTTCTCCACCAGAATCACCGGCTCCACACGGTGACGCGACACCGCATCGCCTACCGACAGTACGTATTTGAGGTCTGCCGAGCCGTCTTCGTCCGACGGTGTGCCGACGGCGATAAACAGCACTTCACCGTGTTCGACCGCGAGCTTTTCATCAAAGGTAAAGTGCAGGCGCCCGCTTTCGAGGTTTTCCTTCACCATCGCCGCCAGCCCCGGCTCAAAGATAGTCACGTGACCTTTTTGCAGCGACTCGACCTTGTTTTTGTCTACGTCCATGCAGATCACATCGTGGCCGACTTCGGCCAATACGGTGGCCTGCACCAGACCAACGTAACCACTACCAAATACACTGATTTTCATGGGGTATTCCTGGGACTAATGCTGCTAGTACGACGAGAGTTAATGACCAGAACGCCGAGGATGACCAACGCCACCCCCAGGGTTTTTGAAAGCGAAAAATCTTCGTTGAACACCGGCAGGCTGGCAGCCAGCAGGTAGACCAATGCGTAACTGATGCTGAGCAGCGAGTAGGCGCGGCCCAGCGGCAAGTGTTTGAGCGCGCCGAGCCAGCAGAGCATCGACAGCGCATAGGCGATGATCGCCAGCACCACAACGCCCAAGGCGCTCAGGTCGATGCTGTTGCTGTAAAAAGCGTTCAGCCATTCAGTCGGCAATGGCAGGCGCGTCATGCTCCAGCGCATGCCCAGCTGGGCCGCGCTGACCAAGCCGACGCTGCCCAGTGCCAGGGCAAAGCCTTGCGCGCGGCTCATACGTGGCGCCCCAGCAACACAACGCCGCCGATCACCAGCGCGACACCGAGCCAGTGACGGCCATCGATGTGTTCATGAAAGACAAAACGCGCCATCAGCGTGACCAGTACAAAATTCAGGCTGAGCATCGGGTAGGCGACGCCGACTTCCAGGCGTTGCAGCACCAGCAGCCACACCAGCAAGCCGAGGCCCAGGCACATGAGCGCCGACCACAGCCACGGTTCACGCAGTTTCGGCGCCCAACCGTCGGGCTGGTCGCGCCAGCGTTCTACGGCAAACTTCTGCGACACCTGGCCCATGCAGGTGAGCAAGCACGCGCTGACTAAAAGCAGCAGCGTGATCATTGCGCGACCTGTGAAAAAATCAGAATCACGATATTGCCTTGCTCGTAACGCTTGCCGTCTTGGGGCAGCAAGTTGACTTCGGCCACTTCATCGTCGCCTTTGACCCGCATCACCACGCCGACCGGCCCCTGTTTGCGCGCATCACTCATCCATTGCTGAACCTGGGTGAGGTCAACCTTGCGGTGGGCGGTGTCAGGGTAGGCGGTGCCGTATTTGACTTCGCCGATGGTGTTGTAAAGCGCGACATCCGGCCGTCCCAGACGCCATGACAGGGCCGATGCGGCGCCCAAGTCATTGCTGAGCAAGGCGGTGGTCGATTGCAGCTCTTGCAGGTGGTCGATGATGAACGCGTCCGGGGTTTTGTTATAAACCACCGAGTGCGGCAGCGCGGCGGGCACGAGGAGCACCAGCAAGCCGCTGCCGATCATCGGCGCGGCCCACAGTGTCAGCGGGCGCGCGACCTGCAGCAGGCTGACCACGACCCAGCCGAACAAGCACACAAAGACCAGCACCAGGCTGAAGGTTTCGTCAGCGTCATACACCGACTGCTTGATTTGGAACCAGCTGAGGGCCAGCACCGCGAGCACGCCAATCGCCAGGTTCAACCCGCCGTTGATGCGCAACACGCGGCCACGGCCCTGCGCAAGCTTGTCGCTCAAGGTCGAGCCCATCAGCAACGCCAATGGCAGCAGGCACGGCATGATGTAAGACGGCAGTTTGCCTTTGGCCAGGCTGAAGAAGGCCAGCGGCATCAACAACCACAGCAGCAGGAACGCCGTCTGCGGCAGGCGTTTTTCCTGCCACGCCTGTTTGAGCGCGGGCGGCAGCAGCGCGACCCACGGCAGCGAGAACGCGACGATCAGCGGCAGGTAGTACCAGAAGGGCTCGGCGTGCTGGGCGTCGTCACCGGCAAAGCGCTGGATATGCTCGTGCCAGAAGAAGAAGTTCCAGTAGTCCGGCTCTTGCAGGTGCACGGCCAACGCCCAAGGCAGGCTGACCAGAATCGCCACGACCACGGCGAGCACGCCATACCTCAGTAACTCAGCAAAACGCTTCTGCCAGATCGCGTAGGGCAGGGCGATCAACACTGGCAGCAACCACGCCAGGAAGCCTTTGGTCATGAAACCCATGCCGCAGGCGAAACCGAGCAAGGCCCAGGCCCACAAACGGCCACGGCGCGTGCTGCTGTCGAAGCAGAACCACAAGGCGGCACCGGTCAAGTTGACCCAGAAGGTGAATTGCGGGTCGAGGTTGGCATACCCGCCGAGCATCGCCACGCTGACAAAGCTCATGTACAGCACGCAGCTGACCAGGCTTTTTTGCGGGTCGTTCCACAGCCGGCGCGACACCAGGTAGACCAGCAGAATGCTCAGCGCGGTACTCAAGGCCGAGGCAAACCGCACGCCGAACAGGTTCTGCCCGAACATCGCCTGGCCCAGCGCGATCATCCAGTAGCCGGCAGCGGGTTTCTCGAAGTAGCGGATGCCCATAAAGTGCGGCGAGGCCCACTTGCCGGTCAGCAGCATTTCCTGGCTGATTTGCGCGTAGCGGGTTTCATCCGGGATCCACAGGCCGTGGGTGGCCAGCGGCAACAGGTAAAACACGCCAAACGCCAACAGGAGCAGGGGCAATGCCCAGCGCCGGATCATGCTTGTTGTACTCCGAGCCAACCCTCGCGGCCGCTGAGTGCGCCGCGTACCAAGTGTTGCCGGGGCAGGGTGGTCACGTCCGCGGGCAACAGCTCGCCCAAGGGTTGGAAGTCGATGCCGCGCTGCCCTGCCTGGGCGAGCAACTGGCGAAAATCTTCAGCCATCAGAATCCCTTCTACTTCTGCGTGGATCGTGTAGACGTTGAGTGTTGACTCGGCAAACCGGTCAAGGATGAAGCCGTTGAAGTCTTTGGCAGCCACCACCGGCCCGACGACTTCGTCGAAGGTCGGCAGGTCTACCGGAATTTGTGGGGTGCCCGCACTGCCATCGGCCAAGGTTGGACGAAACAGGCTGGTGCCCCGGCAATCACTGTTGTAGCGAAAGTTGAAGGCTTGTTTGGCTTGCACCACGCGCTCATCGGCACGCCAACCGGCGGCCGCTGAACAGTCGATGCGTTCACCGAGGATGTCGCTGAGCGTGTCGACGCCACGGCGGATCTGCTCGATCAACTGCGCGTCGCTCCAGCGCCCGGTATTGGCCTGCCAGCCGTGGTGATCCCACGCGTGCAGGCCAACTTCGTGGCCGGCGCCTTGGCCTGGCGCATCAAGTGCCCCAGGTCTCGGCCAATCGGTTTGCCCGGCCAGGCAGTGCCGGCGAGCAAAATATCCCAGCCATACAGGCCGGCGGCATTCGAACGCAGCATCTTCCACAAAAACTGCGGGCGGATCAGGCGCCACAAGTGGCGCCCCATGTTGTCCGGCCCAACGCTGAAGAAGAACGTCGCTTTAACCCCGGCTTCATCCAGGGTTTCAAGCAACCTTGGCACGCCTTCACGGGTGCCACGGTAGGTGTCGACGTCGATGCGCAAGCCTGCCTTCATTACTTTTTGTCCGCGATTTCGAGCATGGCTTCCTTGAGGAAGAAGTCCAGGGTGTTGCCGATGGTTTCGCTCATCTCAACGGTTGGCTCCCAGTTCAGCAGGCGCTTGGCGTTTTCGATGCTTGGCTTGCGGTGCGCCACGTCCTGGTAACCGGTGCCGTAGAACGCCTTGCTTTCTACGTCGCGGAAACCGGCGAACGGCGGGAAGTTGCTGCGCAGCGGGTGAGCTTCGAACTGACGCAGCAGTTCTTCGCCCAACTGACGAATGCTGGCTTCGTTTTCCGGGTTGCCGATGTTGATGATCTGGCCGTTGCAGGCATCGTTGTCGTTATCAATGATGCGCGCCAGGGCTTCGATGCCGTCAGCGATGTCGGTGAAGCAACGCTTTTGCTCACCCCCGTCGAACAGGCGGATCGGCGTACCTTCGACCAGGTTGAGGATCAACTGGGTGATAGCGCGCGAGCTGCCGATACGCGCCGAATCCAGACGGTCCAGGCGCGGGCCCATCCAGTTGAACGGGCGGAACAGCGTGAAGTTCAGGCCCTTGGCGCCGTACGCCCAGATAACGCGGTCGAGCAGTTGCTTGGAAACCGAGTAGATCCAGCGTTGCTTGTTGACCGGGCCAACCACCAGGTTCGAGGTGTCTTCGTCGAAGTACTGGTCCTGGCACATGCCATAGACTTCGGAGGTCGACGGGAAGATCACGCGCTTGTTGTACTTGACGCAGTAGCGAACCAGTTTCAGGTTCTCTTCAAAGTCGAGTTCGAACACGCGCAGCGGGTTGCGGGTGTATTCGATCGGCGTGGCGATGGCCACCAGCGGCAGCACCACGTCGCACTTCTTGATGTGGTACTCGATCCACTCGGTGTGGATGCTGATGTCACCTTCCACGTAATGGAAGTTCGGGTGGCTGCGCAGGCGCTCGATGGCGTCGGAACCGATGTCCAGGCCGTAGACTTCGTAACGGTCGTCACGCAGCAGGCGCTCGGACAAGTGGTTACCGATAAAGCCGTTCACGCCGAGGATCAGCACACGTGTGCGGCGTGGCTTGCGGCCGGACTCGGCGCCGCGCAGCACGGAGCCGTCGACCAGGCCGAGTTCATTGGCCAGCGACGGGCCAGCCAGGTACAGGCCGTTGTCATTGCGCTGACCGAACTTGATCACCAGCGAGTCTTCAGCGCAGGCGATGCGCAGCGGGTTGACGCTGATTACGCGGCCTGGCGCCAGGCCTTCGTTGCCCTTGACCACTTCGGCTTGCCACACGATCAGTTTGTGCTCGCCCACCGCGCAAAAGGCGCCGGGGTACGGTTGAGTAACGGCACGCACCAGGTTGAACAGTTGCTCGGCGGGCTGGTTCCAGTCCAGTTTGCCATCGGCGGCGGTGCGGCGGCCGAAGTAGCTGGCCTGGCTTTCGTCCTGAGCGGTTTCAGTCAGCTTGCCCTGAGCCAGTTGTGGCAGTGCATCGCGCAACAGGTTGACCGCAGCGTCACGCAGCTTGGCGTGCAGGGTCAGGCCGGTATCGCTGCGCTCGATGACGACTTTTTGCTGGGCCAGGATCGCGCCGGCATCGGCACGCTTTACCATGCGGTGCAGGGTCACGCCGGTTTCGGTTTCACCGTTTACCAGCACCCAGTTAGCCGGTGCGCGGCCACGGTATTTAGGCAGCAACGAGCCGTGCAGGTTGAGCGCGCCTTTGCGCGCGGTGGCCAGCAAGGGCTCGCTCAGCAGGTTGCGGTAGTAGAACGAGAAGATGTAATCGGGGTTGAGCTTGGCAATGCGCTCGATCCACAGCGGGTGGTTGGCGTCTTCCGGGGCATGCACCGGGATGCCGTTGCGCGCGCAGAGTTGGGCGACGGAGCCGTAGAAATTGTTTTCCTTGGGGTCATCGGCATGCGTGAACACGGCAGCAATGTCGTAGCCGGCGGTCAGCAGGGCTTCAATGCCTGCACAGCCAATATCGTGGTAAGCGAAGACAACAGCTTTTGAATTCATGACGAAACCTGATCGGAAGGAGAAGTAGAGGTGGAGGTATGCGAGGACACCAGGCCGTCAACGACGACCACGGGTGCCGGGGCTACGGGTTGGTTACGCAGCACTTTCTCAATGAAGAAGCGAGGGCGGGCGCGCACATCGCTGTACATGCGGCCCAGGTATTCACCCAACAGGCCCATGCCGATGAACTGGCCACCGGTGAACACGAACAGCACCGCGAACAGTACAAACATGCCATCGCCAGCCCATTCGGCGCCGAAGGCCAGGCGCAGGATGATCAGCGCGAAGGCGAACAACACGCCCAGTGCGGCCAGGCTGAAGCCGACAATCGAGAGCAGGCGCAGCGGCGTGGTGGTCATGCAGGTCAGCAGGTCGAACATCAGGCTGACCAGGCGCATCGCGCTGTATTTCGACTCGCCGTGTTCACGCTCGGCGTGGTGCACCAGAATCTCGGTGGTATGGCGCGCAAAGCCGTTGGCCAGAATCGGGATGAAGGTGCTGCGCTCGCGGCAGGCGAGCATGGCGTCGACGATGGTGCGCCGGTAAGCGCGCAGCATGCAGCCGTAGTCGGTCATGGCGACGCCGGTGGAGCGTTGCACCGCCAGGTTGATCAGGCGCGAAGGCCAGCGGCGAAAGGCCGAGTCCTGGCGGTTATTGCGTACGGTGGCAACCACGTCGTAGCCCAGCGCGGCTTGTTCCACCAGGCGCGGAATTTCTTCCGGCGGGTTCTGCAGGTCGGCGTCGAGGGTAATCACCACCTCGCCCCGGCACTGCTCGAAACCGGCCATGATCGCCGCATGCTGGCCGTAATTGCGGTTGAGGATCACCGCCACCACATTGCTGCCTTCTTCTGCAGCAGCGTCTTCGAGCAACTGGGCCGAATGGTCGCGACTGCCATCATCCACCAGGATGATTTCGTAGTCGTAGGCGAGTTGCTTGCAGGCTGCCGTGGTGCGACGCAGCAGTTCAGGCAAGCTCTCTTGTTCGTTGTAGACCGGGATGACGATAGACACGCAATGAATAGGGTACGGTTTCAAAGATTCATGACCTCGGGGCTAGAGCAGGCTGGAGCGTGAAAACTGATTAGGCGTAGCGTGGTTTTGCAGTGTTCACTGGACGGTGCTGAGGACGCTCAACGCTTGTTTATTAGCTTTCAGATTAAAGACCAAAATTGTGAAAGGTAAAGTGTAATCAACAGGTTAGTCAGTAAACACGCCACGGGTTCTCACGTCCTGGGGCCAAGATTAAGCGCAAAAATGTTCAACGAATATGAAAGGCAGATGAAAAACTCGTTTATTTGACAGGTAGACAGCTAGGGTTCAGCTACGTAACTCAAGGGTCAGGCGTACCTTGGCGGGGTAAAACCCAGGCGATTTTCCCGGCGCCCGGTGTGTTGCCGGTTTTATTCAACAAACTTCTCTGCATTGCCCCTCAAGTGCCGGTAAAGTAAGCCATCTCTTGCCAGGGTACTCGGATGAATAGCGTGCAGCTTTTACGCGGCCAGTTGCGGCCCGCGCTGATGGGATTATTGATGGCTGTGGCCTGTGTCACCACGGTGACGGTTCGGGCCGATACCGAGGTAGCACTGACCACGCTTGACCAAGTGCCGGAAGGCGTCGAGGTGCGCGGCAAACAAGTCGCCGCCTACACGTGGGACGACCGCCAGGGCAAGAATTTGCTGGTGCTCGCCGAACACGTCAGCGAGCGTGACGATGACGGCACGCAATCAGCATTTGTCTACGCGGCCCAATACCTGCTCGGCGGCGACCACCCCAAACGCGTGTGGATGCTCTACGACGATGTGCAGCATTGCCAATTCGACGCCGCGCTGCGCTTTGACATGGCCGCCACCAAGGTCACCGACCTGGGCGGCGATGGCATCACCCAGGCCACCGTGGGCTATTCGCGTACCTGCACCAGCGACGTCAGCCCCAACGAATTCAAGCTGATCATGCATGTCGGCAAGTCCGAGAAGTATCGCCTGCGCGGCGTCGACCGCGTGGGGGCGAGCTGGTGGGACGAGGAGTCCGGCGCGCTGCGTGGCATGCCGTTGCCCAAAGACTGCAGCGTTGCAGCGCAACAGGCGCTGGTCAGCCAGTACAAGGAGCAGGGCACCGAGTTACCGTTGCCGGGCTGCTACGCCGATGAGAGCGATTTTACCAAGGCGCCGGACACCTACTTGGCGTTTATGCGTCAGCATTGGTTTGCGCTGATGCAGAAGCAGGATGCCGACTGGGGTCAAGCTCAAACCCAGCCTCAGCCTGAGGCCTCAATCGAGGATGATGAGTCGGCCCCTTGATTTTGTGCCAGGGCCGCTCCTGCGTTAGACTCGGCCTTCGCCAATTCACTAAATACCTCGATTAAACAATGGCTTGATCGAGGTATTTAATCCAAAGGCTGATCTACCTTGACTGAGTCTATCCGCAACCCGCTGACGCTTTACCTCACCCGCCTGGCGCCCTCCAGCCAGTTGACCATGCGCTACGTGCTGCAGGACGCCGCCGACCGCTTGGGGTTCGAAGACACCAACCTCGAAGAAATCGACTGGCATTTGCTGCAGCCCGAACACGTGATTGCGTTGGTGGCGGCGTTGCGCGAGGACGGCTACGCGCCGAATACGTCGTCGCTGTATGTGAACGCCGTGCGCGGGGTGATCAACGAAGCCTGGCGCATGAGCCTGATCAGTCAGGACCATCTGCTTAAAATGCGTTCGGTCAAGGCCACGCCCGGCACCCGCTTGGGCAATGGCCGCAACCTGCGGCGTCGCTGATCCGCGAAATGATGGAAGTCTGTGCTGCCGACCCGAGGCCGCAAGGCCTGCGCGATGCGGCAGTGATCGGCATTCTGTATGGCTCAGGCATGCGCAAATCGGAGTCGGTCAACCTCGACCTGGCGCAGGTCAACTTCGATGAACGCAGTTTGCGCGTGACCGGCAAGGGCAACAAAGAGTTGCTCAAATACGCACCGCAGTGGGCGTTTGCCAAGTTGCAGGCGTGGCTGGAATTTCGGCGCGGGCAGCTCAAGAACGGTGAACAGGACGATACCTTCCTGTTCAATCGCATTCGCCGAGGCAGCCATATCACCCGCGAGCGCATCACCAAACATGCGATTTACTACATTGCGCGTCAGCGTGGCGAACAGGTCGGTGTGAAGATCATGCCGCACGACTTCCGGCGTTCTTTCATCACGCGAGTGATTGAAGAACACGACCTGTCGATTGCGCAGAAGCTGGCGCACCACACCAACATCCAGACCACCGCCAGCTATGACGTTCGCGACGACAATGAGCGGCGGCGGGCGGTGGACCGGTTTGACCTATAGCCAAAGCGTGTGGGAGCCAGCTCCCAGATTAGTTGGGTGATGCCTCAGAGGATCGGTTTGCCACCGGTAACCGCGTAGCGTGAGCCGGAGATGTAGCTGGCTTCGTCCGAGGCGAGCAATACATAAATCGGCGCCACTTCTACCGGCTGGCCGGGACGCCCCAGCGGGGTTTCGCTGCCGAAGCTTTTTACGTCTTCGTCGGTCATGGTCGCCACAATCAGCGGCGTCCAGATCGGACCTGGCGCTACGCTGTTGACCCGAATGCCCTTGCTGCCGAGCAACTGAGCCAGGCCACCGGTGAAGTTGGCAATCGCGCCCTTGGTGGCGGCATACGCCAGCAGGGTCGGCTTGGGCATGTCCGAATTGACCGAACTGGTGTTAATGATCGAACTGCCAGCTTTCATGTGGGGCAGGGCAGCCTTGCAGATGCGAAACATCGCAGTGATGTTGATATCGAAAGTCTTCACCCACTCTTCATCCTCGATCTCTTCAAGGGTTTCGTGGGTCATCTGGAACGCGGCATTATTGACCAGCACATCAATGCGGCCGAACTGTTCAACAGTCTTGTCGACGAGCGCCTGGCAGGTGGCTTTTTGCGCTATATCACCGGGCAACAGCAGGCATTGACGGCCGGCTTCTTCAACCCAGCGCGCGGTTTCCTTGGCGTCTTCGTGTTCATCCAGATAGGCGATGGCCACGTCGGCGCCTTCACGCGCAAACGCGATGGCGACGGCGCGCCCGATCCCACTGTCAGCGCCGGTGATCAGCGCAATTTTGTTGGCCAGACGACCGGAGCCTTTGTAGCTCTGCTCGCCACAGTCCGGGTAGGGGTCCATTTTCTTCTGCGAGCCAGGCACGGATTGGGCTTGCGGCGAGAAGGGTGGGCGCGGGTAATCAGTCATCAGAGTCTCCATAGCGTTTTAAAGGTGCTATGGGTTTAGTAGTTTTCCGTTCTCCGATAGTTGTAACGGATGCCCGCAAGGCCCGACGAATGGTCAATTTCAGTGAGGCGAGGGCGCAGCACCGAGATGAGCGGGTAAACGGCGCAGCGTCCACAGCGCGGTCAGCATTGCCGCTGAGGCGCACACTGCGATGCCCACCAGCATCGGCGCCGGGGTGTGGTCGGCGTAAAGCCCAACCAGGCTCATCGACAGCGCAGCAGTTATCATCTGAATCGCGCCCAACAGCGCCGATGCAGAGCCGGCTACGGCGCCATGGTCTTCCAGCGACAACACTCCGGCCGCTGGCAACAACAGGCCGAGAAAACCAAAACCGATAAACAGCAGCGTCATCATCAGCGCGAGGTTATCGGCCCACAACGTGGTGGCTGCCAGCGCAGCCATCACCGCCGCCACGGCGATCACTGACCAGCGCATCAGCGGTGCCAAACCAAAGCGTGCACTGAGGCGCGCAGTCAGTTGGCTCATGGCAAAAAACGACGCGGCGTTCAGCGCAAAGCACAGGCTGAACTGCGTCGGCGTGAGGCCGAAATACTCGATGTAAACAAAGGGCGCGCTGCCGATAAACACAAAGAACGTGGCCAGGCCAAAACCACTGACCACCGCCAAACCGATAAATACCGGGTCACGTAACAACGCCCCGTAACTGCCAATCGCGCTGCCAAGGGTTTTGCCCACACGGCGCTCGGACGGATGGGTTTCCGGCAATTGCACGACGGTCATCAACAGGCATAACACTGCCACGACAGCCAGCACGGCAAACACTTCGCGCCAGCTCCACAGTGAAATCACTACGCTGCCGGCCAGCGGCGCGAGGATCGGCGAAACACTCATCACCAGCATCAACAGTGCCATCAGGCGCGCGGCTTCATGGCCGGTATACAGGTCGCGAACGATGGCGCGGGGAATCACCATGCCGGCGCACGCACCAAACGCTTGCAGGGCACGAAAACCAATCAGCACTTCAATCGTCGGGGCCAGCGCGCAACCGACGCTGCCCACGGCGAAGATCACCAACCGGCGTAAATCGGCGGCTTGCGCCCGAACACATCGCTGATCGGCCCGTAGAACAACTGGCACACGCCAATGACCATGAAAAACACTGTCAAACTCATCTGCACCGCGGCCGGTGAAGCCTGCAGGCTGGCGCCCAGGGTGGGGAGGGCGGGCAAGTAGCTGTCGATGGCGAACGGGCCGATGGCGGTGATTAACCCCAACAACAAGGCGAGGTGGGCGATACTTCGAGGCATGGGATTCCTGAGGTGAGGCAAAAGTCCGGCCAGCTTAGAGAGTGGGCCGTGGGTGTACAAGGTGGTGCTTGTGCAGATTCGCGTGACGCAATTTGCCGTTGCGATCCGCAGGCGGCTGTTGGCATTATTCAAGAACCCGACATTCAACCTGTGAAGGAAGACCCGATGCCAATCTACCTGGCGGCCGAATCACCCTTGAAGGTGGGCCAAAGCACAGTCATCGAAGCACCAGCGGAAGAGGGCACCTACGTTGTGGTATTTGAAGACGACGAAGACACCGGCTACTTCTACGCGCTGGACACCGCGGTTGAAGGCAACGCGATCCAGGACGCGCTGCATATTTACAACGTCGCGGACGTTTCGGACAAACACAAACCCTCCAGCGTGAAGATCGGCTGGTCGGTTGATCACAGTAAGGCGGTGCTGCTGATCAATGATTACCCGCACGCGATATTCGATTTCACCGCGAAACAAGGCTATTGCCGTAGCGGATTTCCCCCGCAAAGCGGCGAGGATTGGTCCAGGCACGGTCACGAGTGGGATGATGCGGCGCTTGAGTTGTTTGCGTGACGCGGCACGTGCTTTAATATAACTATACTAAATAGTCATTTAGCATAGTTATGCATGATTGGAATATTAAAGAAGGAGTAGTGGATAGTTTTTGACGTCATATCAATCAAGCGCGATCAGCACACATTGAGGACAATCAGTTATGCAAACTAACCGACACTATCCAAAAAATCCTCCACGCGTTGGCTCGATCTTACTGACATCACATGATTCTCTCGCGCATGAAAATGAAATCCCCAAGGCTCGCGCAACTGAAGCCCTGAAAATGGCCGACGACATTGCCAATGGTTTTGAGGATGACAGTCACCACTTGGTAGCGCTGATGCTGCTTCTGTCAGATGTCCCCGCCGACCCTTTGCTCAAAGCGTCTGCTGCACAGAAAGGCTCTGTGCTTGGCTTGGCAGCCCTTGGCTATCTAATATCCCGTGGTGCTGGCGGCGCAACAGCACGTCGAATTTTGAGCGAAGGTGGCGGCGTTTTTTTGCTCAAGCTAACCGGTAATCAAGATGCTCCAGGCGCTGAAATCAAGATGTTCAGTACCTGGCAGGCGTATCAGGATTTTCTGGAGCCTATCCTGCGGGACGGGAATTTTGGAGCGCAGAAGGTTTCGGCATTTTCGTGAGGAGGTAGTCCAGAGACGATTTTGGAGCCCGTCAGTGGCTCCAAATCCGTTGTCAGCACGTCTCACCACGGGCGTTACAGGGCAAGATCTCGTGAGTACGCCATTGTTTAATCAGCTGGCGCCGGTTACGACTGTAACGCTCGGCCAATACCTCCAGTTGCGAAATGTCATCCAGGGAAATCACTCTGAATTTGTCATCTGCCTCACACCAGGCCGCCAAGAAACGTTTTGCGTCTATAAAACCCAGCATAATCGGCCAGACAACCTGGTCTTCAATCGTTGCATGCGCAAGCGCCAGCGAGATACGCAGCTTGCACTGATCGCGTAGTGCACGACGGACCTCACTGAGGTCGATCGGGCTGAGAGGCGCAGAGGGGCTGCTTACGTAGAATGTCTCATCGTCGAAGGCCGGACGCATTTCCAATGGCAACACGGCATTGATCTTGGCCAAGGCGTTTTTGACGGCGAAGGCGAACTTGTCATCCGTCTGCCGACTGACCCATAAGGCGCCGGCTACCAGCGCCTGTATTTCTTCTTCGGTGAACGAGAGCGGGGGAAGCAGGAACCCAGGCTTGAGAACATAGCCCAAACCAGGCTCACCCTCGATATCGGCGCCCATGCCCTGCAATGTCAGTACATCTCGACGTATGGTGCGAAGTGACACCCCCAGTTCTTGGGCAAGTGTGCGCCCCGATACCGCTATGCGGTGTCGCCGCAGCACTTGCATCAGCTCAAACAATCGGTCACTTCTGGCCATTGCTATTCCATCTCGATGAGGGCTTCAACGCCTTGCCGCGTTGGCAAGCTTATCCAGAATATCAATGCACGGCGACCGGATAATGGGTCAGCGTTTAAACCTGTCGCGGCCCATTGATAGAAGCCGCGAGTCGGCGTTGCGATCAAGGCATCGTTATGATGAGCTTGCCGGCAACATGCCCGGCGGCACTTATTTCTTGCGCAGTCGCGATCTGCTCAATCGAGAAGGTTTGCTCGATGTGCAGACGAAACGCTCCTGTGTCATACAGGCGCGCCGCTTCTGCAAACGCGGTCTCGGGATGTTCGAGCGATGTAGCGGAAAACACCACGCCATATTGATGGGCCGTGACATCGGAAGTGGAAACAACTCGGGTCGGGTCGCCAACGATCTCAACTAACTCGGCTATTGTGCCGGCCCCAGCAAGGTCTAACGCTGCGTCAACGCCTGCAGGCGCCAACGCATGCACGCGTGCGGCCAAGCCAGGTTCGTAGGTGGTCGGAACAGCGCCCAAACTGCGGATATATTCATGTTTGGGTGCGCTGCCTGTACCGATCACAATTGCGCCGCGATGGCGTGCCAATTGAATCGCGGCGGTACCAACTCCACCCGCAGCACCCGTTATCAGCAGGGTCTCGCCAGCCTTGATACCGACATGGTTGAGGATGCGTGTCGCCGTCTCGACGATGACCGCCAAGCCGCCTGCCACCTCCATTGGCATGTTGTACGGAGCTCGCGCCCAGCACCTCAAGACCGCGTATTCCGCTAACGTATTCCGACCGTAGCCAAACACCGCATCGCCGACTGCGACACCTGAAACACCATCGCCGACCTCATCAATGATGCCTGCTGCCTCGCTGCCAACACCCGCTGGAAAGGTAACGGGCATGAAGTCATGAACATACCCCGCACGCAACTTCCAATCGATGGGATTAACGCCTACGGCTTGCACTCTAATGCGCACCTCACCGGGGCCGGCGTGCGGCGGGTCTACGTCGACGATGTTCAAGACTTCAGTGCCACCATATTGATTAAACTGAACGGCTTTCATATCGATACCTTTTAAAATGGCGTTATACAGACCCGACTACAGTTGAGTTCGAATGCTTGCGTCCATTGGTTCAGGCGGCCTCATCGCTAGGCCGTACATAAATTCTCAACAGCTACTTTCTGAAACAAGTGGGGACGGAACACAGCCGACGCCGGATGTGCTTGGCGATCTCGCGGAATTCTGGTTGCTTGAAGGCGGCGCGCCATGCTTGTGCAGACTCGAAAATCGCGTAGTTGAGGTAAGTTGGGCTGTCTCCCAACGCCCGATGAAGCTGCGTAGAAATAAAGCCAGGTTGCCTTTTCATGAAAGCGGCATCAGCTGCCCAAGACACTAAAAAAGCCGCCTCGTCGGCAGGCGCTACCGTGCACAGGTTGACCAGCACTATAGGGGCGGCGTCGATTCCCATTTGCTGGCTTAACGGGAACGAAGGATCGAGAGGCTCAACACTGGACATGATCTATCTCCTCAATTGGATACTGATTCAGTTGCCAAGGCGATAACTGACTCCTGTGCGCTAATTCGTCCTGGGTTTTGCCTTGTCGATACAGGGTAAGCAGGCAGGAGGACAGTTTCTGGCACCAGGGTTGTGCGGTGTCTGCTGGGTAGCGTTTCCGCCGCCATGGTTAGGCTGATGGCGTTGCAGGCTACAAAGCTGAGCGGAAGAGCCCTCAGTCGGATATTCGTGGGTACGCATAATGTATATTATGTTAAATAATGGAATCAGGTGCCCGCCGATAAAACTGATTCTACGCTCTGGTACCCGGAAGTGAAGATCGAAATTTCAGAGAAGTAAAAATCTAAATTGCGGAATTGTTCCTGCATTTGGATATTTCCTTCCATCTTAGTGCTACTCGAACGTCCTGAGATTCAGATGGGCGAGCTACCGGCCTGCTCAATCTGAGTCAACCCGACCTTCAGCTTTGATTCGACGAATTGGCTTTAGCACTATCGATCCGTCGACCAACTCGATGCTTAAGAAATCACCCAAACCGACGCCCATTGCCGCTAGTATATTCGGTGGGAGATCTATGACGATGTCCCCGCTGCTATCACCTGGATCCCGGCATATCAAAGTAGTTGGCAATGCATCACTCATTGGGTGCTAGCTCCGTTCTCGACCGAAATATTTTAGACGATATCGTACACCGACATGTGCGGAGGTTTCCGGCTTCATCGTAATACCACCGTTGGATCTCCTTCCAGAGGTGTTGCGATGTGCTTTGACATGATCAAACCCGCATTTCATCGTGATTTCTCACACTCCACGCCCAGTCCCCCTCAAGACTTTGAGTGCATGAAGGAGTGCTCGTGAACTGGCCTAATGATTTTGGACACTTCAATCGGGCGCTATGATAGCGCCCAAATCTGAGGTGTTTGGATATGCGTAAATCTTATTCGAGTGAGTTCAAGCTCAAGGCTGCCAGCATGGTGTTGGATGAAGGTCAGCCGGTTACCGAAGTCTGTGCCAGCCTGGATATCGGCCCCACAGCCCTGCGCCGCTGGGTTGATCAAGTGCAAAAAGAACGCTTGGGCTCGACTCCGGTGGGGGCCAAGGCGATTACCGCTGATCAACGAGAAATCCAGAGACCCTATCAACTTCAAGTTGCCGATCTACAGGCGGAGTACCAAGCGTGATCGTTGGATTGATCTCGTAAGAGGATGGAAGAAGGGATGGAGATGAACCTGACCACCCTGATGTGGGCCAGCGTCGCACGTGGACAATCACTCAGGCTCAAACCACCGAGCATCAAGTGATCATGCCGGCGTCAGCGACTACATCGACTTAACGTCCACCACCTCGACGTAGCGAAATTTCTTCCGGGCAGCCTTCACCGCCTCCTGCTCCGCCAGCAACTTGCTCAGGGTGTCGGCTTGATGGATCATGATCGACCTTCTCCGCCTTGCGGACGTATTCAATGATCACCGCACGTGTGAGGCGAAATAGCCCCTGAAAGGTAAAGGTGAGCTTGTCATCGTCTTCACAGGTTTCCCGGTGACTGGCGAAATGAAGAAATTCTTTGGTCAAATGCTTGAGCGTGTGGACGTAGCCGGAGCGCACGCCATAGAGGTTTTGTAGTGCGGCTTCCAAATCGCGACGCCCAATCGGGTGTTTTTGTGCGTCTGCTTGTACGGTGAAGTAATCGGCCGGAAGGTGAGCCAGGATAAACTGCCCAAACCGATAACTCAGGCGTGGATGAATGACGTCTAGTACCGCGTCCTTCACCGCTTGCGCAGAGTCGTGATCGATACGATCCAAAGCCTTGTCCCCCCCTCGCCTCTTTTCTTCGGGAATGTCCGACCACTGGGGTTCGTGTCCATCAAATTTCTGAACCAGTGATTCGATGCACATAACCAGCAGTGTGTATCAGAGCGTTTGCTGAACACGTCGGCAGCCGGCTAGGCATCGAGGTCTCGTATTACGACCCGACAATCGGTGTTGGCATCATTGATTTTATCCAGCCGAACACAAAAGCCATTTACGCCGAGTCTCCCGGCTCTTTAACCCTGGAAATCCCCGACATTCGCGCAATCGCCAAGGTTGCCCGTGAACATGACATTCTGGTTATTGCAGACAATACCTGGGGAACTCCGCTCTACTTTCCGTCGCTGGAGCTTGGCGTGGACCTTTCGATCATGGCGGCAACGAAATACATCGTCGGCCATTCCGACGCAGTCCTGGGGACCGTCTCGGCTTCAGCACGAGCCTGGGATCGCCTCAAGAAATATCACTTCAATATGGGCTTATTTGCGAGTCCGGACGACGTGTCGCTGGCCCTTCGAGGTATGCGAACACTTGATGTGAGGCTTGAGCGTCATTTCAAAAATGCGATCCGTGTGGCCAAGTGGCTAGAAACCCGGGAGGAAGTAGAGGCGGTTTACTATCCAGCATTGGAGTCTCACCCTCAGCACGACCTTTGGAAAAGAGATTTCAAGGGAGCCTCGGGCCTGCTTTCGTTCCTGACTAAACCATCCTCGCAGGCGGCGGCGGATGCGCTTTTAGACGACTTATCACTATTCTCGATTGGTTACTCCTGGGGTGGCTTTGAAAGCCTGGCGATGATTGCAGATCCTAGGGCAGTAAGAAGTGCAACGACGTGGGCAGCAGAGGGGCACCTCGTCCGCCTTCATATTGGTCTGGAGGATCCAGAGGATCTTATTGCAGATCTGGAATGCGGCTTTGAGCGGTTCAACCGCATGCGCGAGTAATGCTCAGCCCGTCAGTGGCTGAGGAGGTTCAGGCATGCGCCTAAGGTTTTTCGGAGCACCGCTCGCTGGAGCCAGCCCGACAACGACTCGGCCCCTAAATGTCGTTGATAGTAAATATCGACGGAACAACATTGAATACCTACCAACTGGATGGTAGCGTATATCAAAGTTAAACAACGCTCTCATCCCACTCCTCCCTGTGAGAACTGCCATGCAAGATTGGAAGCAAACCCGTAAAGACATCAACGCCCGCTTGATGGAGCTCAATGCGCTGACCCCAGAAACCATGAAAGGCATGGCAGCGCTCGGCGGCGCCGGTGCCAAAACCAACCATTTGGATGCCAAGACCCGCGAGTTGATCTCCCTGGCGGTTGCGGTGACCACTCGCTGTGACGGTTGCATTGCCTTCCATGCCGCCGAAGCCAAGAAAGTCGGTGTAACCAGTGAGGAAGTCGCTGAAGCATTGGGTGTGGCTATCAATATGAACGCCGGCGCCGCGCTGGTCTACAGCACCCACGTGCTGGACGCGTTCGATAAGTCATAACCCGCCTGCTTTCAACCCTTTACGACTTCGAGATGACTCATGAATAAGCTGTTTACTCCTTACAATTTGTCCGGCCTGGCTTTGGCCAACCGCGTGGTGATGGCTCCGATGACCCGGACGCGCACCCCCGAGAACATTCCCAGCGATCTGACCGTGCTCTACTACGCACAACGTGCGTCGGCCGGTTTGATCATCACCGAAGGCCTGCCAGTGTCGGAGGAAGCCCGTGGCTATCTGTATACACCGGGCCTCTACACCGATGAGCAAACTGCAGGATGGCGCAAAGTCACCGATGCCGTGCACGCAAAAGGCGGCAAAATCTTCGCTCAGCTGTGGCACGTCGGCCGGCTGTCCCACGTGTCGCTCCAGCCGGGTAACGCCGCGCCGGTTTCATCGGGCACCATTCCCGCGACCACGACCATGGTTTATGCATGGGCCGAACCAGGCAAAGAAGGACCAGTCCTCCCGAGCAAACCCCGCGCATTGACAACCGATGAAGTCCAACGTGTCATCCAGGACTTTGTTTCTTCCGCCCGCAGGGCAATGGATGCGGGCTTTGATGGCGTCGAGCTGATGGGTGCCAACGCGTTCTTGTTCGATCAGTTCTTAAGCAGCAAATTGAACACGCGTACCGACCAGTACGGCGGCTCCATCGCCAATCGCCAACGGCTGTTGCTTGAAACAATCGATGCAATGGCAGCTGAAATTGGCTCAGAGAAAGTGAGTGTCCGGGTTTCGCCATTCGGTCGAATCTATGACATGGAAGCCTTCGACGGCGAGGCTGAGACGTGGATGAGCGTGGCGTCAGCTTTAAACGAACGCAATCTGGCGTATGTACATCTGAACTATCAGACCACTATTTCCGCCGCTGGCACGCCTGAAGGCTTCGGGGCAGCTTTCCGTAATGCCTACCGTGGCACCCTGATTGGCGCTGGCGGCTTCACGCAGGAGCTTGCCGATCAGGAATTGGAGAAGGGTGAACTTGACCTGATCGCGTTTGGTACCGCCTTCATCTCCAACCCGGACTTGGTGGCGCGCATGAAGAACGGCTGGCCACTGACCAAAGCGGACCACTCTACGTTCTACGGCGTCATCGGTGCCAAAGGCTATACGGACTACCCGGAATACGCAGCAGCCCAAGCCTGATCTCACTTCAAACATAAGGAGCACACCATGCCACTCGTTACCATCAAAGGCATCGAAGGCGTTTTCACCGACGAACAAAAAGCGGAGGTTATTCGCAAGGTAACCGACGCTATGGTCTCGGTGGAGGGTGAAAACATGCGCGCCCTCACATGGGTCATCTTCGAAGAGGTCAAGAGCGGAGACTGGGGTATTGCTGGTAAACCCATAACGGCTCAGGAAGTCTTGAAGCTGCAAGCCGGTCAATAATCCGTTTCAGCTTTAAACTCCACAACTCCCGCCCGTTGAGCGCCTATGTGCTCAGCGGCCGGGAGTTTTTCCGTTATCACGGATATCCACATTTGTCGGAGTGCACCTCCATGATTCTGATCATTTTTGCCCATCCATACCCCGATAAGTCCCAGGTTAACCAATTGATGCTCAGGCAGGCGGCCAATAATCCAGAAGTGACCGTCCGTTCTCTGTACGCGCTGTATCCCGACTTCAATATTGATGTCGAGGCTGAACAAAATGCCGTAGAACAGGCACAACTGCTGGTATTGCAACATCCCCTTTATTGGTACAGCTACCCTCCGCTGTTGAAGTTGTGGATCGACAGAGTCTTCACCCAAGGCTGGGCCTATGGCAAAGGCGCTACCGGGCTTAAAGACAAAAGCATGCTGTGGGCCGTGACCACCGGCGGCGATCACGATCATTTCGACATCGGCGATTACCCAGGCTTCGACGTGCTGTCTCAACCGCTGCAAGCCACGGCCAGCTACTGCCAGATGCGCTGGTTGAAGCCCGTGACCGTGCATGGCGCGTACGGCGCCGATCACAGCGCCCTGCTCTCTCAAGTACGCCATTACGGCACACGCCTGGCCTCCTGGAAGGAAGATTGATATGGAGACGCATAGCCTGATTGAAATGCTCGTTTACCTGGGCTCGGCGGCTTTGATTGTGCCTATCGCGGTGCGATTAGGGCTGGGCCCGGTGCTGGGCTATCTGCTGGCCGGCTGCCTGATCGGGCCTTGGGGCCTGAAACTGGTAACCGATGTGGAATCCATCCTGCACTTTGCTGAAATCGGCGTGGTGCTGATGCTGTTTATCATTGGCTTGGAACTCGACCCCAAGCGCCTTTGGGCGATGCGTCGGATGGTCTTCGGCGGCGGTGCATTGCAGATGCTGGTATGTGGTGTAGCGATTGCCGTGTTTTGCGCCGCTCTGGGCCTGAACTGGACCGCCGCGTTGCTGGTGGGCCTGACACTGAGCCTGTCATCAACCGCGATCGCGATGCAGGCCATGAACGAGCGCAATATGACGCCGACCGCCGTGGGGCGCAGCAGCTTTGCGGTTCTGCTCTTTCAAGACATCGCTGCGATTCCGCTGGTGGCCATGATTCCGCTGCTGGCCGCCAATGGCAGCACGCCATCCGGCATTGAGCTAGTACTGTCCATTGCAAAAATCGTCGGTGCAATCGTTGCGGTGGTGCTTCTGGGGCAGTACGTCTCGCGCCCAGTGCTGCGTTTCGTCGCACGCTCGGGCCTGCGTGAAATTTTCAGTGCAGTGGCGCTGTTTCTGGTATTCGGGTTTGGACTGCTCCTGGAAGAAGCGGGGCTGTCCATGGCCATGGGGGCTTTTCTGGCCGGCGTGCTGCTAGCCAGTTCGGAATACCGGCATGCCTTGGAAAGTGACATTGAGCCGTTCAAGGGTTTATTGCTCGGGTTGTTCTTCATCGGCGTGGGCATGTCGATCGACTTCGGCACGTTGATCAATGCACCGTTGACCGTCATTACGCTGACGCTGGGTTTTATTGTCATCAAGCTGCTGGTGATCAAACTCCTCAGCCGTTTCCTGAATGTCCCGGCAGAGCAGCGCTCATGGCAAGCGGTATTTCTCGGACAGGGCAGCGAGTTTGCCTTCGTCGTGTTCGGCGCAGCAGCGGTGGCCGGCATCCTGGTCGATCCTTGGGGTAAAAGCCTGACGCTGGCGGTGGCGTTATCCATGTGCGTAACGCCCCTGCTGATCCTCGTGCTCAATCGCCTGGAGTCCGCGAAAAAGCAAGACAACCATGAGGCAGATGACATCGACCAGAGCAATCCTCGGGTGATCATTGCCGGCTTCGGTCGCTTCGGCCAGATCGCAGGGCGCCTCTTGATGTCGTGTGGGTTTGAAGTTGTCGTGTTAGATCATGACCCCGACCATATAGAGACGTTGCGCAAGTTCGGGGTCAAGGTCTTCTACGGCGATGCTACCCGCCTCGACTTATTGCATGCCGCCGGAGCCGACCAGGCCGTGGTGCTGATCAACGCCATTGACGATCAAGACGATAACCTGACACTCACGCGCTTGGCTCAGGAACATTTCCCATCCTTGAAACTGGTGGTGCGTGCCCGCGACATGGGGCACATCATTATGTTGCGCCAGATGGGCATTGAGGCGGTCGAGCGGGAAACCTTTGAGAGCGCGCTGGCCCTGGGGCGCAAAGCACTGGAGCAGCTGGGTATCGGACGTTACGAAGCCCGTGAGCGTGCAGATCGCTTTCGCCGTCTGAACTTAGCGATGCTCGAAGAAATGGCCGCGCAACCGCTGGAAGACACCGAGTACAAATACGATGCCTACAAACGCGCCAATGCGCTGCTGACGGACATCTTCAATGAAGACCGTGCCCATCCTTTTGATAACGGGCCAGGTAAGTCTCAATCGACAACGCAGGTACGTCAGACAGATTAAGCGCAAGGAACAAGCGCCGGTCAGCGCGCTTGTTCTAGCTCCGCGACTGAGCGAAACCCTGGCATGCCCCTAAATGACGTCTCTGGTGGAATACCGCCAGGGGCAGTGCCGCGAATTGATTGCCTCAAGGCCACTACGCTCAAACAATGACGAGCCATAGATAGCCTAACGCATGGTCGGGGCCTTTATCGACTTTTCTCTGGAGAACACCGTGACGCACCCATCCAAAGCGCCGAATACATCAACCACCCGACACGTGGCGCTGCTGACTGGGCTGGCGATGGTAGCCTTTGCCGCTAACTCCGTTTTGTGCCGAGTTGCGCTTCGCTATACCGAAATTGATCCAGCCTCATTTACTCTGATTCGCCTACTCAGCGGAGCGATCATGCTCTGGTTGATCATGGCTAGCAAAAGCCGAACTGAACGCCCTACCGGCACGTGGCTGGGCGGTTGCACCTTGTTTATCTATGCTTTTGCCTTTTCATACGCTTACCTGAATCTCGACACGGGCACCGGCGCGCTGCTGCTGTTTGGGGCGGTCCAACTCTCTATGTTGGGATTCGGATACTGGCATGGCGAGCGGATGCAAGGTCCTGCAGTTGCAGGACTTGCCCTGGCGATTGGCGGCCTCATCGCGTTGTTATTACCCGGCGCAAGCGCGCCCGCACCGGGGAGTGCGGCGATCATGCTGCTGTCTGGCATTGCATGGGCGGCATACTCGCTCATTGGCAAGCGTGCGCATGACCCATTGGCCTCTACAACCGGCAATTTCATGCGCGCGGTACCCATGATGTTGATTGCGACAGTTCCGTTTATCCCTGACACCTCGATCGACATGTCAGGAGTTCTGTACGCGATAGCCTCTGGAACTCTTGCGTCAGGCGTAGGCTATGCCATCTGGTATGCAGCCCTTCGCTCACTGTCATCGTTTCGGGCAGCGACCCTGCAGTTGAGTGTGCCCATATTGGCGTCGTTGGCCGGCGTATTCATCCTCGATGAACCGCTCACCTCTCGCTTGATCCTGACGTCGTTGGCCGTATTGGGAGGGATTGGAATGGTGCTAAGCGCCAAGCAGTCAGCACGAGAATAAGTGGCCTAGGAGATAGCATTTAATGCAGTGCGGGGAATCTTTGGCGTGATAAGTCTTCAGCAATATAAAGCGCAATAATCAGTGTGGTTCTGCTGCCTAAAAGCGGTCCGACGCGCAGTTCACGAAGACCTGCAATGAGGACCGCGCGCGCCCATGGTTGGCGTGTGCGATGTCTATCCCTTGGACAAATACTGACAGCGTGCTCGCAGACCGATACTGCCGTTTAAACCGCCTCTTCCAGCAACTCGAGAATCGCTTTTTTCATTGCGCCAATCGAGCGGGAGCCGGGCATCGCACGCAATAGCCGGCCCTCATGAAATACCGCCAGGGAAGGCACTGAGCGGATACCGTACATTTGCGCAATCGTGGGGGAAACTGCGACATCAATCTTTCCAAAGGTAGACAGCGCGTGAAGCTTTTCCTCAAGTGCATGGAACACGGGTTTCATCGCCTGGCATGGTTTGCACCATGAGGCCGAAAACAACACAACGCTGCTGCCTTTGGCAACAAAGCGGGCGAACTGTGGGGCACTCAACTCAACGATACGGCTCATCGGGACCTCATGTTCAAGGTTACGCAGGACAGCGCTGCCTATTCATTGTTGATCAAACTTTGCAACCATCAATACCGCAAACCTGGCCAGTAAAAGCATCATCATCGACTCGCGCTTTTTCCTGCATCTTGTTCAGCGCCTCGATAAAGCCTGCCTCAGGCTGAGCGCCGGATACAGAGAACGCATTGTTGAAAACAAACAGCGGCACACCAGATCCCAATTGCGCGGCAAAATGCTCGTCTTCTTGCATCTCGACGCGTAGTCCAACGGATGACCATGCCAGCTCGATTGACTCGTCCGATACACCGGCTGCCTTGGCAATTGCCGCAAGGCTGGTGCGATCGAACAACGATTTACCGTGGGTAGTGCTCTGTTCATAAAGCATCTCTACGAGGCGCTTTTTTACTGCAGTGTCTTGAACCGCCTTGACCAGCACGTGGGCCTCGGCAGTATCGCCAAACTGCATAGTGCTGAAACGGTAATCAAGCCCTTCTGCCCGCCCGTATTTGGTGACGGTGTCGATCATGGCATCGGCAGAGTGCGGGTTGCCAAGTTTGCGCTTGAGCGCCGCGATCATCGGTTCTGGCGCCCGCTGATTGGCGGCCAGACGATAAGCCCGGACATTGACCTGCACACTGTCCTTGTCGGAAAACTGCTCAAGCGCTTTTTCAAAACGTCGTTTGGCAATCCAGCACCAGGGACATACAAAATCAGACCAGATATCGACTACGTACTTTTTTGAAGGGGTTTGCATAATTCATCCTGCACAAATAAGTGAAGACCGCGTCGCCAGCGTTTCAAGCAAATGGTTGAAACCCGCCAATGGGTCATTTGATCGACCTAATGCCCAATCAATGAGGCTTGCGCCTTCCAACGCGCTCAGCAACATGAAGGCATAGGTTTCAAGGGGTTTGTCCAGCACCCAGTGGTGCTGCCGGACTGTGTCGCTGAGCGTGCTTTGCAGCCAGTTGAGCTGGGATTCAAAAAATCGCCGAGTGAGCCCTTGCAACGACAGTGGCAGTGCAGACATTTCTGCGGCTAATGCTCCACATAGCGGCAGCAAACCATCGTTGGCACTGATCACGAACAGACGAGAAAACCCACGCAGCCGTAGCAACGGATCGGAATGTATGGCTTCGATTGAACCAAGTGTCTCTTCGAAGCGCTGGATGTAATCCTTGATCAGCTCCGCCCCCAGGCATTCCTTGGTGGGGAAGTGATGGTGAATACTGGCTTTTCTGATTCCAATCTGCACCGCTAGATCGGCGTAGCTGAACGCTGAATAGCCTTTGGAACGCATATGTGTTTCCGCAGCATTCAACAGCGCTGCTTTTGTCGTGATAGACATTCAGGACCCCTGCAACCAGCGTTCAGCCACTTCTCACTCTTGGCAGACGACGGCATGAATCTCGATGCGGGAGGTTTCATGCAGGCCTTGCTGCCAGGTCGGTCAGGCACGTACTGCCATGACACCCGCATCCACGTCCCAAATAGCGCCGGTCACCCAGGAAGTTTTGTCCGACAGCAGGAACACGATCGTGTTGGCGACATCTTCCGGCACACCAACGCGCCCCAGCGGATGGAACGCGTTGAGCGATTTCATCGCTTCCGGGATCGCGTCCTTGTCCATGAAACCCTCGTAAATCGAGGTGTGCACGATACCCGGTGAAACCGCGTTGACTCGAATGCCCGAATGCGCCAATTCAATGGCCAAGTTACGTGTCAGTGCATGCAGGCCGGCTTTCGCCATCGAGTAGGCTGAGGCTGGCGAACCGGCCAGTGCAGCCTGAGCGCCAATGGAGCCGACATTGACAATCGAGCCTTCACGCTTGGCAGCAAGCATGTTCTTGACCACTGCCTGAGTGATAAAAAACGTCGCACGGTTGAGGGACATGTACATGTCGTACTCGGCAGCGTCGTGCTCGGTGAATGGCTTGGGAATGAAGATCCCTGCAGAGTTCACCATTAGGCTGATATCGCTGTGGTTGGCATTGATATCCTTGAGAACGGTGTGCATGCCCTCCTCCGTCATCAGGTTGGCCACAATCACCGACACGTTACCCAGCGGGCTTAGCTCGTTGCGCACGGCGTCAGCCTTGTCCTGCTTGCTGCCGGTGAGGACAACACTGCCACCGGCCTTGAGCACCATGCGCGCGGTTTCCAGGCCCATGCCACTGGTGCCGCCGACGACCAACAGTTTCTTGCCTTTGAAGTAATCGTTCATTACAGACTCCGGACTTCTATGTTTCGTGAGGGTGGCACCAGCGCAATTACGAGCTGTCTGGTGCACGCAAGGTGTGATCTATTTGACGGGCGAATCAGCCCTCACGCACTTCCAGAGTCGGCACCATACGAATGGCTTTCGAGAAGTTGGCGTAGTTCACCGATGTTTTCAGCACAACTTTATGCAGCTCTTCAACACGCTCACGAGAGGCGTCGGTGTGCAGGCGAATCACAACACTGACTTCGTCGTAGCCTGGGTTGACGCTTTCGTCGATGCCTAGGAAGCCTCGCAGGTCGAGGGTGCCATCAGTTTCAATTTCCAGGCTATGAATCTTGATGCCCATCATTGCCGCGTTGGCAGCGTAGCCGACCGACATGCATGCGTTCAGGCAGCCATCAGCAGTTCCTGCGGGTTAGGAGCGGTGTTCTGGCCCAGCAATTCGTTTGGCTCGTCGGCAACAATTTCAAAGTTGCGCGAGTGAGTTTCGCCGGCCAGGCTGTAGCGGTTGACCTTCGCTACGGAGCGGGTCTGGCCCTTCCATTCGGTTTTGACGTTAAAGCTTGCATGACGCTTGGTCGCATCTTCGGCAACGCCTTGGGCAAACTGCTGGAGTGCGGCAACATCGATACCGTTCAAGTTAGTGCTCATGTGTCTGTTCCTCTTCGGATGGACCGGGCGAGCGCCTCGGAATAGAAACAAGCCTACCAACTAGTAGGTATTCATTCAAGAGATTTCGTTAATACTTACTCCTCAGCCGATTTTCATGCAAAAAAAAGCCTCGATACTCGAGGCTTTTCAACTGCTTGAGCTTTAGTGATGCGTTGATGCTGTGCGCATGCCATCCAGAATGAAGTCGAAACCGGAAGCCTGTTCGTACTGATCGTTCATCGCCCACGCCACAAAGCTGCCGCCTTCCAGCATATTCAGGATCAGCCTGGCAACCTTGTTAACGTCCAACTGAGCCTTGAGCTCCCCTTTCGACTGACCAAGAGCGATATTGGCCTGAAGCCACTCCAGATGAATTTCGAAAAAGTGCCGAGTCAGTTCCTGAAGGCTTTCCGGCAGGGCCATTAACTCGGCAGCCAGCGCGCCGCACAGCGGCAACAAGCCGTTTTCACTACTCTGCGCAAACATCAGTACAAACGCATTCAGGCGCCCGACGATGTCAGTATTTTCGTCATTGACCTGTTCCAATTGTTTTTTGAAACGGAACAGGTAGCTCTCGACGATGGCAATCGCAAGGCCTTCCTTGGTCGGGAAATGGTGATGAATACTCGCCTTCTTGATACCGATTTCAGCAGCCAGGTCGGCATAGCTGAAGGCTGCGTAGCCCTTGGTACGCAACAGGATTTCGGCGCTGCTCAGAAGATCGGAACGTGTACTCATGATGAAGCATCCAGATTTTATCAATCGGCCATCATAAATCAGTCATCCCTGAGTTGACAGTGCACAGCCCTCATGCAGAGCGTCTCGTAATCCATCATCCGTTTGTACGGGTGTTTGGCTGCATGTGTTCCACATCAGGATCCTGACGTGGTGCAGATCGGAGTCATTGAACAAGCAGTTAACACTCTAAGCACCCGAACGTCGATGAGAACTGCAGATCACGAACGTGAATATCAGGCTCAAACAGCCGCCACAACCTTTTGCCGTTGTTCGCCGAGGCCCTCAATCCACAGGTGGATTTCATCACCCGGTGACAGCCATTGCGGCAGCGGCTTCATGCCCATCCCTACACCCGGCGGCGTACCCGTACAAATCACATCGCCCGGCTGCAACGTCATGTAGCGGCTGCAATACGCCACGATTTGTGCAACGGAAAAAATCATGGTTTTCGAGTTTCCGGTCTGGCGTCGCTCACCATTGACGTCCAGCCACATGTCCAGGTTCTGCGGATCGGGTACCTCATCCCGGGTCACCAGCCAAGGCCCGATCGGGCCGAACGTGTCACAGCCCTTGCCCTTGTCCCATTGCGAACTTTGCATCTGAAATGCTCGCTCCGACACATCGTTGACCACGCAGTAGCCGGCAACGTATTTCAGCGCCTCGGCTTCGGACACATACTTGGCTTCACTGCCGATCACCACGCCCAGTTCCAGCTCCCAGTCCATCCGGGAGGCGTCACGCGGTTGCAGGAGGTCATCATCAGGGCCGTTCAGGCAACTGATTGCCTTATGAAAGATGATGGGCTCGACAGGAATCGGCATACCGGCCTCTTCGGCATGGTCGCGATAATTAAGGCCGATTGCGATGAATTTGCGCACCTGGGCAATGGGGACGCCATAACGGACTCCTTCCTCGACCAACGGTAAATGCGCGACATCAAGCTGCGACAATTCAGCCAGCGCCGACGGCGCAAGCACCGTCGCATTGATGTCGGTGACATGTGCAGAGAGATCGCGCACGCGGCCTGCAGCATCTATCACACCAGGGCGCTCCTGCCCCTGCGGCCCAAAACGACACAGTTTCATACCTACCTCGAATGTTGTCTATTAACTCAGGTAAAGCCACGAAATCGCAGGCGATATTCAGGCCCAGGACACCGGCGCGAGAGATCAGGCAGGCCCGTTTGAACAAATTCATCCTATGGCATAAAATACATTTTTTGCAACAAAATATATTTTTATCAAAGGAATTCTTCCATGCTTGAACGCTCCGCTCAAAGCCTCACCCAGGCCACCTATGAGCGTCTGCGCATAGATGTCTTATCCTGCGTTTTGCGCCCCGGAGACCGAGTCAACCTGAAGGCTTTGGCCGAGCGCTACCAGGCTAGCGCCGGCGCAGTGAGGGAAGCTTTGTCACGACTGGTCGCCGAAGACCTGGTGTTGGCAGAGCCACAAAAAGGCTTTCGCATTTGTGCCATTTCGCTGGCCGATCTGAATGACCTCACATTGGCCCGGATTGAGATAGAAACGAGCTGCCTGCGCCATTCTCTGGAACACGGCAATCTTGCCTGGGAGGCGACGTTGGTCTCGGCCCATCACCGCCTTTCACGGCTTGAAGAGCCACACGATGGCGATCACGCGAGGGCTGACGCCTGGACGTCAGCGCATGCGGCGTTTCATGAGGCGCTGGTCGGTGCTTGCCCGAACACCTGGCTCTTGCGAATTCGCTCGATGTTGTTCGAGCAGACGGCGCGCTACCGCGCAATGTCAATCGCCATGGCTGCCGAACAAAGGGATATCGCCCATGAGCACCAGGCGCTATTCGAGGCGGCTCTGGCCAGAGATGCCTCCAAGGCCAGCGAACTGCTGAAGCAACACATCCAGACCACCTCTGCCCTGCTGATGGAAGGCCTACACGTCACTCGCGAACTGACGGAGCGTTCGACTCAGTCAAATTGACTGGATGGCGATCAAAATCGAGCGATAGCAAACAGTCTTGGTGCCGCTTGCACCCCACACTCTCCTCTCCAACCCAAGAGGAAATCAGTATGCATAAATCATTGTTAGCCGCAGGCGTTCTAGCGCTGTCGCTGATCGCAACGGGCGCACATGCTCAAACGTTCGCAGTACAAAGCACCAGCATCCTGGATGGGCATTTTCAACAACGCCAATTCGCCAACGTATTCGGTTGCAGCGGCAAGAATCTCTCTCCGCAATTGTCCTGGAGCGGTGCCCCGCAAGGCACCAAAAGCTTTGTCGTGACGATGTACGATCCCGACGCGCCAACCGGGTCCGGCTGGTGGCACTGGGTGTTGGCGAACGTACCTGCAACGGTCAGTGAATTGAAGGAAGGCGCGGGTAGCGCAGGCGGCAAATTGCCCCACGTTACGCTGCAGGTTCGCGGTGACAGTGGCATGCCAGGCTATCTCGGCGCCTGCCCTCCAGCAGGGCAGACGCACAATTACGTGATCAGCGTATACGCTATGAACGTCGACAAAGTGACATTGCCGCCGACCGTCACCCCCGCAATGCTGGGTTTCATGGTGCCCGGCAGTTCGCTTGGCAAAGCCACGCTCACGGTACAAGGCGCCCGCTGATGTCACTGACAAACGCTTACGACGCGTTGCGCATCATTCATCGGCCTGGCGTCGGTACGTCGGGCGTCGTGCTTCAGCAGGAAAACCTGGAGTTCAAGCGTTTGTATATTGAGAACCCCTTATTGATCTACGTCGAGCGGGGTTCTAAAAGCGTGCGGTGGGCGGGTGGCGAGTACGTGATCCAGCCAGGCGAAGCGATTGCGGTGGCGGGTGGCCAATCCCTGGATATCACCAACAGGTTGGCGCAAGACGGCAGCTACCGAGCCCACTGGCTGGTGTGGGACGAGACGTTGATCGAAGCCACCGCCGAAGCCTATGCGCATTTGGCGGTCATTCAATACGCCCAGCCCATTACCCGCGATACGGTGCATTTTGCCGCAGCGTTTCAACGTGCGATTGAGGCAATAGAAGACAGCACTCTGCCGAGCCTTATCGCCCGGCACCGACTACACGAACTGTTGGCGTGGATTGGCGTGAATGGTGGAAGACTCGAACAGTCACGGCTGCCAACAATGGCGATTAAAGTAAGACGGCTCATCGCCAGCGACCTGGCTAACGACTGGAGCGCTCACGCTGTTGCGTCAGCGTTTGCACTCAGCGAGGCCACGCTGCGGCGCAGGCTGGCAGAAGAAGGCACGACGTTCAGCAGCTTATTGATCGATGCACGCATGACCTTCGCCCTGCAGCTGCTGCAATCTTCCGCCCAGACGGTCATGCAAATAGCACTGTGCGTGGGCTATCAGACGCCCTCGCAATTTGCTGTGCGTTTCCGTGACCGGTTCGGCTTTGCACCCACGGCGGTTCGGGGTCATCGGCGCTAATCAAGCAGATAAACACTCCGGCCCCTTATGACTTTGGGTACAGCCCCTTTATCACAATGGCCATCCACTGCGCCCACAGACGTTCCATCATTTGCGCCTCGATCGGCGCTGAATCCGCGCGCCACGCCAAGCTCAGGATGCCATTGGCCGCTGCCCACAACGAGGTGGTTGCAAGGTGGGCGTCTACGCCTGGGTCAATCGAACCATCCGCAATACCATCGGTAATAGCTGCCTCCATTTTGCCGTTCTGGTGCCTGACCAGTTCGCTCACCCGCAAGAGCGCTTCAGGATCATTCGGCGGGTCCGCCAGCAAGCGAAACGCCGTCGGACGCTCCATAGCGAAACGGAAGTAACCGTTGGCGGCCACCTGCAGACGCTCCAGAGGCGTACCTGGGGTTCGATAGGCCGCGTCCATGTACGCCCTGTTTTCTTCAAAGGCTTTTTCTGCGACAGCCATCAATAACGCCGAACGCCCGCCAACTCGGTTGTAAATGGTTTGGACGGCAACATCGGCGCGCTCGGCGACGATCTCAAGCGTCAACACCGTCGCGCCGCTCTCAAGAATCAAGCTTTCGGCATGCTCGATGATCGCCGTCCGCGTGGCCTGAGCCTTGCGTTGGGTACGCGTGGGGGATGTAATTTTAGTCATGGTGACAGTCTACATGAAGGATAAATATTGTAATCACATCCAATATTGGAATAGCATCAAAAAAAACAACAAGGAATACCGCCATGTCTCAACGTCTGGATGTTTCATTTGCGTCCGCGAATGCGCGTTGCGCGGCGTGGCTGTATTTGCCCGACGCCGTGTCGGCGCCGCCGGTGATCGTTATGGCGCACGGCCTGGGCGGCGTTCGGGAGATGCGCCTAGATGTCTTCGCGCAACGATTCTGCGAAGCGGGCTATGCCTGCCTGGTCTTCGACTACCGCAACTTCGGCGCAAGCGAAGGCGAGCATCGGCAATTGCTCGACATCCCGAGCCAGCAGCAGGACTGGCGATCAGCGGTCGCCTATGCTCGTAGCCACCCGGCGTTGAATCCGCAAAAAGTCATCCTGTGGGGGTCGTCTTTCAGCGGTGGGCATGTGTTGCATACCGCAGCGGCTGACAACGCCATTGCAGCCGTCATCGCGCAGTGCCCGTTCACCGACGGCCTTGCTTCGCTGAGGCAGGTGGACATCCTAACCTCGTTCAAACTGACCGCCTTAGGCATTGCGGACATGGCAAGCGCGGCTTTTGGGCTGGCACCGGTGCGCGTGAAAATTGCTGGCCCCAAGGGCTCCGCTGCACTGATGACGGCACCCGATGCCGAGCCCGGATACCTCAAACTAGTTCCAACTGATTACCCCTTCAAGAATTACGTGTCCGCGCGCTTTGCCTTGAAGATTGGTTTCTACCGACCGGGCAAGAAAGCCTCAGCCCTTCGCTGCCCCATCTTGTTCTGCGTGTGCGATGCCGACAGCGTCGCGCCCGCCGCGCCGACGCTCCGTTATGCAACAAAAGCCAGGGATGCCGAGATGCATCGATATCAAGCTGGGCATTTCGGCATTTATGTGGGAGACGCCTTCGAGCAAGTGGTTGAGCAGCAAATCTCATTTCTGAAGCGGCGCGTCTGACGTCGCTTTCACTCGCCTGCCCCTGAACCTTCATCGCCGCATTCAAAGAAAGGTATGACCATGAACCCTAAACCCAGCGTATTCGTGACAGGTGCCGCCAAGGGCATCGGCGCACAAACCGCTTTGATGTTCGCCAAGAATGGCTACCGGGTAGGCGCGACGGATGCCAATGAACATGACCTGCAAGCATTGAAGGCACTACTTGGCCCCGGGCATTTCTATCGCCGGCTGGACGTCACTCAGGCCGACGATTTTGCCGTCGTACTCCACGATTTTGCGACTGAAAATAAGGGTGTCATTGATGTGTTGGTCAATAACGCGGGGATCGCCTTTATCGATGACTTCGAAAAGGTGCCGCTCGCAAAACACCTCGCCGTCACCGAAGTCAACATCAAAGGCGTGCAAATAGGCACCTATCACGCGCTGCCCTACCTGAAGAAAAGCTCGCGCCCCAGCTTGATCAACATGTGCTCGCTCAGCTCGGAATACGGCGTGCCCAGCGAAGCCTCCTATTCAGCGAGCAAGTTTTGGGTAAAAGGCTTCACCGAAGCGCTCAATATTGAATGGGAACGGCACGGCATTTATGTCTGCGACATCATGCCCAATTTCGTCGCAACCCCGATGATGCAAGAGGCCCATGGAAAAATCGTCGACTCGATTGGCATTCGGCTCACCGCCGAGGATGTCAGCCAGACGCTATGGCGAGCGGTGCAGAACCGGCGACGTGTGCATTGGGAAGTCGACACCTGGCGCCCTCGCCTGCTGCGCGCGATGAATAAGCTGCTGCCTGCCACAGTGCGCAGGGCCGCGATGAAACACCTGAGCGGCTATTGATTCCGACCGATTGTCGTCCATGCGCCGATCCCTGGCTTATTTGCGACGACGCATCACCCTCCCCTTGCCTGATAGAGACATTAAGTCCACGATAGACTTAATTAACACGATCAGGCAGCCTCGCCATGGCCCTTACCGAAGCAATCACACTGCCCTCCCAAACACCTGGCGTGGTGCATACGCTGTACAAGCACACATTCAGCGGCGGCCAGGGCCAGCGTAGCGCTTATATCCAGGCCGGGCTGCACGCCGACGAACACCCGGGGTTGTTGGTGCTCCAGCATCTGCTCGTGCTGCTCCAGGAAATGGAGCGCGATGGCCGGCTGAACGGTCGTATCGTCATACGGCCTTTCGCCAACCCGGTTGGTTTGAGCCAGCAGGTGTTCGGCCAGTTGCCGGGGCGTTTCAACCTCGCCAATGGCGAAAACTTCAACCGCAACTTTCCCAATATCAGCGCCAAACTTGAAAGCGCACTGGCAACAGTACCTCCCGCGTATAACGACATCGAGGCAATGAAGTCCTTGATGCTGGATGCGCTCGGCAGTGCAGTGCCTGCCGAAACGGTGGCCACCAACAAGCACCTGCTATTGCACGAAGCACTGCACCACGATCTGTTCATCGACCTGCACTGCGATACTTCCAGCATTCTGCACATCTACGCCAACCTCAATCAGCGTGAGCGTGCCACGCGCCTGGCCGCCAGCATGGGTGTTGAGGCCGTGTTTCTCGAGGAGGATGCCGGCGGTTTTCCGCTGGATGAGGCTTACGCCAAGGCCTGGAAAGTGCTGTATGGCAAAGCGCTGGTAGACGCCGAGCACCTGGGCTTTTCCGCCACCGTCGAATTGCGCGGCCAAAGCGATGTGGAAGACGACATAGCCCTGCAGGACGCGCAGGGCCTGCTCCGTTTTCTGTGTTCCGAAGGACTGATCCTGGCCAGCGGCGACGTGCAGCCGCCTATTACCCCGGAGGCAGTCACCGTCTATCCACTGGAAGGCGTCGCGCATCTGGAAGCCGACGCCACGGGCGTTATCGCCTGGAAAAAAGCCCTTGGGGCACGTGTGACGCGCGGCGAGGTCATCGCCGAAATCCTGCCACTGGACATGCAACTGGGATCACCCCGTATGCCGGTATTAAGCCCGGTGCAGGGGATTCTTGTGGCCCGGCATCACATCAGACTGGTGCGCGCCGGGCAGCGGATCGGGATGGCCGCCGGCACCGAACCACTCCCCGGCCGAATCACCGGACAACTGATGAAAGATTTCTAAAAAGAATAGGCGCACACGTCTATCGAAGTACCACTGAGGGAAAATTTTAAAACTGCCTTGGCGAGCTGCAATGTGCCGCTTGCCCAAAAACTCCAACAATCAATCCGAGGCACGGAAAAATGAAGATGCACATCGTGTACAGCGCCCTAGCACTGGCCCTGAGCGTGGCCACCGCCCAGGCAGCGGACCAGCCGTTGAAAATCGGTATCGAAGCGGCCTACCCGCCCTTTGCATCCAAATCCCCCAGCGGAGAAATCACCGGTTTCGACTTCGACATCGGCAACGCGCTGTGTGCCGAAATGCGGGTCAAATGTGTATGGGTTGAGCAGGAGTACGACGGGCTGATTCCAGCACTGAAGGTGAAAAAAGTCGACGCCATCCTTTCCTCAATGTCGATCACTGAAGAGCGAAAAAAATCGGTCGACTTCACCGACAAGTACTACCAAAGTCCCGCGCGCCTGGTATTGAAAAAAGGTGAGTCAGTCGGCGACGACCTCTCCGGTCTGCAAGGCAAGCGTATCGGCGTGCAACGCTCCAGCATTCATGATCGTTTCGCTACCGAAGTGCTGGCCCCCAAAGGCGCCGAGATCGTGCGCTACACCTCGCAAAACGAAATCTACCTGGACATGAACGCCGGCCGCCTGGACGGCACGGTGGCCGATCAGATCATCCTGAGCGAATCGTTCCTCAAGCTCCCCACAGGCCAGGCATTTTCATTCACCGGCCCGCAACTGACGGATGCCCACTACTTTGGTGACGGCATCGGGATAGCCTTGCGCAAAGGCGATACGTCCCGAGTTGAGCGCTTTAATGAAGCGATCAAGTCAATCCGCGCCAAAGGTATCTATCAAGCCATCAACGCGAAGTATTTTGACTTCGACGTGTATGGGAAATAGCGGGTATCCCTTCAAGGAACCTGTTTCAACGTCAATCCTGACAGCGCGATCACCTGGGTGATCGCATTGGAGAGCCCTCTTTATGACTCTACTGCCTGGCGCGCCTTTCATTCTTCAAGAACCTGATGTAAAGGCTCTGTTGTCCAAGCTCAATGTACTGGCGGCGATGCGCAGCCTATTTGAGTCATTGGCAGCAGGCACCGCCGTACAACCGCCGCAACAGCTGGTGGACTTTCCCAACGGGCAAGGCGACTTCATCAACTACCTGGGCGTCTTGAGTGATGAGAAGGTGTATGGGATCAAAACCTCGCCCTATATCAAGACCGAGGGCAAGCCACTGGTCACTGCCTGGTCGATGCTGATGTCCATGGACACCGGCGCACCGTTGTTGATTGCCGACGCCGGCCTGCTTACCACCCTGCGCACAGCGGCCACTACTGCGTTGGCCATTGACTATCTGGCCCCCCAAGGCAGCAAGCGCCTGGCGGTAATCGGCAGCGGCCCGATTGCGCTTGCGCACATTGAGGCAGTGAAATATCTGAGGTCGTGGGAAAAGATCTCCATTTACTCCCTTGGCATTGCTTCACTGGATGACGCCAAGCGGGCGGCGATTGAGGCACTCGACCCGCGTGTCACCCTGTGCGAATTGCAATCGCAGGCGCTCTCCAACGCTGATGTGATCATGCTCTGCACGTCCTCGCCCAAGCCCGTGTTGAACCTGGACACCCTTGGTCAGCCGGCGCTGATCACGTCCATCAGCACCAACGCCTTTCGCGCACATGAAATTGCCCCGCATGAACTGTCCAAAATGGATGTGTACTGCGACTACCGGCAGGCCACTCCGCACACCGCCGGGGAGATGGTGATCGCAGCTGAGCGCGAGCTTTGGTCAGTGAAAGACCTGGCCGGTGATCTGGCCGAATTGTCAAACGCGACAGCGCCCTTGCCTGCCTATCAACGTCCCGTGTTCTTCCGTTCTATCGGGCTGGGGCTGGAAGACGTCGCCGTATCACTGCAACTGTATAAAGCACTGACGCAACACTAAGCCCTCTCAATAACTGACCCCACGCGACCACAGGCCTGATATGAAAATCAAAGAATTCGGCGTTGAAATATGGATGAACGCCTATGAAACCAAATGCGCCTACAACCTGGCGGAAACCTGCGTCGAATCACTGACCCTGGAGCAACTGCTGGAGATGGCCGGTAAAAAAGACAGCATCCTCGCCGAACTGCTGCCGATGAAGCTGACGTACGGCGCCATCGAAGGCTCCGATCGCCTGCGCAACAACGTGGCCGCCCTGTATACAGAGCAAAGCAAAGACAACGTCATCATCACCCACGGCGCCATCGGGGCAAATGCGTTGGTGTACGAAACCCTGGTTGAGCCGGGGGACCACGTGATTTCTGTCGCGCCAACCTACCAGCAGCATTACTCAATTCCCGAAAGCTACGGCGCCGACGTCTCGATTCTTAAACTGCGCGAAGAACATGCATTTCTGCCTGACTTGGAGGCGTTGCGCGCACTGGTGCGGCCCAACACCAAAGTGATTGCGATCAACAATCCAAACAACCCCACCGGGGCGCTGATGGATCAGGCCATGCTTGAGCAGATCGTGACGATCGCCCGCTCGGTCGGTGCCTATCTGCTCAGCGACGAGGTGTATCGCGGCATTGACCAGCACGGCGACGGTTCCACAGTCTCGATAGTCGATCTTTACGAAAAAGGCATCAGCACTGCCAGCATGTCCAAGGCATTCTCCCTCGCCGGGTTAAGGCTGGGCTGGATCGTCGGCCCTGCCGATCTGATCCACAGCGTCTCCGTCCATCGCGACTACAACACCATCAGCGTAGGGATGCTTAACGATCACTTCGCCTGCATCGCGCTGGAAAACAAAGACAAGATTCTGGCCCGCAACCAGGCTATCACCCGTACCAACCTTGAGTACCTAGATCAATGGGTAGCGCAAGAGCCCAAGGTTTCCTACGTAAAACCCAAATCGGGTACTACTGCCTTGCTCAAGTTTGACATCGACTTGCCCTCCCGCGACTTGTGCGTCCAGTTGCTGGACAGCAAAAGCGTCATGTTCACGCCAGGCAGCGCGCTGGACATCGAAGGGTACGTGCGTATTGGTTATGCCAATAACCTCAGCGTGTTGAAAGAAGGGCTGGCGAAGGTTTCGGAATTTCTCGCTCAACGTTGACCGCGTGCATGCCCTGCCTGCATGTCTGGCAGGCAGGGCTCACTCGCGTCGCGCCTCGTAGTCGTCGCGGGTAACTGCTACATTCCCCTCCTGAACGGACACCTTGCGATCGCCCAGCATGAAGAAACTCGCCAATTACAAAGCGGTTGCCGACGGCATCGCGATGCTCTATTTCCCTCACGCGGAAGTGATCATTCATGACATCAACACGCAGACCGTCGTGCACATCGCCAACAACATCTCCAAGCGACAGCTCGGCGACGACTCCGCCCTGCACGAGTTGCCGGGCGATTTTGAGCGCGTCGATAATCTCGGACCGTATGAAAAACTCAACTGGAATGGACAGCGAATTCGCTCCGTCACGAGCGTGATGCGCGATGACGCGGGCAAACCGGAAGCCCTGTTGTGCATCAACATGAACTTCAGCGTGCTCGAAATGGCACGCGACGCCTTGAACAACTTCTTCGAGCCCGGCCGCCTGTTGGCGCAACCCGACGTGTTGTTTCGGGACGACTGGCAGGAACAAATCAACACTTTCCTCCACGCCTGGCTTCAGGACCATAACCTGTCCCTGCAGGGACTGACCCGCAACGACAAACGCTTGCTGGTCGAAGCCCTGTTCGCCGAAGGCGCATTCGAAGGCCGCAGCGCCAGCGACTACATCGCCAACGTGCTGTCGATGGGTAGAGCCACTGTCTACAAGTACTTGAAGCGTTTGCGTGACGCGCCGTGATTGACGCGTGCGGGTGATTGGTTTGATATCAGGTGTTCAGTCCAGAATTTGATGACCCGCCTCGTTGAGCACGGCAAGCCCCTGCGCGAATCGGTCGGCTTTGAGTAGCAGGAAGTCGCCATCAAACGTCGACACGACAAATACACCGAAACCGGCTTCGGTGAGAGGACGCACGACTGACAGCACAATACCGGTCTCATCAAACGCGAAGGGGCCGACAAACTGCATGCAATTCCAGTCACGGTCGATTTTGACGCCCTCGGGCACGCGGCTCTGATGGCAGACGATGGACAGTTCATCGGCGGAGCGCGCGATGTTGACGAACCCGTCACCGTCGGCCCAGGCGGGGATCGGATCTTTGCTGTCCAGCCGGGAAATCGAGTAAAGCTCGGGCAGGACTTTCAGGCGAATGCTTTTGACCAGTTTCATAAAATCTCCAGATAGATAAGGTTTAGTGCTGATTTGGGCGACGCTGCAGCTTGGTCGCCGCCAAGGTTTTCAGGGACCCACCGGCAACCAGGTTTCAGCCAGGCGAACCCAATACGTCGCGCCGACCGGTAAAATAGTGTCGTTGAAATCAAAGCTCGCATTGTGCAGAACACACGGCCCCGGGCCGTGGCCGATACCGCGATGCGCGCCCTCGCCGTTGCCGATGAACACATAACAACCGGGCGTATGTTCGAGCATGTGGGCGAAGTCTTCGGCAGCCATCGTCGGCTTGCCGTCGGTAATGACATGCCCTTCTCCGACCAGCTTGCGTAATACCTCGATGCACACCTGTGTCTCACCGGGGTGATTGATCAGGGGCGGATAATCCGAGTTCAACACGGTTTCCACACGGCAGCCGAACGCCTGCCCGACACTGTCGGCGATCTCCCGCATGCGCCTCTCGATCAAGTGCATGGCCTCGCGGGAAAAAGCTCTGAACGTACCGCCCAGCCAGGCTTCATCGGGAACCACGGTAAGGCTTTCCTGGCTTCCCGCCTGCAGGTGCGTCACTGAAATAACCGCAGGATCCTGGGTATCCAGATTGCGCGTAATGATGCTCTGCAAAGCCTGCGCAATGTGCATTAACGGCTGCAAAGGGTCAATGCACTGATGTGGCAACGCAGCGTGACCGCCTTTGCCGATCAGCTTCATACGAAACTCAGTGTCAGACGCCATCATCGCGCCCGCATGCACCGCAAACTGTCCGGCCGCCAGCCCGGGCCAATTATGCATTCCGAATACCGCCTGCATGGGGAACAGTTCGAAAAGGCCGTCTTCGATCATGCGCCGGGCCCCGGCGTCACTTTCCTCGGCAGGCTGAAAAATGAAATACAGCGTGCCGTCCAGTTGGCGGGTGCGTGCAAGTTCGTATGCCGCCGCCAACAACATTGCGCAATGCCCATCATGGCCGCAGGCGTGCATTTTTCCGGGGTGGGCGGAAGCATGCTCGAATCGGTTGAGTTCCTGTACCGGCAGCGCGTCCATGTCCGCGCGCAAACCGATAGTCTTGGGGCTCGTGCCGCAGCGCAAAATACCCACCACGCCCGTACCCGCAAGCCCGCGGTGCACAGTCAGCCCCCACGACTCAAGTGCACGGGCGATGAGGTCGGCAGTCCTGTGCTCCTCGAAGGCCAACTCCGGGTGCCGATGAATATCACGCCTCAGGGCGTAAATCGCTTCAGGTACGTTGATCCAGTGTGTGTTGCTCATGGCGCCACTCCGGTCGCTGGATCAGCGATCACTTGAGGTCCAACGCCAGAAACTGGCGCAGCCGGTCGCTTTGCGGGTTATCGAACACCTGCTCGGGCTTGCCCTGTTCTTCAATCTTGCCGCCATGCAAAAACACCACCTGGGTGGAGGCGTGTCGGGCAAAGCCCATTTCGTGGGTGACGACAATCATCGTGCGGCCCTCCTGCGCCAGCTCCTGCATGATTTTCAGCACTTCGCCCACCAGTTCGGGGTCGAGGGCAGAGGTCGGCTCGTCGAACAACATGACCTCCGGCTCTACGGCCAGCGCGCGCGCGATCGCAACACGTTGCTGTTGCCCGCCGGAAAGATGGGCCGGGTAACTGTCGTGGAAACGCGCACCCAGTCCGACTTTCTCCAGATACCCGATCGCGCGGACTCGTGCCTCTTCCTTGCTGACGTTGAGCGCGTGCACGGGCGCCATGCTGACATTTTCCAGCACCGTCATATGCGCCCAGAGGTTAAAGTGCTGAAACACCATTGCCAGCCGTGTACGCAGCGCCTGCAGTGCACGGCGCTCCGGGCGCAAGGGCTTGCCTGCACCCAGATCGATCGTCAGATTGTCCAGGCTGACACGGCCGCAGTCCGGCTGTTCGAGAAAATTGATACAACGCAAAAAGGTACTTTTACCCGAGCCGCTGGAGCCGATGATGCTGATCACTTCGCCGCGCTTGGCGCTCAAGGAAACCCCGTGCAGGACTTTATGATTGCCATAGGATTTGTGGATGTTTTCAACGGTAAGGGCATTCATACCAGGCGGCCTTCTTTTATCGTAGGAACGGGGTGCTCAAGGGTGTTTTTCGCTACGCGTGGCTTCAGGTGCCTTAGCCAACGTTTTTCGGCACGATTGAAGCTGGCGATGATGCAGAAGGAAATCATCAGATAGAGCAAGGACGCCAGACCGTAGGTGCTGAACGTCGCATAGGTTTCAGCGTTGACGTCGCGAGCCACTTTGAGGATGTCCGGCACGGTGGCGGTGAACGCAAGCGTGGTGCCGTGGAGCATGAAGATTACTTCGTTACTGTAGGCGGGCAGCGCTCGACGCAGTGCGCTGGGCAGTATCACTTTGAGATTGAGTACCGTAGCACTCAAGCCAAACGCCCTGCCCGCCTCCACTTCTCCGCGATTGCTGGCACGAATCGAACCGACCAGGATCTCGGTCATGTAGGCGCACTCGTTGAGTACGAAAGCAAACAGGGTGCAGCAATAAGCATCGCGGAAAAAACTATTGAGCAACGCCGTGTTTTGGATGAACGAGAGGCTGTACAAACCGCTGTATATAATCAGCAACTGCACGTAGAGCGGCGTCGTGCGGAATGTGTAGGTGTACAGCCAGATCACGGCGCTCAGTGAGCGCGAAGAAGATACGCGCCCCAGTGCCAGTGGAATCGACAACACAAAGCCGCCCAGCGTCGCGACGATCAACAGCAACAGCGTGACGACTACCCCGCTCCACTGCTGCCCATCGGTCCAAAGAAAGCTCTGCCAATAGGTCTGCAAGAGATCGATCATAGCTCTGCCTCGCGTACCCAAGCTGCCGAACGGTGCTTGAGCCAATACAACAGCAGGCTGGAAAACCCCGACAGACAAAAATAAACCGCGCCGGCCAGTACCATGAACATCAGGGTGTTGTGTGTGCTGCGACCGGCCTCTTGCGCCGCCATGACCAGATCGCTGAGCCCGATGATCGACACCAGCGCAGTGGCCTTGACGAGTACCTGCCAGTTGTTACTGATGCCAGGCAAGGCAAATCGGATCAACTGCGGCAGCACGACCTTCTGGAACGTTTTGCGGGCTGAGAGACCATAGGCTCTGGCGGCTTCCGCTTGCCCCGGATCGATAGCCAGAAACGCGCCGCGAAACGTTTCGGCGAAGTAGGCCCCGTAGATAAAACCCAACGTCATGACGCCCGCCACGAAGGGGTCAATTTCAAATCGACCGAGCGAGAGCTTATCGGTGAGCTGATTCACGCCGATCTGGATGGTGTAGAAGATCAGCAGCATCAATGCCAGGTCCGGAATGCCTCGGATCAATGTGGTGTAGCACTGCGCAGGCAGCGTCAGCCAGAGCGTTCCCGACAGCTTGGCCAACGCGGTGATCAGCCCCAGAAACAAGGCCAGCAACAGCGCCACCAACGCCAGTTCGACCGTACTCAAGGCACCTTTGGCAATCAAGGGTAAATATTCAAGCCATTGCATGGCGCATCACTCGCAATAGGTGGACGTACAGAAGCCGCGCGGTACCGGTCATGACTGCGACACGCGGTCATGACCGGGACAAAACTCGCCGTCAGCCGCCGTAGATGTCGAAGTCAAAGTACTTGGCGGCGATCTTCTGATACGTGCCGTCAGCCAGCATTGCGGCGATGGCATCGTCGATGCGCTGCTTGAGTGCCTGATCTTCTTTGCGAACGCCTATCGCAGTGCCGCTGCCCAATACTTTGTCGTCGACAATGATCGGGCCGGCAAACGCGTAGCCTTTACCCTGGTCGGTGCGCAAAAAGGCATAGGTTGCCTGCACTTCATCCTGCAAGGAGGCGTCGATACGCCCATTCAGCAGGTCGGCGTACACCTGGTCCTGACTCGCATAGGCCTGCAATTTGATGCCTGGCACTTTCCAGTAGGTACGGGCATAAGACTCTTGAATCGTGCCTTGCTGATACCCCACGGTCTTGCCCTTGAGCCCCGCCGCTGTCGGCGTGATACCAGAGCCATCGCGCGCCACCAATCGTGTAGACGGGTTAGAGAGTTTGCTGCTGAAGTCGATCTGCTTCAGGCGTTGCTCGGTAATGGACAAGCTCGACAGTACCCCGTCGAACTTGCGTGCGAGCAAACCCGGGATCAGTCCGTCAAAGCTGCTTTGAACATACTCACACTTGACCGCCATGCGCTTGCAGATTTCGTCGCCCAGGTCGATATCAAAGCCGATCATTTTGCCCTGCGGGTCGCGGTACTCCAGTGGTGGATACGTCGGGTCGACGCCCATGCGCAGTACATCCGCAGCCTTTGCCCAAGTGGAACTCAGAAGCAATACTACGCAAGCTACAACGAGATTCTTGTTCATGATTATTCTCTATGTGGTAGTTGGCAGATTTCAGGGATTAGCGATGTCATTGTTATTGTCCAACGCCGGTGGTAGCACCAGCCGGCGCTGGGTGGAGCACTTAGAACAGGCTGAGCAGGTCCGGGCAGGCGTTGACCAGCTCACGACTGCGGATCAACTCGGCCACGCTGGCCATGTCCGGCGCGATCGGTCGGTCCACATTCATCGCCGGCACGCTGGCACGAATGCACTCGACCGCTGGCGCCAGGCGTGCGCTGTACAACTTACCGCCGCGCAGGTCCAGACCCTGGGCCGCACACAGCGCCTCGATAGAGAGAATCCCGCGTAACGTGCACGTCATTTCCAGCAAACGGCGTGCGCCATGGGTGGCCATCGAGACATGGTCCTCCTGGTTACCCGCCGTAGGGATGGTGTCGATGGAGGCCGGGGTGGCGCGCTGTTTGTTTTCCGATGCCATGGCCGCAGCCGAGATGTGCGCCGTCATGTAGCCCGAGTGCAAGCCGGCATCGACCGTCAACATTGGCGGCAGCCCGGAGAAGCCTGGGTCCAGCAGCAGGTTGCAACGACGTTCGGACAGGTTGCCGATCTCGGTAATGGCGATCGCCAACATGTCAGCCGCAAAGGCGACCGGCTCAGCATGGAAATTACCGCCGGAGATGACTTCACCGGTTTCCACGAAAATCAGCGGGTTGTCAGAGGCAGCGTTGCTCTCGATCTCCAACGTGACACTGGCGTTGCGAATCAGGTCCAGGCACGCCCCCAGCACTTGGGGTTGGCAGCGAATGCTGTAGGGGTCCTGAACCTTGCCGGACGCTTGGGAAATGGCACGCATCGGGCTGTCATCCAACAGCCGCTTGAACGCAGCGCCTACGGCGATCTGTCCCGGATGACCACGCAGTGCCTGGATACGCGGGTCGAACGGACTGGCAATACCCGCCAGCGCCTCGGTGGTCATGCTACCGATTGCAATGGCCGCCATGAAGGCGTTTTCCAGGGCAAACAGGCCGGTCAGCGCGAGGGCCGTCGATACCTGAGTGCCATTCATCAAGGCCAGGCCTTCCTTCGGGGCCAGCACGATCGGCGTGAGGCCAGCGCGTGCCAGGGCTTCAGAACCGTCGAGCAACTCGCCCTCGTACCAGGCCTGGCCCATGCCGATCATCACGGCGGTCATGTGCGCCAACGGCGCCAGATCGCCACTGGCGCCCACCGAACCCTGGGCGGGGATAAACGGGATGACACCGCGCTCGCGCATTTCTTCCAACAGTGCCACGGTGCCGTATTGCGCCCCCGAGGCACCGCGTCCGAGGCTGGCAACTTTCAAGGCCATGACCAGACGTACCACATCGGCATCCAGCGCTGGCCGTAGCCCGTCATATGCGACATCACCAGGTTTTTTTGCAGCTGGCAAAGGTCGGCATCGCTGATCCGCACATTGGCCAGTTTGCCGAACCCAGTGTTCAGGCCATACACCGCGCGCCCGCTATCGACCAACGTGTCGACCATCTTCGCCGCCGCCTCGATACCGGTCCGGGCGCTGTCACATAGCCGCGCCGGCGCACCGTTGTAAATGGCACGCCAGGTGGCGATACGGGTTTCGCCTGGGACAATTTTCTGTACTGTGCTCATGGTTTTTCTCGCTGTTCGTAAATGAGTGGAAACAGACCAGATGGGTCAGGCGCCGCGTCTGGATCGGTCGAATTGGTTGATCGAATGGCGCATACCCGCCATTTGCGGATCGGTCAGGCAATCGTTATAGGCGCCCTCCAGATACGGACGCAGCGTTTCGCTGGCGCTTTGGCCGCCCTGAATCCGCCCTTGCAGAGTGGGCATGCAGTCCATCAGTTCAAGCATCAACGCCTCTTCATCGATACGCGTGATCCTGCCGTGATCCACCAGCTTGCGACCGCCGACGTACACATCGCGCACAGCGTTGCCCTGTTCGCAAAAGACCAGTTGCGTCAAGGCATCATTGAGCGGCGTAAAGGCGCTGGTCTTGAGGTCGAGCAAGCAGAAATCGGCTTGCTTACCCACCTCGATCGACCCCGTCTGCGTACCGCGCCCGATGGCGTTGGCGCCGCCGAGCGTGGCCATGTTGAACGCCTGCAGTGCATCAACCGGGCAAGCCTCGTCCTGATCGAGCAGTGCGTTGGAAAGCGCTGCCAGGCGCATGGCGTCAAACATCGAGTTCAGGTCATTGCCGTTATTGTTGTCGGTGCCCAGACCGACATTCACCTGACGGCGTAACATTTCGGCGATCGGCGCCACACCGCTGCCCAACTTCAGGTTACAGGCGGGATTGTGCACCACGCTGGCGCCGCGCTCGGCGATCAAATCGAGTTCAGCCGCTGACAACCAAACGCCATGCGCGAGCACGCTACGAGGTGTCAACAGCCCCAGGTCGTCCATGTACACGGCCATTGGCTTGCCATAGAACTTCGCCGCCGTGAGCGCCTGAATGCGGGTTTCCAGGAGATGGATCAGCACCGGGCGGTCGTATTGCTCGGCCAGTGCCCAGGTTTTCTGCAGAAAATCGGCGCTGCAGCGTTGCGGGCCGGACGGTGAGAATACAAAGCGCACCCGGCCGCTCCAGCTGCGCGCCAGTTCCTGCCAATGCTCCAGCATCCGATCCGCAGCCTTGGCTGAGACACTGCCTTTAAGTGGGTCGGGCAACCGCTCCGCCAGGTAGGGAATGCCCTCCTGAAACGGTTTGTCGGACCACGCCACACTGACGTCGGCGCGAATGCCGAGGTCTGAATAGGCTTGAAATGCCGCATGCACCACCTCCGGTTCCAGCAGGCCACCGAAGTGAATGTCATCGACCACCGTGGTGATGCCATTGCGCAGCATCTCGATGCCGTTGAGCAAGGTGCGCAGGTACACCTCGCGCGCGGTCCAGCCACGTCGATAGGAAGGTGGGTTGTACAGGCCCATCCAGATCTCCAGGGGAATCCCGGAGAAACGCCCTTTATCGAAACGATCATGAGAATGATGGTGAGCGTTGATCAGTCCTGGTATCAGCAATTTGCCCCGACCATCGGTACGCTCGTCAAGATTGACCGTCGACAGATCGATTCGCGGTGCCAGGCCGACAAAGCGATCACCGTCGATCAACACATCCATCACCTGGGCGGTCGCACCGCCCATGCCGACTACGCGAACCTGCTCGATCAAATGAAGAAGGGCCATGACGATGTCCTTTACGCGCGGTGCTGAGTGGCGTGAGGGGACCACCAGAGCGGTATTTGAATCGCGTTGTCGGTCAACGGACCCTCGCCTCTGGACACGGTCTTGGCCATGGGGTAACCGGCTTGCGCATGGCGTACCACACCAATCCCTGCGTCAGTGGTCAGGCAGGCATCCAGGCGCAGATCGGCCTCCTCCGAACCGTCGGCGATCATCGTGACACCGGTGTGCGCCGAGATGCCCATGGTGCCGTTGGACTGAATCGCCACTAGGTCCGCCATCGCCGACACATTCAGCAGTGCATTCAGGTAAGGCCAGTCGGAAATCGCGTCCGACCCATCCAGCATGTTTTCGGTTTCAAAGGCGGGGTTGGCGATTGAGCCGGTATCCAGGTTGTCGCGGGAAAAAGCCACCGGCCCTGCCAGCTCGCCCGAACGTACCAATGCGTTGACCGCAAGGCCGAATGCCCGGCGCTGGCCAAAACCGAGGAAACAGATGCGCGCAGGCAACCCCTCTACCGGCAACCGATAGCGCGCGGTGCTGATCCAGCGCGTGACCAGGCTGTCATCCTTGAACATCTCCAGGGCTAGGTCATCCAGACGCTGCTGGTCGGCGATTTCGCCGGACACGCAGGTCCAGCGGAACGGCCCACGCCCCAGGAAAAACAGCGGCCGTACGTACTCGGCGATACAGCCTGGATAGGCGAAGGCTTCCTCCTTGGACATCCCCGCATCCACCGCCTCCTTGCGCACGAAAGTGCCGTACTCGAAGACGATCGAGCCGTTTTTTTGCAAGCGTGTCATCGCGCGCACGATACGGATCATCGACTGGCGCGACGTCGCCATGTAGGCCTCGCGGTCGGTCTCCAGCAATGCTGCGGCTTGCTCCAGCGTTAGCCCGGAAGGAATCAGCGCGAACGGGTCATGGCACGGGCACATTTCGGTGACAATGTCGGGCTTCCAGCCACAGTCAAGCGCCTGCTCCAGCGCGTCGACCATATTGCCCAGCACCACGATGGAGAGTGCCCGCCCTTCCCGCTTGGCGCTCTCGGCCATGTCGATGGCGTCCTGCAAGGACGCCGCCTGAACGTCGGCATAACCGCTGGCCAGACGCTCCACAATGCTTTGCTGGCGGACTTCCACGGTCACACTCACGCCGCCGTGCATGGTCATGGCCAAGGGCTGCGAACGCCCCATGCCACCCAGCCCAGCGGTGAAGAAAATACGCCCCTTCAATGCTCCGTCAAAATGCCGATCGGCTACCAGCGCCAGTGTTTCAAAGGTGCCTTCAATCACGCCCTGGCTGCCAATGTACTGCCACGGCCCGGCGGTGTAAGAGGCAAACGCCGTCAGGTTTTGTGCGCTCAGGTCGTAAAACTTCGGCCAGTCGGCCTTGATGACGTTGCTGTTGGCCATGACCACTCGCGGCGCCAGTCGATGGGTCTTGAATACGGCCACCGGCATGCCCGACTGAATGGCCAGGGTTTCATCGTTCTCTAGGTTTTTCAGCGACTCGACGATCGCGTCATAGCTTTCCCAGTTGCGTGCAGCCTTGCCGATACCGCCGTAGACGGTCAGACGAGAGGCGTCCTCAGCGTTTTCAAGGTTGTTTTCGAGCATACGCAGGATGGTTTCCTGCTTCCATCCTTTGCACCGCAGGGTATTGCCACGCGCAGCCACGATTTGTTTGGCTTTTTGCTGAGTCATGTGAGGCCACTCTCGCTGAGGTAAATGCGAAAGCCTGTTGGAGAGGCTTCCTTTGGTATGGCTCGAATTATTCAAACCTACCGTGAGGAGAACCATGCAAAAAACCGCAAGTGAAGTTGTCATTCTCCGCATGGATGGCTCGGTACGCCCCAACGATACTCGCCTCATGCTTATTCACCCGATGACGAGGCTGACAAATGAGTGATTTCGATCTGGTGGTACGGGGACGTATCGTCGACAGTGTACAGACCCGCGAAAACGGCTGGCTTGCCATAAGTGAAGGACGTATTGCCGCGCGCGGCACCGGTGAGCCGCCTGCTGCCAAAACCACGCGAGATGAACGCGGACACTGGATCTTACCCGGCGTCATCGACGGTCAGGTCCATTCGGGAAGCCAGGCCAACCAGGAAGGGCTGGGTTGGGCCAGCCGTGCCGCCGCCGCGGGAGGCATCACCGTGATGGTGGACATGCCTTACGACGACCCGGAACCGGTAGCCTGCGCCGAACAACTGCTGCGTAAAGCCCAGGAAGTCGAGGAAACCTGTCACGTCGATGTAGGTCTGTTTGCCACTGTCAATGAAACCCACGGCTTGGCAGCGATTCCGGGACTGATCGAAGCCGGTGCCTGTGCGTTCAAGTTCTCGACCTTTGAAGCGGCGCCGGGCCGATTTCCACGCATCGAGGAGGATCTGCTGGCGGAACTTTTCACCCTGATCAAGCCGTCGGGCCTGGTCTGTGGCGTCCACAACCAGATGCAGGAAATGACGCGTAAAAATATCAGCCGCTTGATCGAAGCCGGTGATACCGGCTGGGATGCATTCCTGCGTGCCCATCCACCGCTGGTGGAGGACCTGGCGACCGCGTTGATTTATGAAATCGGTGCACAAACTGACGCACGCGCCCATCCGGTTCACGTGTCAACCAGTCGAGGATTTGAGTTGTGCGAAATGTATCGCCAGGCCGGACACCACGCGAGCATCGAGACATGCATTCAGTACCTGATGCTCAACCATGAAGAGCACACGCGGCGCTTCGGCGCCAAAACCAAGCATTACCCACCGATCAGGCCCAAAGCCGAGTCCGACAAGCTCTGGGAGCACATCGCCCAGGAGCGATGCACTTTTGTGTCCTCCGATCACGTCAGTTGGGGGCTAGACCGTAAAGGCAATCCCAACGTGTTTCGCAACGCGTCGGGTGGACCGGGACTGGAGACACTACTGCCAGCATTCTGGACCGGCGCCATGGCGCGCGGCCTGTCGCCATCGCTGGTGGTTCGACAGCTGAGTCGCAACCCGGCCAGGCATTTTCTGCTCGATAACCGTAAAGGCGACTTCGTACTCGGCCTGGACGCTGACTTCGTCGTGCTCGCCGACGAGCAGTATCGTTACGACCCCTCTACCAGTCTGAGCGCGGTGAAGTGGAGTTCCTTCGAAGGCATGCCCTTTACAGGCCGGGTCAAGACGACTTACTGCCGTGGCCAGTGCGTGTTCGACCAAGGGCAGATTCTCAACAACGCCGGCTATGGCCAATTCCTGCGCCCGCGCACACTGACTACAGGTACGTAATTGACATGACCAAACCTCAATTGGAACTGAACATCGAACGTCTTTGGAATCGGGTCAATACACTGTCGAGCTTTACGCTGCCGGACATGCCGTGGACCCGGCGCGCTTTCTCCCCTGAGTTTGCGCAGGCCAGGCAGTGGCTGAAGGCTGAATTCGAGTCGGCGGGCCTGAGCGTGACGTTGGACGCCGGTGGCAATCTGATCGGTCAGCTTGACGGCAGTGAGCCTGATTTAAAGCCGCTGATCAGCGGCTCGCACTGTGACACGGTGGTCGGGGGCGGTCGGTTTGACGGCATTATCGGAGTATTGGCGGCGCTGGAAGTCGCCCACGCGTTGAAAGACGCCGGCCAACGCTTGCGCCACCCGTTCCAGGTGATCGATTTTCTCTCCGAGGAGCCGAGTGACTATGGCATTTCCTGCGTCGGCAGTCGCGCATTTGCTGGGCTTCTGACTGCCGAGATGCTCGCATCAAAAAACCGCGCGGGCGAAAGCCTGGCACAGGCGATGACCCGCATCGGAGGCGCCCCAGAACGCCTCGGCCAGGCACTGCGGGAACGCGGCAGCACTGCAGCGTTTGTCGAGCTGCACATTGAACAAGGACCGGTTCTGGAAAGTCGGGGGTTGCCCATTGGATCGGTCACCAACATCGTGGGTATTCGCCGAGTCGGAATCACCGTGCATGGCTTGCCGGATCATGCGGGCACGACGCCCATGGATCTGCGGCGTGACGCCTTGGTCGGCGCGGCGGAGCTGATTCGCGAAGCGCGCAACATGGCCGCCGACATGAGCGGCAACCCACACTATGTGGTGGCGACCGTTGGCCGGTTGGATGTGCGCCCTAATGTGCCCAATGCCGTGCCCGGCAAGGTCGAAATGGTGCTGGAGGTGCGCAGCGACTCCAAACAAGTACTGCTCGACTTTCCCGAACACCTGCTTGAACGCTGCACCACCGTACTGGCCGACCTGAGGTTGACTGTCGACTCGGTACCGTTGACCTATGCCGATCCTACGGATTGCTCGACGGTTGTCATCGAGGCCGTCAGCGAAGTGGCTGAACAGTTAGGCTTGCCACACATGACCATGCCCAGCGGCGCCGGGCATGACGCAGTCTACGTTGGGGCCACCGGCCCCATGGGCATGGTGTTCGTGCCCTGCCTTAACGGGCGCAGCCACTGCCCCGAAGAATGGCTGGAGCCGCAGCAATTATTGGACGGCACTCGCACTCTGGCGCAAACCCTGATTTATTTGGATGGCCAACTTCGCTGATCGAATGACTTGGTGTAAAACACATCAAAAGCTGAGCGCGCGACCAGGACCGGCCCGCGCGCTCTACTCCCCGCACCTGGAGCCTCTACTTTGAACACTGCCTCAGTCCCACCGTTACACGACATCGACTTGAAACACTGGCGGCTGTTCAAGGCCGTTGTCGAGTGCGGGGGGCTATCGGCAGCTGAAGAAGCCACGGGAATGGGAATCTCGGCGATCAGCCGGCAATTGTCTGACCTGGAGAGTCGCCTCGGCAGTCAACTTTGCCATCGAGGTCGCAGCGGTTTCCAACTGACCGAGGAAGGACAAGTTGCCTACACCGCTGTGCTGCGCTTACTCGATTCGATTGATGAATTTCGCGACACCCTGGCCAGTTCGAAAGCCGAGGTTAAAGGCGACCTGAGCCTGTGGCTGATCGATCACTGTGCCTTCACGCCCAGCAACCCTATCGCCACTGCGCTACGGCATTTTCGTCGCGATTATCCGCTGGTCAACCTCAGTATTGGGGTCGCGCCACCGGATGCGGTGGAGCGTGCGGTTGCCGAAAAGAAAGCCAGCGTCGGCGTGACTATTTGCAAGTCCGACCTGCCGTCTCTGAGCTATCAGGTGATCGGCTCCGAAGCCTCAGCGTTGTACTGCGGACGGGACCATGAAGCGTTCGGCAAAAGCGCAGCCGAGGCGCGCCGGATTGTCGAACAGACTGCACACTACGTGCGTCGTGGCTACCTGGTGCAGGACACCGCACCGGCGAGTTTTCTGCAAAACGCAAATACCCTCGCTCATCATGTAGAAGGGACGGTCCAGTTGCTGCTCAGCGGCGGCTTTGTCGGCATCGTGCCCGACCATATCGCCCAACCCTGGGTGGACCGCGGCGCTTTGTTTCGTCTGCCGTTGCAGGAGTTCATCGTGGAACGGCCGGTGTTCGCCATCGTTCGGGAGCCGCAAGGGTCGAGCAGAACAGCCGGGCTGATGCTGGAAGCCATTGTTCGCTCTTTTCGGGAGGCCGCGGCGTGATATTCATCTGCACTCATTGCAATGATTACCGGGGCATTACTCAAGGAAATCACCGGCGTAAGAATTGACTCTTTAAATAAGTGCGCAGAGCAGGGAAAGATATCTGCATTACGCAGACTTCGTACATGCTTTGGTAATGGAATGAATGGCAATATAATCGGAGCGGATCGATCAACGTTAAACAGGTCCGCAGCGGTAGCCAACAGCACCGCTCCCCAATCCTGACCCGTGCCTGTCGACGGTCGTTCGAAGAGTTCAATACCTATCGACACGCGGGTTGTAACAATCGAATGGTCAATGACGATGCCTAACCTGAAAAAATACTTTCCCCTGCTCATCGGGCTCTTGTTCTCGAAAGAAGCCCTGGCGATACCGACGCCCGATGAGCAGAGCATCATCTCGTACGTGGACAGTCACAGCGCGGCACAGATCGCACTGCTTGAAAAACTCGTCAACATCAACAGCGGAACTGACAATGTAGAGGGTGTGGTCAAGGTCGGCAATCTGATCAAGCCAGAACTTGAGGCGCTGGGCTTTGATACCCGATGGCATGAACTGCCTACAGAAATGAAACATGCCGGAAGTCTCGTAGCCGTGCATAACGGAGCACAATCTGCCAAGCGGCTCTTATTGATAGGCCATTTGGATACTGTTTTTCCCAAAACCAGTGCGTTCCAGTCATTCGCTTATGTCAATGACGGAAAAGGAGCCATAGGCCCAGGCGTCATCGACGATAAAGGCGGTATTGTCACCCTGCTATACGCCCTGCAAGCCTTGAAGCAAAACGGATCGCTGGACACCATGAACATCACAGTGGTCCTGATCGGTGACGAAGAGCTCGCGGCAAAGCCGACCCGTGTCTCCAGAGAAGTACTGGTTAGGGAAGCCAAAAAAAGCGACATCGCGTTGGGTTTCGAATTTGCGTTATCGCCCAATCAGTTGATCACCGAGCGCCGGGGATTAAGTGAATGGTTTCTGACCAGCACTGGCAGGGATAAACATTCGGCAACCGTCTTTGAGCCTGAAACAGGTTTTGGTGCGATTTATGAATCGGCCCGCGTTCTGGATCAGATTCGATCCAAACTCTCCAACGAACCAGGATTGACCTTAAACCCCGGGCTTATCCTGGGCGGCTCCACTGCAGTAGAGGATGTAGCCGGTGGACAAGGTATTGCTTCAGGTCGGAAGACAACAGTCGCCAAAGTTGCGTCCGTGCATGGCGATCTCCGGTTCAGCAGTGAAGGTCAGAAGAATGCCGCGCAAACGCGACTGGAAGAGATAGCAAGCCATCCGCTGCCACAGACCAGCAGCGAGTTGAAAGTCAACGACATCATGCCTGTCATGGCTGACCGCGAAAGCAATCGGCAGCTTCTGCAAGCCTATAGCCAAGTCAGCGTGGACCTGGAGGGCCCCGCGCTAGTATCCGCGCCGTCAGCGGAGCGAGGCGGCGCTGATATTTCCTATGTGAACCAGTATGTGAAGGCGAGCCTGGACGGCCTAGGTGCGTGGGGAGAAGCGGCTCACAGTGAAAATGAAAGCATCGACCTGGACTCTCTGCCCGTCGTTACGAAACGGGCGGCTATTTTCATGAGTCGCTATGGTAAGTAGCTGTTTGTTTTGGACGCCAGGGACGGCCGAGGCACACACCATGAGCATTGGTTGGAAAGCGCCCGCTCAATAGGCAAAACCGTGCACCAGCTCGCTCTCTATCCACTCCAGGAAACGCCGCACTCGCGGGAAGCTGGATTGGGCTTTTGGACACACCAGATGGTGGGCAGCCACCGGCGTGCTGAGGGCCTCTGGCGCCACTTCGACCAGACTGCCGGATGCCAGATACTTCGTGGCGAGCAAGGTGCTTTCTAAGGCAAATCCCAACCCATGGCTGGCCGCTTCCAACACATGTACGAGCGATCGAAACTCAACGCGTACGGTTTTTCCGGGCGCGCCAGGCCTTGCTGGGCAAACCATTGCGGCCATTTGAGCAAAGTGGCTTCGGAAAGCACTAGGTCGCAGTCCAACAGATCGGATGCCGCGCGGATTGGACAGTGCGCAAGCAATTTCGGCGAAGCGAGCACAGCCAAGGTTTCGTTTTGAACTGTGCGGACTTCGTAACTTGGCCAGTTCGCGGTGCGGTGGCGTATATCCACGTCAATCTTGTCCCGGCTGAAGTGCAGCGACTCGTAGGAACACGACAGGTTGATCTGGATATCTGGATGAGAAGCACGAAACGCTTCCAGCCTGGGCATCAGCCACAACAGTCCGAAACTTTGTGCCGAGTGCAGGCGCAGACAGTCCAGGCTCAAATCACTGGCCGCACGCTCGGTGGCGACGGCCAAGCTATGAAGCTGCCCCGAGAATTCTTTGAGGTATTGCTCCCCCACAGGCGTAAGCGTTAAGCCCCGGGCTGCACGGACAAAAAGTTGGCGGCCAATCATCGCCTCAAGTTTCGCCAGTTGATGACTCACCGCGGAAGGCGTCAGGTCCAGCACTTCGGCGGCACGCGCGACGTTGCTGAACCGGGCCGTTTGTTCAAACGCCTGAATTGCTTTCAGCGTTGGGAGGATTACAGGTGCATCGACATCGGTACGGATGGCAGGTAGCTCCGCGATAATTCGTCTGATTGTTGAGCTTTTTTGCTCAAGCTGCCAGCCGCGAAGGACCCAGTGCTGAATTTTTTTCAGGCCATTGCTCAGCTAGGATGTGAAGAAGAAGCTGAGTTATCGATTTTTTTGAATCGACCCATAAAAACAATTCGAGGTAATCCTCCATGTTTCTTCAAGGCAAAATCGCGATCATTACCGGCACCGCATCCGCCCGTGGCATTTGCCGCGCCACCGCTATCACGTTCGCGCAGCACGGTGCTCGCGTGGTGATTCTTGATCTGGATGAGTATATTTAGGTCTGATAATAGAATGTTATCCGACGTTATATTTCACAATATGGATTTAAAATACGTTGGACGTATTAAATATTACGAACCAGATTTCGCAGGTCGACGAAGCGCCGTTGGACCTGCACTTTCTGACGCTCAACGCACAGGAAGCAGCTGCAGCTTTCATTGCCGCCGGCACGGCGGATAACACTGTGCGTAGCTATCGCAGCGCCCTCGCCTATTGGTCGGCGTGGTTACAACTGCGCTACGGACACCCGCTAGGCGATGCGCCATTGCCCGCCGCAGTGACGGTCCAGTTTGTGGTTGATCACCTAGCCCGTCCGACGGACAACGGCAAATGGGTCCATTTATTGCCGGCGTCCATTGATGCCGCGCTTATCCGCGCAAAGGTCAAAGCCAAGCCGGGTGTGCTGGCCTACAACACCGTCAGTCATCGACTTTCGGTGCTGGGCAAATGGCATCGACTGAATAGCTGGGATAGCCCCACCGATGCACCGGCGCTCAAGAGCTTGCTACGCGAGGCACGCAAGGCGCAGTCACGTCACGGGCTATCGGTGCGTAAGAAAACCGCCATCGTACTTGAATCTTTACAGGCACTGCTGGCCACCTGCACCGATGGTCTTCGCGGTCAGCGTGACCGCGCCCTCCTCCTACTGGCCTGGAGCGGCGGTGGCCGACGGCGTTCTGAGGTGGTGAACTTACAAATTAGCGATGTACGCCAACTGGATACCGACACTTGGTTGTATGCGCTGGGTGTGACCAAAACCAACACCGGCGGGGTCCGCAGAGAAAAGCCGCTACGCGGTCCCGCAGGCGAGGCACTTACAGCTTGGCTGTTGGCAGCACCAGCGGAGACAGGCCCCTTATTTCGACGTATCTATAAAGGAGACAAAGTTGGGCCGACGGGTCTGTCCGCTGACCAGGTAGCGCGGATTGTACAGCGCAGAGCCAAATTGGCAGGCCTCGAGGGCGATTGGGCGGCGCATAGTCTACGCTCAGGATTCGTGACCGAGGCGGGTCGTCAGGGTGTTCCGTTGGGTGAAGTGATGGCTATGACTGAACACCGCAGTGTGACTACGGTGATGGGCTACTTTCAAGCGGGTGCATTACTCGAAAGTCGAGCGACAACTTTATTTAAGTCGTCAACAGTAAATAAGGAAAAGCTCCACCCGGATCCGGATGTAGGGGTACAAGAAGAAGCCAGTCCTCTCTCGGGGGAGGGTGAAGTGATCAGCTCCGTCAGGAACTCGCAAAGTTAGTCAAGGCTATAAGTGCCGAGTTCCGATCCCCTAGCAACTTAAACTTTATTATCAATAACGAGATTGCGAATAATCGGCCGCACACTCTATGAAAATTAGACTGATAAACGAACGCTAAAATATATACAAATAAAATAATGCTGCATTCTATATAATATTTGTAGTCAAGTGAAATTAAACAGCTATCTGGAGCCAAATTTAAAGTCTTGGCAAAAAATACGCTGACCGACATCCCTTTCAAGTCGAGCAAACAAAATATCAATCTTGCTGCAAGGAATGCGGTTAAAACCTCCCAAATAGCCATGTAGATACTCATAATCAGAAACATCACCACACCCAAAATATATTGTAGGAATAATGGATTTTGAGGACGGAAATGAAATATTTACCACTTCGGCAATATTTGCGATGGTATCTATTTCGCGATCTGTCAATAGGTCCATCAAATACGCTACCATGAAGAGACTTCCATATTTAGCCCTTGCGCCAGAAACCTCTGCCCCATATTTGATTGAATCAGCATAAGATGTAACGCGCTCGAGAAACGGAACCGATCTTGAGCCAAACGTGTAATGTGCCACTCCTGCTCGGGATCTGAACGTACGAGCCATTAGAAATACGTCAAATAATTTCGCAAACAATTCTAATTCACTAAGTGAGCACTCTTTTTTACGTTTGGAAATCCTATGCGACAGGTTAAAACACAACAGAGAGAGTCGTTCGACGTTAATAGTGGGCTTGGGGTGCATGGCATGCACGTTCTGTACAAATGCATCCCATGATTTAGAGATGGTAGGGGCTTGTTCCAAGCTAACAAGTTCTTCTCTGTGATAAACGCAATGCACGGATTCTCTATAACACCAGCTTTTACGCCACCCTGGCAATTGACCCGAAGCAATGTCTGCGCTTAGGCAACTCTTACAAAATAGCGTACGACGCGCCCAGCTAACTAATTTATGGGTATGTGGCGCAAACGTTTTTGTAATTATCTTACTGCTCAAGCCGGTAATTAGAACAGCATTTTTGGCAAAGTCAGAGGAAAAATCGAAGTCAAAATCAATACTATGTGGGACCGGGCCGTCCCATAGCATCTCTACTTTGGGTAGAATATTTACCCGATTGATATCTATGACTTTTCGCTGAAGAGAAATACGGTAGAGCCATGAGCTAAGAGTCTCATCCTTAAAAGGACTAACACACTGACTCAGGTGCTTCATCAAAAGCCCCATGGGTCAGCTGAAGCGCTTACGATGCAGGCTTCATCTATACGCTCAAGTCTGCGCATCAACGCATAACAGCCAGCAGAGCGTATTAAATCTATAACCTTATCCATCCGACCGCCTGTAGAGACCAATATTAACTGTGTCAATTTTTTTTCATAAAGCCTAGATGGCTCTTTCAACGGAAGACACTGCTCCAGCCCTAATAAAAATGACCGGAAGTTTTCGCTTTCCGACCAATCATCCAATAGAACCTCAGTAAACTTCCTTTTGGTTTCGATTTTTGCATTTAGGACTCTTCGTGCCCCAACTGCTCCAAATGCGAACAGTTTCATTCCGTAGGGGTCGCTAAGCAAGGTTTTCAACATCGACCCGTTCATTCTCTGCTCATGCTTGCCAACGAGCAGAAGATCGTGAAACTCATCTATGACAAGCCCCCACTTGGACCTTAGGCTTAGCACTTCCACAAGCTCTCTAGGCAGTGAAACTGATGATTTTCCGCGCAAACCAGCAGATGAAAGAGGGACGCCTAATTCTTTGTATATTTCAGATTTTAAATCCTTTTTCCGCTCAAGTTCGTCAGGGTCGGCGGCCATATTTACAAAGATCAATCCGCTGCTATTCGTGATCCTATTTTTAATTTGCCTGACAATCGCCGTTTTGCCTGTTCCGCCCACGCCACTCACTAATAACGCTGGAGCAGTAATCCGCTTCGGAGCCATCTCGATGTTATTCATAATTTGGAAAATTTTTTCACTCGGAGAATAGTCTATCCATATATCTTGCAGCATTATTACTTTCCTAGCATCAACATCCAAATCTAAATAATGCTTAAGATCCTGTCTAATATGATCAGCTGCCATGACACTTCCCTCCGTTGAATGGTTTAGGTGGTCGCGTGTAATCAACATTTAATACATTTTCAGCGGGTACATTAGGGCTTGGGTGGGCAAGATGGTATTCTTCCTTGTGGGCCTTCGATCGCGCGGCGAGCTTTTTACTCTCGCCTACTATTCCCTCGGCCTCACGATAAGAATCAACTACTGCCAGATCGGTAAACGTCCCGGGGATCTTACGACCACTAAAACATAAGCTTGCGCGATACTCTTCAAATGTAAGGTCAGGCTCGCTCAAATCCGAGAATGGCACTGGGATGTAGCTACTATCAACACGGAGCCATATTTGGCTTAGTGAAAAAGGATCATATTTAAAAACTGCTTTCTTTGCCCCAATATGCGGCTCGATGATTGGATCCCAATAAAATTTTCCTTTGAATTGAATGCCGTATGGATGTACGTCTCGCGTGTCAGTAGGCATAAACTGTAGTCGGAACTGATGCGGATCTGTAACGATCGGAGGATATGGAGTTATACCCGCTGGCTTAAAATAACTATTCCAAGCCTCGGCTGGAGACTCCCCTAGCCCAGAGTGTACCTTGTTGTGGTATTCAAATACCTGCAGGCAAAACCAGCGACTAAACTCTCTGAATGTCATGGTAGGCTCAGCACACTTACTTAAATCCTTCCGCGCCCTTGAATCTGACATTGTTGTGCCGCTTAAAAGATGAACCTTGTTCATCATCGTGCCGATATAGCGCTCCACATGTCCTCCATAATGTTTAGCTCCAAGGGGGCGGTGGTCGTAAGCAATTTGCGCCCGGGTTAACGCCGACAGAAACTTAGCGCTCGTGAATTCACCGGCGTTATCCATATAGACAATCGCTGGCACACCAAAAAAAGGATAAGAGTATTTAGCAAGATCAAGCCTTTCGAGAAATTCATTTTTCATTAGCACTGCGTGAGACATAGCCGAGGCCACAGAGACAGCGCTAGGAGAATGCAGACTTAAATAGTACCCCAGCAACACCCGCGTATTGACATCTATTACTACTGTTAGCCATGGGCGACCTATAATGTGAACACGGTCGTTTGCAAGCAAAATAATATCTACAAGCGTGTGATCCATTTGAACTAGCTCTAAAGGGCGTCCCGTTTTGCGTTTTCCGGGTCTAGCAGCGTGCTTTTGAGTTGCAACTGCCTTCCCTTCACGCAACCGGGTTACCTGTCGTGCGGTGAGCGTGGCCTTTATTCTTCTTACAATAGTCCGCTGACATGGACTGGCGATTCCCTTCTCCATGCATGCGATCTGCACATCATTCCAGACAGTCGACAGGGGAATACTTTCCTCGTTTTGGAATTTAGCGATGGATTTCATAATTTCAACTTGTGCGAGCTCCGACAGCCTACTCACTCCTCGCTTTACTCCTCGAAGCTTCCTTACAAGTCCTATAGGGCCTAGTTCTTTGTCAAAGTTTTTTTGCAGTTTGTACAGATGACTTTTAGCTACGCCCAATTCCAAAGATGCTTCTGTAAAATTCAATTCGCCACTTCTTAACTTTTCCAGTATTTCGAAACGACGGCATGCCTCTTTCATTTCCTGATCAGGCACATCTAACGGCCGAACTGTACTCAAAGGAACGACATTAAGACGATTAGTTGGCTTTAGATACTCTATATCGGACAGCTTTAGAATCACTGTCTTTGACGTCGATACAAGCACAACCTCGACATGCTCACCCCCAAGAGCACGAGTTACAACTGCAGCCTTGCCTGCCGCAATCACCTGAAGACCCTCTACAAGCTCAATGGGCACGGGATCATCCTCCTGTCGAAGATATGACTTGCTTGGCCTTTTTTATCAAAGAGCGATTGGTTTTTGCAATAAATTTTTTTAAGTGTTCATGATCTCTCGACGACCAGCTGAATTGCATAGCGATTGCCTTTCAATTCAGGCTTTAGTTCACCACCTCTATAAATGGTGATTTTTGTGTATGCATTTTGGGTTGGTGATTTCAAATTCAGAACACTCTTTCCAGCCCCGAGCAAGTCACCGCCTCTACTGGTATTACATGAGATTTTTGAATAACTCATTTTGATTTTTCTTAAAGATTTTGCGCGGTTTTATATCGATTGCATCGCATGAAGACAGAAAACGTCCATTTTCAAGACACCGTTTTGGGATTGAGGGCTAGCCATGTCGAATGGTAGGCATAACCTACGAAAACAACAGCTATTGGGCCTTACAGTTCGTCTCGTCGACCTCAATTCATCATGTCACCGGTCATTACCGGCAAGCCATGCGCTTTGCTGAGTCACTATCACGTACTGGCAATGCATCCTGGGAAGACGGCAAGAGAGATTCCATATTGCAATGCGGCAGAGGGAGCCCCATGCAACCGGCTCCATTCGATCAACTCTTCGCTGATGCTGACAGCCTGCCAACCAACCAACCAGCATCCTGGATACCACTCAAAGAGCATTCAAGAGTATCTGAGGCCTATGTGTCAGTATCGATGCAAAACTGACCCACTCTGCCGGTTGAAAACTGACCCACTTGGGCAAAATGCAGCTTTTGCGTGCTGCCCATTCTGTCCAACGAGCACCACGTGGAAATCAGTGTTCTTGTTCATCAGGCTTTGTCTATTCGAGCGATTGCTCGGCAAATGGGCTGCTCACGCAATACCATTCGACGCCACCTCAAATTACAAGCCCAACGTCTACGGCCCGCGCGCGGAGTGCGTGCGCCTTTCGAGGCCTTCCTGCGTCAGCGCGCAGATGCCGCTCGACCGCACTGGATCCCCGCAATTGTTCCGCTCAGGGAGATCCGGGAACAGGGTTGGGAAATTGCACCCTACTTGACCACCCGTTTGCGTTGCATATGACCACCCATTTGCTTTCGACCTGACCAGTCATGTGCACCGTATTTGACCAGCAAGACTTGTGGAGACATGACCGGCAGAGAACGGCCAAAAACGGTTAGGGCTATAGAAATCGGCTAGGTAATGGCGCAGGTCACTCAGATCGAGACACTGATCAATGCTGCTTAGAAGATGATTGGCTGGGATGTTATCTTCAACGTTGAACGAGTAAAACAGTCGCTCCTGCCCACTCGATAACTGTCCCATCATGCTCTGTGATCCCCCGCCGGCCAATGAAGCAATTTTGCCGCAGGTCAAACAGGGGAGCTACTTTTTCAATAGAATCGGTCGTTTTCTGACTCTCAGGACGGGCAGAAAATGGCCGAGGCTGTGTAAAAACGTTTTTTGCGCGATAGGCACTCAAAACTGGTAAGCCTGAACCAGGCAGCTTTCTTACAGCGCTGAGTTGACTGCTCGCAGGCTGGACTCTAAAACCAGCTGCTACTGAATACGGGGAACCTCGGGAACCCTGTTCCTTCGGCCAAGCCCTCACGCTACTATGTGGCCACCTGCCATTGGTGCCTTGGGTACCGAAATGCTTGAAGGGATTCAGAATGATAAGAAGGTTCCGGCTTGAGCAAAAAGGCCGCTACGAAAAGTTGGTAATTGCTCGGCATCTGTCGGACATGCTGGACAAATACTTGGTTGGACGTACTGCACCGTTGCTGATCGGCGCCGAACAGGGCGATATCGGTGAGTGGGATGACGTGGTCATTTACCATGCGGATGAACATTACGAGCACTTCCAGATCAAGCGGCAGACGCCCCCCTTTTGCGATAAGCACATCGATAAAGCCGACTACATCAAATCCTATAGACCCAAGGCAGGTAGCAACGCAGCAGCAAGTTCAACGCCAGTTGTCCCGCCCGATAGCGCCATCGACTCTGAGCTTGATAAGGCCATGAAGAGCTTGTCTGCATGGAGTCTCACACCCCAGTCCAAGCAGCCGCCAGCCCGTGCCTTTTCACTTATCCTGCTTGGCCTGGAAGTCGCCCTCAAGGGCAAGCGGAGTGACTTCATCACCGCCAACCACTTGCATGAGTTTTGTCGACTCTGCAAGCAGGATGGCCTTGACTTGGCCGCCCTCTCCAGCCGCCCCGATACCCCAACGCAAAATGTCTACAAATGGTTGACGACCTGGTGCGGCTTTACCGACTGGAATCATGTTCGACAGACGATGCGGACACTCACGATTCATGCCGTTGGGAGCGAAGAGAACCTTGAAGATCGTGCGTGCGAGTCGTTAGGACGACACTTTAATGATTCGCGGGCAACCCTTGAGATGCTGGTGGGGTACATTTCTACAAGTGCGACGGATGTTAACGCCATCAGCTGTCATGCGATAGCCAACCATCTTAAAGACGCACGCCGGTCAGATGCTGTGACCTGGACGCAATACCTAATTAAGCCGCAGGCTGGGTCGAGTTGGATGGTCGCCGGTACCCACAACCTAAATGGTACGACGAGCCTGCAAGTACTCCATGCTGCCACGGAAGTTGTCGGTCACCACTGGACAGCGGGCGGTAACAACAGAAAGCTGCGGCTGCACGCTACTTATTGCCCTCCCATACCAAATACAGTGGCCCTCCCCTCGGCCATCCTTCGCCTAGCTCTGCACTTGAAAAGCGGGAGCCATTGCCTGCTTTTGGGTGAGCCGCTCTGGCGACAAGGCGCCGGGAACGAGTTGGGTAGGACGCTAGGGATCAGCATCAATGATCTTGATGAGCTTCCTTGGATAGACAATTCAGAAGCACTGTCCTGTGCGTCGGGTCGAGAGCTCTCGACGATCCTAGAGACGCGAGATGAATCTTCAGAGCTTCACAGGGCAATGAATGATCTTGTGTGGGAGCAGCTGCAAGCCCGCATCACGGCCAGGTTGAACTCGGTATCCGACACGCCATTACTGGCAGCATTGGAACCGAAGTGGCGCTCTTGGGCCGCTGAGCTTACAGCTGACGCCGCTGCGCGTGATTCGCTGTTTGAGCAAATGATGTACCCCAAAACAGAAGGTTTGGACGGGAAGCACGCGCTGCGCGTAGGGCCTCGTACTGCAGATCTAATGGAAACCGCCATTTTGATGCTGCTTCTAGTGTGCGTCGCGATCGGTAATGACGATGGCAACTGGCGCGAAATCCCAAGTATCGGGGAAGTTCTCAGCATCGCTTTGAAAAACTGGTCAGGCGTATCCGGCGATCACAGCGGCGCGAGGCCTGTTGCGGATGAGCTAATGGCTGTTTTGGGGCCTTCACCGGCACCGGTAGTCATTCTTGCGGGCGTAGAAGGGTCTCCCACGAGCCTGCTTGATTCCGGCATGGCTGATGATTTTGAAACCAGTCACAGCATGGCAGCTGAGCGACAACCCAAGTTGCTGGTGACACGATTTGGGGTGCTCAAGTACCTGCGCACCGGAACACTCGCCCAGCTACAAGGGCAATTTAAACGTCATTGGGATGCTTGGCGCGACACGCGCGAAGCAGCAATCGAAGCTTATGGGGAAGGCACTAATCATGCTGACACTGCAGGAATTGACTAGCGCAATCATTCAGCGTGTAGAGGGTCGGTATGACTTGTGTCCCCGGGACGTAACGGAACTTATGCTGCCTGAGGTCGAGTACGACTCGCATGTTCTTCGGCTCAAGCGCTCCCACATCGAACGGGCGGGCTGGCGGACGGTTCTGCTCATCGAGCTTCCACTAACGGCCCTGCAGGCAGCCAACCAATGGGCCGCCGATGTCCGGGATGTGCTGCCGGAACCTGAGACTGCAGACCTCTATATGTTTCTGATGATCAGCGGTATCGCCAAGGATGATGCTGCTCGGATTGAGACTGATGACAGATTCTGCCGCAAGGTTGTTGTGCGCGAATCTGAAGCGGCTGGTGATTTTCTTAACCGGACATTCTTGGCGACTTTGGATCCTGCTGGCGATGTCGAGATGCTTAGCGACCCTTTGGTGTCGGCGTTGAATACTCTGTCCAATGAGCGCCCTTGGTCAGTTCCACACATCGCTGCCTGGAGAACGCAGCTTCTGACCAACCAAAACGGAGCGGATGTCGTGCGTGTACTCATCGGTTCGCTGAGTGAAAGTGAGGTTCAGCTGTGAGTAAGTTGAATTCAATCACCCTGTCGAACCTGCGTAAATTCGGGGCTAACGTCACCATCGATCTGAGTCCTGGTGCGACTATTTTGCTCGCACCAAATGGGACGGGGAAAACAACGGTATTTGAGGCGATCGAGTTTGGTCTGACTGGGAAAGTCGCACGACTCCGTGACGACATTGCCCACATCATTCGTGATGATCAGACCGAAGCGGCAGTCAGTTTGAATTTTTCTGAGCTGACCGCGACATCACGTGTGACTTCAGCTGGCAAGGTCAACCAGGACGGGGACTTAAGCAGCGTCTTTCCTAATGTGTCCTCAAGTGACATCCCATTTTTACTGCGCCTAACCCACCTTTTGGATCAAAGGGAGAACGGGTGGATCGTCAATGCGGAAGAAAAGGAAGCCGGATCCCAGCTGGCAAAGCTGCCGATTGGTCGCGACGGTTCTAAAGCTCGCGCCAACCTCGCAGCTGTGCGAAGGTCGCTCACGGAGCAAAAAGCCCGCGCAGAAGAAGTGCTGATTGGGCATGAGGCTGATTTGAACGAGTGGAATCGTCTACTTGACGAGCGTGGCATCGCTGCTGCTGGTGCAGTAGGTGCATTGCGTCCGCGCGATCGAATTGCGGACATTCTCTCTGACGCTGCAAACCAGACGAAAAGCTTGAGTCAGATTCCGCCTGGCTTGTTGACCGGGCCTGTGAGCCAGGAGGAGTTGACGATTGCACACTCCGCACTGTTCGAAATTTTGCAAGGAAAGGTCGAGCGTGCTCGGACGCAAATCTCAAACCTCGCCTTGGTAAATGATCTTGTTGAAAGCTTCGTTGCGGCGCGGGAGCAGCTTGAAAAGCTCAATGCAGACCTCACGGCAGCGAGTGAAACGTTTGGCCACCACACAACTAAAAGGGCTCAAGGCAGTGCCGCATTGCACGAGCATCAGGCCAGTATCCACTCTGCACAGCAAGAGCTCGCCAGTATCGGGCAGCAACTTGAGCGCCTGATCGGAGAAACAAGTGCGAAACAGGAGATCGATCACCGTAATGATGCGTTGACATCAGCGATTGCCGCCCTACGTGAGGCCGAAAAAGATTCTCGTGTACTTCGCGAGCAGCATGAGCACAACCAACGTGTTCGGAACCAGCATGCTCAGATTGACGCCCAGCTTCAGGGCATTAGCCAGACCGAGCGGCGCCTGGACGCGGGTCAACTAATGCTTGCCGACTGGCAGGCCACTGAGCAGCGGATCAGCGAGGTTGTTCAGCAAATCACAGCGCTCGAAGTGATCATCGATAAACAGGGCATCGATCGGGATGCCGAACGGTCCTCGTATGAGACGTGTAAAGCTGCGGAGGCCACTGCCCGATCACATTATGAGATGCTCAGTTCTTCCGCCGACGCAATCCGTCAGGCTGTTGCATCCATAGCGCAACATCTTCCCGCTGACCAAGATCAATGCCCGCTTTGCCTGGAGCCGCATGGTGCAGCCAAACTTCAGTCCCGTGTGGCTCAAGCCCTTGAGGCGATCAATCCTAGTTTGACCTCAGCTGAGCAGCAATTGCGGGCTGCGGTGGAAGCGGTAACGGCCAGTGAGGTCGCGGTTGAGAAAGTGCATCAAGCACTAGACCTCAGTCGAGGGGAATTGGGTGCTTTGGAGTCCAGACGCGTGGAGCTGGGAAGGCAAGTTACGCAGTTTCGTACAGATCCGATTTTGGCTAGTGACTCGCTCCCGTTGGCAAGAGAGGCGCTCAGGCAGCAACTCGATAGCATTGTTCCTGCCAAAAAGCGTTTGGCTGATCAGCGAGCGGCGTTGGACGCTTTCCCTACCCCTGAAGCCTTTGAACAAACCGAGCGAGCATTCAACTCGGCACAGCACATGCTTGACTTGGCCCGAGTTCAACAGAGCGAAGCGGCCACGCGGCTGGATCAAGCAGTCGCCTCACTGGCCGCGCTCACCTCTGGGGAACCGCTGGCTCGTACGCTCGAGCAACTCACTGCAGCAAAAGCTCAGCTGGAACAGAATATCAGCGATCTAAACGGTAAGGTCGGGACTGTGCAATCCGCCCTAGACACCCAACAGCATCTGTTGCTTGAGTCATCAACCGTTGTCCAGGGGACTGAGGAAGAAATCAGAAGGGTTCAAACGCTCCTTCTTCAATTCCGGGCAAGCTGGCAAGAACTGGAGTTGACCGGCGACCCACTTGCAGAAGCTGCGCAAGCCCGTGAAGCGACGCTGCGCGCTACGTTGACCCTCCTAGAAGGTTATGTTTCAGCACTAGAAGGCATTGGGGTGGAAATTTCTGCTTGGGCCAAGTTGAATGAATCACAACTGGCCCAGCGGCTGATTGATGCTCAGCGTCTTGACCGTTCAGAAGAGGCCTTCGAAGCTTTTCTCAATGACAGCATCAATGCGGCGCGATCCAGCTTCTTGCGATTGACCCTGATCTCGGACGCGATGGATTTGCTGGACGGCTCACTCAAGAAAGAAATTGAGAACGTTCAGAAGCATGTCGGCAAGGTGGTACCCCGCTGGCAGGCGCTGCTGAAACGGGTCGTGCGGGAGTCCAGATTCCACGAGGCAAGCTTGAAGTTCTTCAGCTCGTATAACAAAGATCGTGCCGGTGTTTCTGTACCGCTTGGCAATAAAGCGGTACCGGTACCTGATATCGCGAGTGAGGCACAGTTGACAGATCTTCAACTGACCTTCCTGCTCTCGATGGCCATTAGTCATCAGTGGTCTCCTTGGAAAGCACTGTTGTTGGATGACCCGACTCAGCACCACGATCTGGTGCATGCCTCTGCGGTTTTCGATTTGCTGCGTGACTACATCGTTGATCATGGTTTCCAGGTCGTGATCGCTACCCATGATGCTCTGCAGGCGCGTTACTTCCTGCGCAAGCTGCAAAACGACGGGATTGAGGCCAAGATCTGGACGCTCGTGCCGACTGAAAATGGTGTCACTGCGCAAGCAGGGAACTGGAAACAGCGCATTCAATAATGCAGATACCTTTCGGGCGACGATCTAAGTGCAAGCTGAGCGCGAGCCAAGCCCTAACGGAGGTTTGGCTTCGCGCGGCGGTAGGTACGCATCTATAGATTCGCCATCTTGGGGCGGAAAAAAGCTCTTGGGAATGACTGTTTTTGCCGTTTTTAGTCGGTCGTCACCGACAGAAATCGGCCCAGAGTGTGTAAAAACGCTTCGCCAGAATTGAAGTGCCCGCGTCTACGTTAAATCTGAAATTTATCGGCACATCTGCAGATGTGGATTTCGCGTAGAAACGCAATTTCCAGTCTGGTTTTGAGCACCTGACGCGCTCAAAAACGTTTTTACACAGCCTCGGCCGTTAGCGGTACCTTGCAGACGTCCGGTTTCGGCGGGTAGTCTGTCGCAAATGCAAGCTTATGGCCGCGGTGATTTAGCTCTCAGGGTCGTAGCTAGCATTTTCCTCAACATTGAGAAAATTGCCGCTCGGGTTAATGATCGACCTTGAGAGGTTCTTCTATGCCCCCTATATGGATATTTACTCCATATCATTTTGTGCAGCTAGCCAAGACAGGACGAAACTCTTAAAGGTTTTTAAAGAAAGTTATCTTATCAACCCACAACGTATTGATCCGTTTTGTTTTTTTAGGTAATCATGAATTTTGATTACAACTTCCAGCTATCGTCATCCTGTATGTATGGTCTGCCGAGAATTAGGCCGCTGCTGGCCTCCTGACGTTGTGCCAGCATTGGCTGGAATCATGGTTTGAAGATGTCAGCATGCTTGCCTTCAAATGCGCATTCGATCCTGTATGTACGAACATTGGAGGAGCATTCAGATTGAAATTGGCTGCAAAACTTTCAATTACGGTCTTTCGCGGGCCTATATTCATAGTGGTCCAGCCAATCGCGATACTCATAATATTCGATGAGGCTTTTGGGATAAGCCTTTATAGAAGCACGGTGCTTGCCTGAATAAGTAGGCTTGCTCAGAGGCTTTAACTAACCTCCGCGGATAGCTGCCATTTCCGCTGAGCAGGTCATTTTTTTGATGCTGGTTCAGGTCGAAGAAATCATCAGATTCAAATCGCTGAATTCGATGTGCTCAAAAAGCCCTCGGCGGGTGCAACATCAAGTCAGAATGCAGTTCAGCAAGATGGGAAAAAATCAGCAAGTATGTGAACCACATTACATCGAAATGGTGATTTGCTCAGGTCAATCACGACTCAAAAAATGATAAGTCCCCTAACATTCGACTCGGAATCTATTTTTTTTAAAGTCATTTCCTTTTAACCTACTGAAAAATAGTTAATTTTTATATTTATCATTTTTGCTTACCGGTCACACTACGTGTCACCCAGCTACTTTTAGGATCTCAGCCACCACCTGCTTCACTGCGTCTTCGATCGCACCTTCATTACGGCACATCACCCAGCCATGATCCGCGACCGCCTGCTCGAATATCTCTGTACATGCAACATGCTCTGCATACTTCTGGATCACTGTACCGCCCAATCCTCGCGACCGTGCAGTTGCCCTTGCCCACGAAATATCCGGCGCGGTGACAACGCCGACATGCACATCCGGCACTCGCACGTCGCGCTCCCGGTTCAACTGAAGAATCTCTGCAAACGGAACGGTGTGTCGAAACGCAGCATCAGACGGATACCAGCGATCAATCAGGATAATGCTGTCCAACGGCTGCTGAGTCAGTACGTTCCGGGATATCCAACTGCGACTGTCGGCAAAGCGCTCGCACACAGCCCATTCCAGATCTCTTGACGGATTTCTGGCAAGTTCATTAACCAGGGCCATGGTTTCCCTTCTGTAGGGATCGCTTTTTCTCTCGCAAAGTCGGATGACTTTCTTGTTGTCCGCCCTCAGCATTGCCGTTACGGCCTCCAATAGCGTGGTTTTGCCGGTGCCTTTGGGTCCATCCAGAGAAACAAAAAACGGAATATTCATTTGTCACACAATAATCAGGAGAATGATGACCACTCTAACTGCATCTTCAGCTGTCCGCGCACCCACGCACTTTCATAAGTAATTTCCCCTCCCCCTGGCGTTTTGCGTGTTCAGCGATTAAATGCGCGCAGAGCCTTTACTGCCAAGGCGCGCACAAGATGCTGAGTCAGCTCTTCCAGGGTTTGCGGGGTGCCGAAGCGCGCAAGGTAGTCAGGGGATGCGCAGATGGCCCAGCGTTGACGGGTCAATCGCCGCGCTACCAGGCCGCTGGTGTCCTGTAGTTCGCCGAACCGTACCAACAAATCGATACCCTCTTCGAATGGGTCCACCAGGTGATCGGAAAACGTCAGGCTCATTGCCAGGTATGTATGCTTCAATAAGTAGGGTACGGTAGATCGTGCAGACGGAACGACTTCCCTGGAGATTACATGAATGCTTATACGCAATTAATTGTTCAGGTTTACTACGAAGAGATAGTAACGCCACTGCTGCTGTCGTTCGCCTTAGTCGTCTTCTTGATCTGCACAATCAAGAAAGTTTCAGGTGTTTCTCAATGGAAAATAGCGGCACTGTTCACGATAGGGTTTGTTTCAATCATCTTCTGGCCTCATGCAGGGTTGATTATTTTTCCTGAACCCTGCATGCCCGCCTCTGGCCTCCCCACAGCGCCTTGCCATTTCAGCCCTTGGGTTCGCGTTAAGCTGGGTTTGTTCTACGGTACGTTTGGGGCGCTCCTTGCGCTACTTTCCTGGAAGACCTGGCAGTTTTTAGCTAAAAAACTAATGCCAGGAAGTCCGGAAACCAAGATTAACGGCCTTTAGCGTTTTCAGGTAAATGCCGGTGTGCGCATGAGCTGATAACTCAAGCGTTGCTCAACGCTTGCATTGCAGATTGCACTTTTTTTGGTCAGGCACCCTACTTGCGGCGTTGAGCTTGAACTCGCTTGAGCAGGACTTTCGCTTATCTGCACACCGCAGGTTTAGGCGCCATCATAGCGCCCTGTTGCGGTGTGCAAATTCATCAGGCCCGTTCAGCTGTGCGCCTGAGTCAGCGGCGAAAGAGACGGTCCATAACCAGCAGTGCGACTGCACCAATTGCGATCGCGGCGACTGGCTTTTCTTTGACGAACGTCGATACGCTGTCCAATGCATCGCCATAGGCTTGGGTCAACTGACCGGCAGCTTGGCGTCCAGTACCTTCAGCTTCCAGCTTCGAGTCACCAAACAGTTTCCCTACTGCGCTCTGCGCTTTGCCGGTAATCTTTTCTGCAACGCCTTCAACCTGTTCGCTCTTCATGATCCACCAAACCTTCATGTGTGAATGAGTAACCCAGGATAAGCCTGAGCTATAGACTATTTGCACAGAATTAGGTGGATGAGCGTGATGATTAGTTCAAAAATGATGAAGCTCATAAGCTGCCTGGCCAGCCGCCTGCGCCTCACTCACGGTTCAACCCGAATGACTGCCTGCGCTCAATGCTGTTCCCATGGCGGGCAAGGTTGGTAACCCTTGTTTGGTAATCGCCGACGCTACCGCATAGTTCACTTGGATTGGTCACCTCACTCCTCCCACCGCAGCACCGTATAGGCCCGCCCCTTCACCGTATTCAACAACACCGTCACCTGCAACCGCGCGATATACCCATCACCGCGCTGCGCCCGGCTGTCAATCACCAACACCTCGCCAGGGTCCACACCCGCCGGGTTGCCCTTTGGCAGGTTCAGTGCAGTGCGCATCAGCGGGCTGGCAAAAGCCGGATCGGGCCGATCAAAGCCGCTCCATAGCGTAATCTCCGGCAACAGCCGGCTGTACAGCGCTTGCGTCATGCCCGGTAGTTGCCGTACTTCTTCAAGCAAGCGAAACGGCGGCTGGTCTTTATTCCGGCGCGCTAGCAGTCCATCAGCCAATTGGCTGGCTTGTGCCTGGCTCGCGCCGCACGCCAGCGCCAAGCGGGAAAAATCATCCGGTTCGGCGTTGTTCAGGTAGAGCTTGCCATTCTCGCTGTGCAGGCTGACCGAGAGTTGCGCGTCGTCGAATGTCAGGGCCATTTCACGTCCGTCGGCGACCCACTTTTTACGCTGCACAGGATCAGCCAAGGCTTGCACCGCCAACTCGACGCCCGCCTCTGCCGCCAGCAGTGCTTGCGTGTGCTGGCGAAGGTACACGGCCTGGCGACTTTCGAGTTGCACCCAGGCGGCGAGTGAAGCCAACAGCAGGCTGAGCAAGGCCATGACCCAAAGCACCATCAGCAGCGCAATACCACGCTGGCGGCTTACCGGGGTGGCTCGGCTATCACGCATGCGCTTCAGCCTCTGGGTCAGGCGCGCCAAAGCGCTGCGCTAAAGGCGCACCGCCAGGGTGACGAACGCGCTGCGCGGGTTGCCGACCTGCAGTATCTGCAAGTCACCGGTGGGGTCACTTGCAGCAGTGGCATCCGTGTTAATCGTTGAGATGTAGCGCTTGTCGAACAGGTTAACCACGTTCAGCGACACGGTGGTGTCTTTGACCGCGCCCAACTTGCCGAAGTCATAGCCCAGCGTTGTATTGGCCAGCCAATAGCCGGCAACGCTTGCGTCGTTGGTGTAGGTGAAATAACGCTTGCTCATGTAGCTGCCCTGCAACCCCGCATTCCAGTGCTGCCAATGCCAGTCCAGGGCGCTTGAATACATCAGCTTGGGCGTGTCGACCACGGTCTTGCCTTTGACGTGAACTTGGCTGGTACCGCTTTGGTAATCGTCGTCGTATGTGCTGTGGTTGTAGGAGGCAGAGTTGGACCAGCTCCAGTTTTCGTTGGGGGTCAGCGCGAAAGTCAGTTCCAGGCCTCGGCTGGTCACCGAGCCGACGTTGGCCACGCTGTTCTGGCAAATCACAATACCGGTGCAGTTGGTAATCGCAACCAGGCGGTTATCGAACCGGGTGTTGTAGACCGCGGCCGAAGTGGAATAAAGCGGGTTGCTGCGGCGCACACCCACTTCAATGGTTTTGGAGGTTTCCGGTTTGAGGTTCTTGAACCCGTCTGCCGCGTCGACGGCCGCTTGGGTGGTGAAGAATGGGCTGTAACCGCTGCTGGGGAATGCGGCGACGTTTTCCGAGTACGAGGTAAACACCTCATCTTGATCATTAAGCTTATAGGTAGCACCCAGTTGCGGCAGGAACCGGTCTCGCGCCTCCAGCGAACCACTGGCGTAACCGCCGCCCTTGCCTTCCACCGTAGAGGTAGTGACCGTGTTCTTGGCGCCGAACTCCAGCTTCAAACGGTCGTCAAGCAAGGTGTAGCTGTCGCGCAGATAGAACTGTCGCGTCAGGTCGTTGTAATCCTGGGACAGAACGGTGGCGACCAGCGGCAACCCGTCGGTTCTCACAATGTGGTTTTGCGGCGCGGTGCCGGTCGGGTCGAACAGGTAGCGCGAGACGTCATTCTTGTTCGACTGGATCCAGAAGCCGCCCTGTATTTCATGCTGACCGAGAAAGTACGTCAGCGCGGTCTGGAAACCCGTGCGGTTGATGCCGTACACCGTGCTGCGAATCGAGTTGGTGGGCACGGTCGTGCTGCCACTGGTGTAGACGAACGGGTAGTAAGAGTTGCCGCGGCCTGAGTCGTGGTGGTGATAGACCGTGGCGTCCAGCAGCAGATCATCGGTGAGCGAAAAGTTGCCGCTGAGGATGTCAAGTTCATCATCACGCAAGCTGCTGCCGTTGTAGGTTGCATCTGACGCCCGTGTGACGCCGCCGGTAAAAATACCGTTGGCGGCGTTCACGGCCCGCGTCCAGTCAGGCGTGTAGTAACTCCAGTTGTAGCCCAAGCGACTGATCATGCTGGTCGACATCGCCGGCAGGTTGGCTTCATTGTGCGTTGAAGTACTGTGATAGAAGCTCAGGTGATTGCCGCCAAAATCGTAGGTAACCTTGGCGTTGAGCGCGTCCGATTCCTGCGGGTTGTCGTGACCTTTCCAGGCGTCGGCGTCGTATTTTTCCCCCGAGACATAAGCCGCCAGGCCATTGTATTCGCCGGTATCGACGCGCATGTAGGTGCGTTGGGTGGCATAGCTGCCCAGGGTTTGCGAAAGGCGTGCGCCAAACTCCTTGTCGGGGTTTGCGCTGGTGAACGCGACCGTACCGCCCAGGTTGCTGTTGGAGGCAGTGCCCAAGGCGCCGATCCCGGCCGCGACTTCGCTCTTGGCGATATTTTCCGCGATGATTGCGCGGGTGATGCTCAGGCCGTTGAAGTTGGCGAAACTCATGTTGCCCAGTGTGACGCCGTCCAGTGTGTAGCCCAAGTGATGCATGTCGAAGCCACGCAAGCTGATGCGCTGGCTGCTTTCTTCGCGCCCGAGCGGGTCGCCCGATTGAAAGCTGACCCCGGCAAGACGCTGCAGCACCTTCATCGGGTTGGTGCCCGCCGAGTAAGCCTTGATGTCCTTTTCATCGACGCGCTGTACCTGGCGCGTTTCCCCCTGGCCAATCACCGAAACAGTGCCCAGCGTGGTATCGCCGGCGCCGGAGGCAGCCTCCTCCGCCGCCGCTGCCGGTGTCGCGGCGTCCTGTGCATAGCTCGCCGGGCTAAGGGCATGCAGCCCGATCACCAACACCAGTCGTTTAAGGGGAAAACCAGACGCACGCGCAGTCGATAACATGATCATGAAAGCGTTTCCTAAAGGCTTAATGAGGCGACAGGCTCTGGCGCCGTGTTTTTATTAATCGCAATGGCAGTCATCAGGGACTTTCGGTGATTACCGCCAAGCGGGTTATGCCCGCGCTTTGCACGTCTGCCAGCACCCTGGCAACGTGCCCGTAGTCGGTCGCGGTGTCGGCACGCAGGGTCAGCGCCACGTCCGGGTCACGCGCACGCAGGTTCTGCAGGGTGTCCGGCAATTGCGCTTCGGGCACAGGCTGGTCGTCGACGAACAACCCGCCTTTGGCGTCGATGCTGATAGCCACCGGCTTGGCGTCGTCCAGCGGCGCCGTGGCGACTGTCTGCGGCAAATCGAGCGGTATCGCATTGGTCAGTAACGGTGCGGTCACGATAAACACCACCAGCAGCACCAGCATCACGTCGACCAGAGGCGTGATGTTGATGTCACTGATTGCATCGTCGTCGTGGCTTGAAGAGAAGGCCATCTCAAGCCACCCCGCTCAGGCTGCGACCAGCGTCACGCTCGCCTTTCAATCTGAAGGCATGGCGTTGGGCGCGGTTCAGCAGGTCGACCGCAAACACATCCAGGTCGGCCACCATGAGTTTCAATCGGCGGCTGAAAAAGTTGTAGGCGAGCACTGCCGGCACCGCCACGGCAATGCCGACGCCGGTGGCGATCAAGGCTTCGCCGATCGGCCCTGCCACCACCGCAATGCTCGCTGACTTGGCTGTGCTGATGGCTTGCAGGGCATGGATGATGCCGAACACCGTACCGAACAGGCCGATAAAAGGCGCGGTGCTGCCGATGGAGGCGAGCACGATCATGCCGCTTTCAAGGGTGCGTCGTTCAGCGTAAATCTGCTGATGCAGGCTGCGCTCCAGCAGTTCCTGGCGGCTCCAGCTGTCAGCCGGTTCGTGGCCATCGTGGCCGCCGGACAGCGCTTGCGTGGTGACTTGCGCAAGACGCGCCAACTGGCTTTTTTGCGGACCGCTGTGCAACGCCGTATCAAAATCCTGCGCGGCCCAGAACGCCTGCGCATAGCGCTTGTTCTGGCTTTTCACCCTGCCCTGCTGCCAGGCCTTGAGCAGCAGTACGGCCCAGGTCGCCAATGAGAACAGCAGCAGAATGCCCATGGAGCTTTGCTGAATCAGCGTTGAGTAGTCGATTGTCATGGTAAGGCGCCTCAAGGAGCGAGAGTGAAGGCAAGCGGAACGTTGACCCAGCCATCGACCGGGCTGTCACCGCGCTTGGCAGGAGTGAAGGACCACTGTCGAACAGCCGCGCGGGCGGCATCGTCCAGGGCCGAAAAACCACTGGACTGAGCAACCTCAACCTGGTCCGGGCGACCGTTGGCCAGTACATGCACGCGCAGCACTGTCGTGCCTTGCTGATGCCGTTTGGCCGCTGCGGGCGGATACACCGGTGGCGGGTTGTTCAAGTAACCGGCGCGGCCGATGGGTGCCGTGGTAGTCGGTTCGCGGCTGACGGGCGAAGCTGGCGCAGGTCGCTGGGTCGGCATCGATTGGGGCGCCGCAGCAGGCGGTTGCTTCTCGACAGCCGGCTTCTGGGCAGGTTGTGGTTTGGCCGGTGGCTTGGCGGGCTGCGCGCGTGGCGCCTCAGCCTTCGGCGCGGTGGCCACAGGTTTGGGGGGCGGTGCCGGTGTAACGGGTGGCGGCGCGCCGGTTGTTCAACCGCCGGCATTGGAGGCGGCGGCTTGGGCTTGGCAACCATTTGCATTGCAATCGGCATCGGCCGGGTGATAGGCGGTAAAGGCTGCGCGGGCGCGCTGTTGCGAAACCATAGAAAGCCCGCCGCATGCATACCCAATGCAACAAGGCATACACAAGCAATAGGCCCCACGCCACTGCGGGGCACAGCGACTGCCGGTAAAGGTGTCGCGGGGGTATCGAACGTAACTGCCGGCGAAGCACGCAACAGATCGCAGTCGCGAAAAAGTTGCGCAGGATGACGCGATGAAAGTAACGCGAACATAACATCACCAATCGGGACAAAATAAATAGCAGCATGGCGCTTTAAAAAGGCTTTTAAATATCGCGTCGATGCGGCTGTTTTTATTATGATGACAACAACTTCAGTTGATTGAATAACAGCCACCTGTCTTTCCAATAGACCGTTAGACAGCACGCTATCGACCGGACACGGCATGCGCATCCGGCCGGCGTAATAAAAGTGTTCACTCACCCAACGGCTATCAAACAACTAGTTTGAAATAAGACCCGTGTTTCGACGGTTATCATTTTTTAGTGCCGACATGGCAGTCAGAGGATCGTCCGTAATGATGTAGCTGAAACTTTTGCCTGCGGTGTTCATGATCCAGTTGAGGCTTGTGCGGTTATCCCCCGTCTCTTGGCCAAAGCCCTTCTGGGATTTCCACAGCCAGTACTTGGGCTCCGTGCAGCAATGGCCATCGGCGGCAAAGAAGCTATAGAACTTGGTCTCCGCGACAGGCTGATAAGCACCCATGGTTTTCACATCGCGCGTGGTTCGCATGGCGTAGTAGCTGTTCATGATGTTGTTCAGCGGAAACCTGAGTGTGTTGTCATATTCCTTGAGTCGCACTTCGGTGGCGTAGACATAACCCTTGTTGTAGTAACCTTGCCAGTTCATAAGCGAATTTGCCGGCCCGCCACTGGCGTCAATAAAGTCTGCACCAAACACCGGAATCAGGCGGAAGCGTCCGGCTTCGCTCTGGGCATTCATGATGCCCTTGGCTTCAAAATTGGCAGCGGTCGTGCCAATCACGTTGACCGGCATTTTGAAGTACACCCAGCGCTCGGCCGGCGTGCCCCACCAGTTGGTGTGCGTCTTCACGCTCTGCCAGGCTTTTTTGGCGGCTTCGATGTTCTTTACATCAAGCAGCAGGATCATCGCGATTTTATCGCGCTTGATCGTGTCCAAAATGGCATCGAACGTGGGCAATTTCTGGTTGCTGTAGCCATTCAGGGAGGGATGCCGAAGGTTTAGATTCAGGGTGTTTCCAAAATAGTTCGACAAGTTCGGGTTATAGCCGCCATGCCCGTAAGGGTCATACTCGGTCGAGTTTGCGGTGGTGTAGGCGTTGGTGGTTCGGCCGAGGTTGGAATCATGCAACACGATCACGTTACCGTTGCGGTCCAGTTGAAGATCGATTTCCGAACACTCGATTCCACTGCTGGCAGCCTGCTCAATGGCGGCGATCGAGTTTTCCGGCACATCGCGCAGCCAGTCCGGGTGAGCGTTGGTGCCTATCGCGGTGCCGTGCAATCCGCGGTGGGCGCAGACAATCGTAAGGTCGTTGTGGGCGTCTTTGAGTATCCCGCCGATCTTGTCGGTGTTGTACTCTGCGCGCGCAATGCATGGCGCCGCCAGAACAACTATCGATGTGCACAGTAGAACTATTCTCGGTATACAAAACATAGACTTAACTCCCGCAAGGTCAGAAGTGGATTAGGTTTGTACGTGCGAAAGCAACAGCGCTAGTCAGCCACTGACGATGACAGGCCTGGGCCTGACACCGCTTCCACATACACCGAAGGGGGTACGGGAGGTGGTTGCCTGGGGGACAGCAAAACGCCGGTGTCCGGGTCGTAGTAGTAGATCTCCTCAATATTGTCGATGCTGACTTTCAGTCGGCCTTTGTGCAGATCGTCATCCACGTTGACCAACCGTTTAGTGCCGGTGGAACAGCTCACACTCGCTCCACCTGCGAAGCCCTCGCGCCCTGCCCCGGCAGGCTCTATCAGGCACATCGCGCCATCAGGACGAGTGATCTGCAGCGCGCCCTGTGGCGTAATGCGATGGGTGTAGACCGGGCGACCATCAGGGCCGACCGTGGTAAATGAATCCCCGCGCTCAAAGCGCCTTTCCGGGGCATCAATCCCTTTTACGCCGACAATGTTGTGCAGCAGCAGACCGTCCGTGCCGATGTAGTAGTGGGCGATTTGCGTGCCGGTGTTCGCTGGCCAACGCAGGTGCATGTGCATGTGGGGCGGCGCATCTTCATGGCCGTGGGGGGCATTGGTGTCGAACCCCATGATCTGGATCTTGCCCAGCCCGCGGCTTTCTACCGTGTGCCCAAGCCCCAGGTCACGCACGGCCTCACGCTGCGCGAACTCAAGCACGTTGGCCGCCGCGCGCTGCACAGAAGGAAACTCACCTTGACTATAAAAACCCGCACGACGTGCAGGGTCAGCATGCTCGAAGCGCAGGACCATACCTTGCTCAACGATATGCGTGGACACTTCGGCGGCCGTTATCGCATCCGCAGCCAGTGGCGGCAGTACCACGTACAAACGCCCGTCATCGAGCCTGAACGGAATGTCACCGGTCTCCAGAATCACTCGCGAGGTATTAGCCACTGCGCCGTCGAACCTCAGTTCGAGCATCCGTGAGCGCGGTACTGTCAGCGCAATGATCGTCTCGCGCGGGTTGTCGGCGTTCCAGTCGGGGTCTGTCACTCGCCTGCAGGGGGTGCAACTCGCTGGATCGAAGCGCAAGCCTGGCCCTTCGGCGCGCTTCACAAATTTAATGACGGCGACAACAGTCTGGTCTTTGACGGGTGCAGAAGCAGCCATTGCGAAACTTGCGCTGAGCATTACGCTCGCCGCCAGTGTCATTATGGTTCCATGCGCGATCATGCTGCCAACACCCGTGCCGGGATGCCAACGCTTGCAATCAGCCAATCAACCTTCGAAAACTGCGCGTTCATAGGCAAGTCAATATCCATGTTGGACAGACAACCTGCGTTTCGAAGTGTGCATCGCAGATGCGCGCTCTCAAGACAAAACAGGTTGACTCGGAAAGTTATGCAGCAATAACGCTCCTGGCCAAAACGGGGTCATTAGATTCTATAGCGGGCATCATCGCCGACAAGCACTTGGCGACGCGCTATTGAACTCATGCGCCTGAAATATTTCCTTACATTTGCGCGTACTCTAAGGTTTCGATATGACAGATTGAGGACATCGACACACGATTTGTAAACGGCCTACTATGGTTAGCTAACTAACAATGTGCATTGTTCAGTGTGCGGCGAAATAGCGCACTCCATAGAATTTTACACCGCTATCGAACTCTGGCTAAATGCCAGCCCCTTTGCAGCGACTCTTGCATGTCTTCGTTGAAACGCATCTGCCCGTGGATTGCCTGCCTGGCCGTGTTGTTAAACATGTTGGCCATGCCGTTAAGCCGCGCTATGCAAACGCCAGACGTGCAGTTGATGCTGTGGGGCGGTTTTTGCTCCGCAGGCCCTTCAAAAGTACTGCCGCCTGGTTTCGTCAAACTTAGCGATCCGCTTCAACAGCAGACGCCCTCCAAGACCCTTATGCAACACGGCGATTGCTGCTGTGGGCATGCCGGCCTGGCAGCACTGCCCTCTAACTACTACCGCAATTTCCTGCCGCGATACACGCCTGACGCCGCGCTCGTCTACTTGGAATTACCCACGCTACATCCTCGAATTCGTTGGCCGAGCCTAAGCCCGCGCGCCTCGCCTTTCGCCTGATTAACCCTCGCAGTTAGCCGACGCATGTTCGGCGCTGTTTTCATTGCACGGTGTTTGTGCGGCCTGCGCGTGGCCACTTAAACGCCGATGAATACGCTTGGTTATCAGGAAGTGTGCGTTATGCCTAGTTCAATCACTTTGCCGCGTGCAAAGCCTTTGTTTATTTGCTGTTCTATCTGGCCCTTGCTCTCGATAGGCATGCTTGCAGCAAGCCCGCTGTCAGTGGCACTGGCCGACGCCGGCAACCTCGAAAACTCAACGCTGACCTTGGGCGCGGTCAGCGTCCAGGGCACCGCCAGCGGCCCGCTGAACACCAGCAATGTACTCAGCTCAGTCGATATTCTGGGCGCCGACATCCTCGATAAAATGCCGGTCAACTACAGCTGGGAGCTGTTCAGCCGCGCACCGGGCGTGATGCTGACTGAATTCAACCAAGGCACCACCTCCGGCAAAATCTCGTTTCGAGGCTTCAACGGCGAAGGCGAAGTCAACGCGGTCAAGCTGCTGATTGACGGCATTCCGAGTAACAGCAATGACGGCAACATGCCGTACATGGACATGATTTTCCCTATGGAGCTGGACAGCATCGAGGTGGTGCGTGGCACCAGTGATGCGCGCTATGGCCTGAATAACATCGCCGGCAACGTCAATATGCTGACCCGCACCGGTGGCGACTACACCAAGGCGCGCCTGCGGTATGGCAGCTTCAATACTCAGGAGGCCCAACTCGCCAAGGGCATTCAAAGCAGCAATTGGACGCAGAACTACTTCTTCGCCTATCAGAAATCCGCTGGTTACCGGGATCACGCTCAGGCAGACAAGTTTTCGATGTCGGGCAAATGGTTCTACACGCCGGACGATGACAGCTACCGCATCGGCCTGATCGCCCGTCACTACGAAACCGAGGCACAGGAGCCGGGTTATCTGACTGAGGAGGATGCGCGTCGTCATCCCCAAATGACCAACCGTTTTAACGCTACCGACACAGGCACGCGGCGCATGAATCAGGTCAGCCTGCATGTCGACACAGACCTGGCTGATACGCTGGCTTGGTCAGCGAAAACCTACGTGAATACCTTTGATGACAGGCGTTGGACGCAGTATTGGCGCACAAGCTCGCAGCAAGAGCGCGACGCCTACGAGACACAGTATGGCGCCCTCACCTCTTTGACCTGGCGACCTGAAGTCAGCTGGCTCTACGATTTCGCGCTGGAAGGTGGCGCAGACGTACAACAGCAGCAAAACAAAAGTGAGCGCTATCGCAGCAAAGAGCGTGCGCGCCTGGCCACCACGCGCGACCAGCAGTTTGACTTCGACACCTACGGCGCTTATGTCCAGGCCGAGATCAAACCGTTCGAGTCCCTGAAGATCGTACCGGCCTACCGCGTCGATAAAATTCAGGGCAACTTCACCAATGAAATGACCGGCACCGATTACGACATCAACCACTACGGGCTGATCAAGCAGCCGAAGCTCAGCGTGGTCTATTCGCCGTGGGACGTCGCCAGCGTCTACGCGAACTGGGGGCGTACCTTTCAAGTCGGCACGGGTGCGGCGGCGTACAAAATTCCGCCCAGGGATACCGACCTGGCACCGTCGATCAACGACGGCTGGGAAACCGGCATCAAGTTCACACCGGCTGACTGGGTGGACGGGCGTGTCGCCTATTGGCAGCAAGAGGCCTCCGGGGAAGTCAGTCGCAGGCTGAACGACCCAAGCGGCGAGTCGGATAACGTCGGCGAAACCCGGCGCTGGGGTTACGATTTACAGGTGAACCTGCACCCCAACGACCGCACTGAACTGTGGCTGGCCTACTCTTGGCAGTATTCGAAAATACTCCAGCCAAGTGCCACGTTACCTGACAGCAAAGGTCAGCAAATCGACCACATCCCCCATCACCTCTACAACGCCGGCATCAGCTACGAGGCGACACCTGCGTTGCAGTTGACTGCGTGGATGAACGGCCAGACCGACTATTACCTGGAGCGCGAAAACACCCAAGGCACGTATGGCGGTTACGTACTGATGAACCTCGGTGCAACCTACAAAGTGACGCCGTCGGTGAGCGTCGACCTGCAGCTGAAAAACCTCACCAACCGCTATTACGAATACGTGTGGTACGACCCGGACGGTGCCCGAGGGTCGCTGCACTCTCCGGGAGATGGTCGCGCGCTTTATACCGGAGTCACTCTGGACTTCTAACCGGCAACCTCGACGTACCCGCAAATCTCGATCAGGTTAAGGTCCGGATCGCGCACGTACACCGAGCGTATCGGCCCCGTATGGAACAGCCGGGCATCGCCCGATCAGGGCTGCGTAGTGATCGAATGCGCGGCCTTGAACAGGATCTGCGCAACAAAGTCGATCTCTTGTTCGGTGATGATCAGCGGCGGCAGAAAACGCACGGTTGCGCCGTGACGCCCGCCCAACTCCACGATCAAGCCGTGCCGCAAACAGGCCTGCTGGAACGCCTTGGCGCGCGCAGCGTCGACCGGCGGGTGCCCTTGTACATCGGCAACCCCGTGCGGGTCGACGATTTCCATGCCGAGCATCAGCCCGCGCCCGCGCACATCGCCGACCCAGGCGAATTCGCTTTGCAGCGCCTGCAACTGTTTGCGCAGGTGTGCGCCCACGCTCTCGGCGTGCGCCACCAACTGGTTGTCGCGAATAAAGCGCAAGGTCGCCGTGCCGGCCGCCATCGCCAGTTGATTGCCACGGAAGGTGCCGGCATGCGCGCCGGGTTGCCATACATCCAGCGAATCGTTGTAGACCACGACCGACAACGGCAGGCCGCCGCCGATGGCCTTGGACAAGGTGATCACGTCCGGGGTAATGCCCGACTGCTCGAAGCCAAACATGCGCCCGCTGCGCGCGATACCGCACTGGATTTCGTCGACGATCAGCGGAATCCCGTGGGCGCTGGTCAAGCGGCGCAGTTCCTGCAGCCAGCGGTCTGGCGCTGCGATCACACCGCCCTCGCCCTGGATCGGCTCAAGGATCATCGCGGCCGGCAAGGTGACGCCGCTTTCCGGGTCGTTAAGCAGATGTTCCAGGTAGCGCACGTTGAGGGTCACGCCCTCCTCGCCTGCAACGCCAAACGGGCAGCGATAATCGTGCGGGTACGGCAGGCGCTGCACGCCCGGCATCAATGCGCCGAGGGCATTTTTTGGCGACAGGTTGCCGCTGATCGCCAAGGTGCCCAAGGTCATGCCGTGATAAGCACCTTCGAACGCCAGCACCGAATGCCGCCCGGTCGCGGTACGCGTCAATTTGAGCGCGGCTTCCACCGCATCCGCGCCACTCGGGCCGCAAAACTGGATACGTGCAGTGCGCGCGAAATCGGCGGGCAGGCAGCCGAAGACTTCCTGAACGAAGGCGTCCTTTACCGGTGTCATCAGGTCCAGCGTGTGCATGGGCACACCGGCGGCCATCAGTTGGGTGATTGCTTGAATGATCACCGGGTGGTTGTGGCCCAGCGCCAGGGTGCCGGCACCGGCCAAACAATCGACAAACACTTGGCCGCGACTGTCCTGTACGTAAATCCCATGCGCGCGCTCCAGCACCAGCGGGATGCGGCGCGGGTAGCTGCGGGCGTTCGATTCCTGCTGTTGCTGGCGCTCCAGCATCGGCGTCAGGTCCAGGCAATAAGGCTGCGACAGGCCCGTGTGCGACAGGCGTAGCTGTGACGCGCCACCGGTTGTGGCATTCGAAAAAGCGTTCATTACGTCCTCCACGGAGGCTGGGTTTGGAAGCAAGCAGCGCTGCCCGGGCACGCATGCGCCCGGCAGCCAAACTCTTGAAACCAGACGCAGGGAACGCGCATCCCTGCGCCCATCGACTTACATGTCGTAACGCAGCACCAGGCCGAACGTACGCGGGCGCCCACGTCAATGATGTCGCCGATGCGGTTGCTGGTAACGTATTCCTTACCGAACGCGTTTTTCAGGTAACCGGACACCGCCACATTCTTGGTGACCTTGTATTCGGTGCTGAAGTTGGTCAGCACATAGTTGTCGCTGCGGCGTACTTTGCTGACTTGGCCGTTATCATCGAACTCGAAGTCGGACGGCGCCGTGCTTTGATAGGTGAGGTCAGTGTTAAGGGTCAGACGCTCGTTCCAGCGGTACGTACCGCCCACCGACATTTTGTATTTCGGCGAATAAAGGAACGGCTGGCCGCTGCGGTCGAGGCCATCACCGGTGTTGAAGTCCTTGTACTTGGCGTCGGTGACAGCGCCGCCGACGTTCAGGGTCAACTGCTCACCGAAGTCTTTTTCGACAGACACTTCCAAGCCTTTGATGTCGCTGCGCCCGGCGTTGTAAACCAGGAAAAAATCACCCGACGGGTCAAGCACGCTGACCTGCTGGTCTTTCCAGTCGGTGTAGTACAGGTTGGCACGCGCACGCAGGGTCTTTTCGAGGAACGAACCACGGTACGACAGCTCGTAGTTGGTGGTGTATTCAGGATCGTAAGCCTGGTGACCGCCACCTGCCCGCACGTTCACACCACCGCCACGGTAGCCCTTCTGCACCATGAACCCGACGTATTGGTCAGGAACGAATTGATAGTCCACGCCAATTTTTGGCAGGAGCGCATTGAAGCTCTTTTTGACCTTGCCAGGGCTGGAGAAGTCGTCCTGCTTGATGTCGGTATCGTTGGTTTCGTAGTCGTAGCGCAGGCCGGTGATCAGCGTCCAGTTGGGCGCGAAGTCCCAGTCCACTTCACCGAACAGCGCAGCGTTCTTAATATCGACGTCGCCCTTGGCGGCACCGCGCGGCACGTTGTTGAACTCCAAACGGTCGTGGAAGCTGTTGGTGGTGTTGCCGAAGTACACCCCGCCAAAACTGCGCACGGTATCGGACTGATAACCCAAACGCAGTTCCTGACTGAACATATCGCCGGACTGTTTCCGATAGATGACATTGTTGGCCGTGGACGTCTGGTCGAAGTCCTTGCGCGCGGTGTAGTCCGAATGCGTGTAGGTGGTCAGGTTGGTCAGCGTCCAGGCATCGTTGAGGCGCCAGTCGATCTTCGCGCTCAGGGTGTCCTGGTTAAGGTTGTCGTAGGCCTTGGTGTTGGAGTCGATCTTGTAATACTGCACCTTGTCGCCGATGCGGGTGATCGAGTTGTCGCCCTGGCGGTGTTCGCTGTGCGCGTAGGTCAGCAGCACATCGGTGTCGTCGTTCGGCGTGATCAACAACTTGCCGCGATAGTTGCTGGTGCGGTGCGGGTTGGCATCGTCGTGGTTGGTGGTGTTGCGGATATAACCGTCGCCGTCCTGGGTGTCGATGGCGATACGCCCGGCGATCTTGTCGTCGACGATCGAGCCACCGCCCGCCACGGCCACACCACGTTCACCGTAGTTGCCAATGTTGGTCTGCGCGGAGAACGACGGGTCAAAGGTAGGGTTTTTGGTCTGGATAACCACCGCGCCGGCCAGCGAGTTGCGGCCCTGGGTGGTGGATTGCGGGCCAAGGAACACTTCGACCTGCTCGGTATCCCACAGCCCGATCGGGCTCAGGGTCAGCGCGCGGTTGGGTTGCTGGGCGCCGTCAACGTACACCGAGACTGCACCATTAAGGGTGGCCGGGCCCTGGTCATCGAAACCCGACACCGGCACACCGCGGATGCCCCAGTTTTCGTTACCGGCCTGGTTGTACACGCCAGGGGTACGCGCAAATACGTCGATCAGGCTGTGATCCGCCTTGTCGCGCAGTTGCTGTTCCGTGACCACGGCTACACTCGACTGGGTTTGCTCAAGCGTGCGGTTGATTTTTTCACCGGTGACGGTGATCGGAGCCATTTCCAGTGCGGCTGGCTGATCGTCGGCCCATGCGCTGTTCATCAGGCACATAGCAGACCCTACCGCCAACGCAAGTGTATTAATTTTGTAATTCACGCCCCGCCCCCTACCGCAGTTGTTTATGCAGTTATTGGTATTTTTATCCGTCGGCAAACCCCTGTTTTTTCCCAGCGGGGCGGAGTCTAGTCGAAAAAAAATATTAAAGGAATAGTATTGATAATCCCTCGCATTCACACCTAGTATGGCCTCAGTATCGAGATGCACACATTTCGTTTCAATGTTTTGTGAAGGCCTCTGCCCAGCTTTCAAGGCCCGCTTTGACGTTGCTACAGAGCCAGAAAAACAACAGGATGTGCAAAGGATGACCTCAATCGAACACCCCAACGGACGTTCCGCGCCTGTTTCCATCAACACAGATGGAGCCCCCGCTGCAGCGACGCTGCCGAGGTTGATTCAGGCCGAACCAGGGCAATCGATCCACGCCCTCGACCCGTCGATCCGAGACAGCCTCGATGCGACCTTGCGCAGCGTCGGCGGCGTGCTGTTTCGCGGCTTTAATGTGGCCACACCCATCGACTTCAAGCGTTTTGCCGCGAGTTTCGGCGCGCCGCTGGCCAGCTACGAATTCGGCTCCACGCCACGCAGCAAAGTGTTCGCCGGGGTCTACAGCTCGACTGAATACCCGGCCCATCAATGTATTCCCTTGCACAACGAACAGGCCTACACCCGGCCGTGGCCGTCGCGCATCTGGTTTCACTGCATCAAGGCCAGTGAAACGGCGGCGAAACGCCGATCTGCGACAGCCGCCTGATCTATCAGCGCATGCCCGCCGAGATCCGCGACCTGTTCGCCAGCCGTGAGCTGCTTTACGTGCGCAACTACAGCGGCGCCCTCGACCTGCCCTGGCAGAAGGTGTTCAACACCGAAGACCGCGCCCAGGTCGAGCGCTACTGCCAGGCCAACGGCATCGAGTGGGAATGGAAACCCGACGGTGACCTGCGCACCCGCCAGCGCTGCGCAGCCGTGTTGCAGCACCCCCAAACCGGCGAGTGGGTCTGGTTCAACCAGGCCCACCTGTTTCACGTCTCGGCCATTGAACCTGGCGTACGCGCCAGCCTGTTGGCGGCGGTCGGTGAAGAAAACCTGCCGCGCCACGTGTACTTCGGCGACGGCTCGGCGATCCCCGACGCGATGCTCGCCACGGTGCGTGAGGTCTACGACCAGACCGCCGTGAGCTTCCCGTGGCAAGCCGGTGACATTCTGATGCTCGACAACCGACTGGTCGCCCACGGGCGCAACCCTTACACCGGTGACCGCAAAGTCATCGTGGCCATGGCGTAAATCCCAGCATGTTTACCTTCAATCATTGGATCGACGTGCTGGAGGCTAACGCCCTGCACTTCCCGCAGCGTGCCGCCCTGCATTTTTTGCCTGACGGCGTCGAGATCGGCGAAACCCTCACCTTTGCTCAACTGCACGAACAATCCCAGTCGCTGGCAGCCGCCTTGCAAGCGCGTTGCCAACCAGGCGAGCGGGTACTGTTGATGCTGCCCAGCAGCCTCGACTATGTTCGCGCGTTCTGCGCCTGCTTATATGCCGGGCTGATCGCCGTGCCGTTGTTTCCGCCGCCGTCGCGCAAACCGCGGCACCTGGACCGCGTGCGCAATGTGGTGGTTGATGCGCAGCCGGCATTGATCCTCGCCCCGCTTGAGCACTGCGAAGCGCTGCGCGAGCTGGTGGAGCATCGCATCGACGTGTTCACCGTCAGCGACCTCGGCACGCCTGCCGCCGATCAATGGCAACGGCCTTCGGTGGACGGCGCCAGCGTCGCGTTCCTGCAATACACCTCGGGCTCCACCGGCACGCCGAAAGGGGTTGAAGTTCGCCAGCGCAACCTGCTCGCCAACGTCGAGCTGATGCGTCAGGCCTATGGCTTCGATGAGCACGGCGCGATGGTCAACTGGCTGCCGCTGTACCACGACATGGGCCTGATCGGCGGTGTACTCGCGCCGCTCTACAGCGGCATGCCGTGCTACCTGATCGCCTCGCAAACCTTCGTCAATTCGCCGTCGACGTGGTTACAGGCGTTGAGCCGTTATCGCGCCACCGCCAGTTTCGCGCCGAATTTCGCCTACGCGCTGTGCAACCGTGTGGTCAGCGACAACCTGATTGCCCAGCTCGACTTGAGCGCCTGGCGGCACGCCATCAACGGCGCCGAGCCGATCCACCCCGGCACCCTCGACGCCTTCGCCCAGCGTTTTGCCGTCTGCGGCCTCAACCCTCTGGCGATCAGCCCCGGTTACGGCCAGGCCGAAGCCACCTTGTGTGTCAGCGCAACGCCCGCCGACGCGCTGCCGGTGGTGTTGCGCCTGGACAAGAAAGTGCTGGAAAGCGGCCGCGCGGTGCTCGCAGGCGGCGACGCGGCGGCCGTGGAATTTGTCGCCTGCGGTTACCCGCAGGCCCTGCACCGTATCGCCATCGCCGACCCGCAGACCTTTGAGCGCTGCGCCGCCGACCGCATCGGCGAAGTCTGGCTGCAAGGCCCAAGCAACGCCGAGGCCTATTGGCAAAACCCCGAAGCCAGCCGCATCGCGTTCGAGGCGCAAATTGTCGGCGAGCCTGGGCATTACCTGCGCTCCGGCGACCTGGGTTTTATGCACAAAGGCCAAGTGGTGATCTGCGGGCGCCTGAAAGACTTGCTGATCCTCAACGGCCGCAACCTCTACCCTCACGACATCGAGTTTGCGATCACCGACAGCGAGCCAGGCATTCGCACCGGGCGCATCGCCGCCTTCTCGCAGATGGACCCGCTGTTGGGCCGCGAAAAACTGGTGATCGTCGCCGAACCGCAACGCAAATTCGTCGACCCGGCGCACCACCCCGCGCTGTTTGCGTCAATGCAAGCCGCCGTGCGCGAAGCCGCTGACTGCGGCATTGACCAGATTGTGCTGGTGCAAGCCGGCACCATTCCGATGACCACCAGCGGCAAAATTGCCCGCCAAGGGGCGCGCACGCAACTCGCCGCCGGTACGCTGAGCATCATCGCCCAGAGCGGTGCTGCAACTGCCGCGCCTGTCGAACGCATTGACGTCGAACACCTGCGTCAGCACGGCAGCACTGCGACGTGCCGCCAGTGGCTGCAACAGACCCTGGCTGAAATCAACCCGTACCTGGCAGTCGATTTCGAACTCAGCCTGATCGGCTTGGGCCTGGACTCCATCGGCGTCGCCGACTTTGCCGCGCGCCTGCACCGCGACCTCGGCTGGAACCTCGACACCCAAAGCCTGTTCGGCGAGCAAAGCCTTGCCGAATGGGCACACGCGCTGCTGGTCTACCTCAGTACGCCAGCGCCGATTGCCGAGGCCGCAACCAGTACCACCGCTAGCCACAGCCGCCAATCTTTCGCGCAACGCCGGCTGTGGTTTCTGCATCAATTGAACCCACAAGACAGCCGCCACAACCTGGTGTTGCACCTCACGCTGCAAGGCCCACTTGATGTAGATACGTTATCGCAACGGCTGAATGCACTGGTCGAGCGTCACAGTGTGCTGCGCACGGTCTACCACGACAGCGCCGAAGGGCCGCAACAGCGGGTATTGCCCACCCGCGCGGTGGTGCTGAGCCGCCATACTCAGTTGCAGGATTGCCTGGACCGTGAACACGCAAGCCCGATCGATCTGGAGCACGGCCCCGTGCTGCGCGCTCATCTGATCAGCCACGCGCCGCAACACCACCTGTTGCTGACGCTGCACCACATCGCCTTCGATGGCCGTTCCGCGCAACTATTGCTCGCCGAACTGGCCGCCGAAACCGCGCCAACCAGCCCCGTGCAGTACCTCGACTTTGCGCGCTGGGAAGCCGCGCATTGGACGCCGCAACGCATCGCCACGCAGCAAGCGTTCTGGCGCGAGCACCTGGCCGACGTGCCGCAAAGCCTCGACTTGGGCGGCAGTGGCAGCACGCACGCCGAACACAGCCTGAACTTCAACCTGCCTCAAGCCACCTGCGACAGCCTGGCAAGCCTTGCCCGCGAACACGGCATGACCCTGTTCATGCTGTTATTGGCCAGCTACCAACTGGTGCTCAAACAATTGGGCGGCCAGGCGCAGTTCCTGCTCGGCACCGATGTCAGCGGCCGCCCGCTGGCCGCGCATAACGAGGTGATCGGCTTTTTCGTCAACCAACTCACGGTGCGCTGCGACGTGCAGGGTGAGTTAACCCTGGCTGAGTTTTTCCAGCAGGTGCGCGATCAGGCGCGACTGGCTTACGCCCATCAAGACCTGCCGTTCGACCTGGTGGTCGCCGCATTGGCACCCGCACGGCGCCCGGGGCATTCGCCGCTGTTTCAGGTCAAGCTCAACTATCAGCCGTCACGCGTGGCACCCGCCACCCTCGCTGGCGCCGAGCTTACGGCAATGGCGGTGGCACAGGCGCCGGGGGATTTCCACTTGGTACTCGACCTGGTGCATGCCGCCCACGGTATCGACGCCACCCTCAAATACCGTGGCGAGTACTTCGACCCGCAACGCGCCGAGCGCCTGCAACACCTGTGGACGCGCCTGTTGGGCGAAGCCCGCGACCTGCTCGGCGAGCCGCTGCCGGCACTGGCCGAGCGCCTCGACGGTTGGGACCAGGCCGTGCGCCGTGACGCCCAACAGTCGCAAACCCTCGCCGGTCGCAGCCAGTTGCTGCACACCAAACGTCGCTCACTGACCCTTTGATAAGGTGGATGCCTGTATGCCTATCGCGCCCCCAGCACCCCGCACACTCGGCGGTGTACGCCGCAAAGCGCTGAACGTCGCGCAACAGCCATTGGTCAGCGAACGCCTGCTCAGCCCCGACCACGCCTTGCCGCTGGTGATTGAGCCGACAGTCAGCGGCGTCGACCTCGCCGCTTGGGCCGCCAGCGAACGTGAAAGCCTCGAACAAAAACTGCTGCACTACGGCGCCCTGCTGTTTCGCGGGTTCGGCGTGGCGTCGGTGGAGCAATTCGACCAGGTGATCGCTGCCCTGTCGCCCGGCGCGCTGGAATACATGTTCCGCGCCTCACCGCGTACCCGCGTCGGCGGCAATATCTACACCTCGACCGATTACCCGGCCGACCAGATGATTTTCCCGCACAACGAGCATTCGTATTCGCCGCGCTTTCCGCTGCGGCTGTTCTTCTATTGCCAACTGCCTTCCGAGACCGGCGGCGAAACCCCAATCGGTTCGACGCGAGCGGTAAAAAACCGCATCAGCCCGGAAATCGAAGCACGCTTCAGTGAAAAAGGCGTGCTCTACGTGCGCAACTACGGCGACGGTTTCGGCCTGCCCTGGCAGAGCGTGTTTCAGTCCTCGGAGCGCAGCGAAGTCGAAGCCTACTGCGCCAGCGTCGGCATTGAAGTCGAATGGAAACCAAACAACCGCCTGCGCACCCGCCAACGCGGGCCGGCGACGGTGCGTCACCCGCGCACTGGCGAAGAAGTCTGGTTCAACCACGCGACCTTCTTTCACATCAGCACCCTGCCACCGGCCATCCGCGACTCGCTGCAAGGCAACTTCAACGACCTCGACCTGCCCACCAACACCTTTTATGGCGACGGCACACCGATCGAGCCGCAGGTGCTGGAGTCGCTGCGCGCTGCCTACCTGGATTCGCTGGTGCGCTTTACCTGGCAACAGGGCGACGTGCTGTTTATCGACAACATGCTGGCGGTGCATGGTCGCGAGCCCTTCACCGGCAAGCGCGCAATCATGACCGGCATGGCCGAGGCCTTGCTGTCCAGCGACGTGGCTGTGTGAGCGCCACTTACCCCATTTTGCAGTTGAGTTGAACATGAACGGACTTCAAGGTTTTCGCATCTCGCCGCAACAGGCGGCGCTGTACCCACACCTCAACGGTGCAACCGAACACCCGTTCAGTTGCCATTTGCAATGGTCGATCAGCCAGACGCTGGACGCCCACACGCTGACCCAGCGCCTGCAAGCGCTGGCCAACGGCAGCGAGATATTGCGCACTCAACTGACCAGCGTGCCGGGCTTGCGCCACCCGGTGCAGGTGATCCATGACACCACCTCGCTGAGCGTTACGCTGAAGGATTTGCGTCACCTCAGCCCGGCTGAGCAACAGGCCGCACTGGCCACGCGCGACTGGAGCCAACCGCTGGCGGTCACGCTGCTGCAATTGCCCGATGGGCCGCAGTTGCACCTGGCCGCTGCGAGCAGCCACCTCGACCTCACCAGCCTGAAATTGCTGGCCGAGGCCCTGCTGCAAGACACCCCGCCCGACCTGTCCGACACCCTGCAATACGCCGACTACGCGGAGTGGCGCTGGAGCCTCAGCGAAGACGCGCCCGAGCACCCCGGTACGGCGTTCTGGAATCCCTCGGCCGACAGCGAACAGCACGCCTTGCAGTTGTCGCTGGAAACGCCGCTGGGCGGCGGGTTTGCCCCGGCGCGCGTGGCGGTGAACCTGGCGTACTACCCGGCATTGCAGCCGGCATTGCAGCCGGCATTGACCGCCGACCTGATGCTGACGGCATGGGCCGTTCTGCTGGGGCGTTTGTCAGGGCAACAACACGTGCCGATCAGCCTGATGCATGCCAGCCGAGGCCCGGAACTCGACAGCGCCGTGGGCCTGTTTGAGCAAGCCCTGCCCGTGCGCATCGACCTGCAAGCCGAGGCCACGCTGTTGGAACAGAGCCGCCACGTCAGCGCCGTGGTCGAACATGCCACGGGCTGGCAAGACTATTACACCCAAGACCTCAAGGGCGGCTACGCGTTTGCCTGGCGTGCAAGCGACGCCCGTGAACGCGACGCCAGCGCGGTGATGAGCCCGGCCAAGGCATGCCTGCACGTGCATCAAGGCGCCGACCAGCTCAACGCGCAGATCATCTACGACCGCAACGTGCTCAGCGCGGAAGCGGCCGCCTGCCTCGCCGAACAATGGTCGCAGTTGCTGCTGGCGGCGCTGGCCGAACCTCAACACACGTGGGCGCAACTGCCGATGAACGGCCCGCTGCAGGCGCAGATCATCGCGAGCCAGGCGCAACCGCCGCAGATCGAAGCGGTCACGCTGGTCGAGCTGATCGCTCGCCAAGTGCAGCAACACCCCAGCGCCGTCGCCCTCAGTGACCAACATGGCGACCTGAGCTACGCGCAACTCGACGCCTGCTCGACGCAACTCGCGCACCAACTGGTCAACGCCGGCATCGGCGCGGGCGTGCCGGTGGGCATTTTGTTCCCGCGCAGCAACGCCGCCATCGTCGGCATGCTCGCCGTGCTGAAGGCCGGTGGCGCCTATGTGCCCGTCGACCCGAGCTACCCGCAGGAGCGGCGCGCTTACATGCTCGCCGACAGCGGCATCGCGCACATCGTGGTCAGCCCGGAACTGGCCGACAGCGTGCCGGCTGGCCTGCAATGCTTTGTGCTGGACGACCTGCACGGCGGCGAAGCCTTGCCGTCGTTGCCACTGCCCCACGCCGATGACCTGGCGTATTTGATCTACACCTCCGGCTCCACCGGCGCACCCAAGGCGGTGGAAATCAGCCACGCCGCGCTGAGCTATTCAACGCAGGTGCGCATGGCCGCGTATGCGGCGCCAGTCAGCGCTTACCTGCTGCTGTCCTCGTTTGCCTTCGACAGCTCGGTGGCGGGTATTTTCTGGACCCTGGCCCAAGGCGGGCGCCTGGTATTGCCGGCGCCGGGTGAAGAACTCGACATGCCGCGCCTGGCGCAGTTGATCGCCGCGCACCGCGTCAGCCATGGCCTGTCGCTGCCGTCGTTGTACCAGGCGTTGCTCGATCAACTCGGCAGCGCCGACAGCCTGCACTGCTGGATCGTCGCCGGTGAGGCCTGCCCGCCGTCGCTGATCGCCCAGCACAGTAAAGCCTTGCCGCACGCCCTGCTGGTCAACGAATACGGGCCGACCGAAGCCACCGTGTGGGCGACCTGCGACGTGCTCAGCCCTGAGCGCGCCTTGACCATCGGCCGACCGATTGCCGGCATGGACCTGCGCGTATTGAACGAGCACGAGGCCGCCAGCGGTATCGGCGAACCCGGCGAAATTGTGCTTGCCGGGCCGACCCTGGCGCGCGGTTATCGCAACAAACCCGCTGAAACCGCCAAGGCCTTCGTGACCCTCGCCGATGGCACCCGCGCCTACCGCACCGGCGACCTGGCGTGCTGGCTGGCCGACGGGCGCTTGGCGTTCCTGGGGCGCAAGGACCATCAAGTCAAGTTGCGCGGCTACCGCATCGAGCTGGGCGAAATCGAGCGCCAACTGTGCAGCCACAGCGACGTGCGCGAAGCCGCGGTGATCGTGCAGGACCAACCTGCCGGCAAACGCCTGCTCGCCTACGTGCTGGCCGCGCATGGCTACGCGCCGGATTCGGAAGCGCTCAAGCGCTACCTGGGCGAGCGCTTGCCGTCGTACATGGTGCCCGCGCGCGTGCTGACCCTCAGCGCGTTTCCGCGCACGCCGAACGGCAAGCTCGACACGCGCCAATTGCCCGACCCGGACGCCTTTGACCAAAGCACCCACGTTGCCCCGCGCACGCCGATGGAAACCACGCTGCACGGCATCGTCGCCAAGGTCTTGAAGCTGTCGAGCATCAGCGTCACCGAGAATTTCTTTGCGATTGGCGGCGACTCGATCCTCAGCCTGCAAGTGGTGGCGCAGGCGCATGAGCACGGCATCGCGCTGTCGGCCAAGCATGTGTTTGAACACCAGACTATTGCCGCCATGGCCAGCGTCGCGCAGCCGCTGGACGCTCGCCATGTCGAAGCCGAGAGCGCCGAGTTCAGTGCCTCCGGGATGTCGCAAGACGAACTCAACGCGCTGATGGCCGAGCTCAACGACGCCGACCTGTAACCGCCGCGCCCGGCGCCGTAGCCCCTTTTTTTGCAGGACGTTTTGAATGACCACCGAACAGACCACCCGCAATCCGATCGAAGATGTCTACCCGCTGTCACCGCTGCAACAAGGGATGCTGTTTCACTCCCTGCTGCACGAAGACTCCGGCGTGTACTTGATGCAGGATCGTTACCGCATCGGTGGGGCCATTGATGAAGGCGCGTTCCTTGAGTCCTGGCGTCAAGTGGTCGCGTTGCACCCGTCGCTGCGCGCCAGCTTCCAGTGGAAAACCCAGAAGCAACCGGTGCAGGTGATCCACCGCGAGGTCAAGGTGCCGCTGGATACCCTCGACCTGCGCGGGCTGGCGCCAGCGGCACAGGAAGCGCGTATTCGTACGCTGCTCGAAGACGAGCAGAAACTCGGCTTCAACCTGTCCAAACCGCCGCTGATTCGCTTTCGCCTGGTGCGTCTGGCGGACGAGTCGTATGAATTCATCCGCAGCTTCCACCATATCCTGATGGACGCCTGGTGCATCTCCTTGGTGACCGTGGACTTTCTCAAGGTCTACGAGGCCTTGTGCAACGGTGGCACGCCACAGATCAAAAGCCCTCGGCCGTTCCGTGACTACATTCAATGGCTGCAACGCCAGGACGCTGGCAAAGCCGAGCAGTTCTGGCGCGGTCAGTTGCAGGGGCTTAACGCACCGACCGCGCTGACGGTCGACAATGGCGTGACGCGCGACCGCTACACCGACGCGGTGCTGGTCGCCGATCAGTTGATTCACCTCAGCGCGAGCGAAACCCAGGCGCTGGCCAGCTTCTGCCGCAGCCGCCGGATTACCCCGAACACGTTTTTCCAGGGCGTATGGTCGCTGCTGCTGTCGCGCTACAGCGGGCAACGCGACGTGGTCTTCGGCGTCACCGTGGCCGGGCGCCGGCGAGCTTACCGGCGTCGGCGAGATGATCGGCCTGTTCATCAATACCTTGCCGCTGCGCGTCAGCGTCGACCCGCAAGCGCGCTTGGGTGATTGGCTCAGCGCGCTGCAAGGGCTCAACGTCGACATGCGCGACTTCGAACACACGCCGCTCACCGACATTCAGGGCTGGAGCGATTTCCCGCGTGGCGAAACCCTGTTCGACAGCATTCTGGTGTTTGAAAACGCGCCGATTGACGAACAGATTCTGCACGGTGGTTTCCAGTTCACCCTCGATGGCATGGACCACAGCGTGCACACCCACTACGGCCTGACCGTGGTGATCCTGCCCGGCGAGCAACTGGGCATTCGCGTGTCGTACGACCGTGAACGTTTCGAGGCCGACACCGTGCAGCGTTTGCTCGGCCACTTGGCGAGCCTGGTACGCGGCATGCTCGCCGCGCCCGAGGCGCCGCTGGGCAGTTTCGAGCTGCTGGCCACTGACGAGCGTCAGCAATTGCTCGGCGAATGGGCCGTGAACCCGCACGATTTTGCGCTGGGCAAAAGTTACGCCGAGCTGTTTGCCAGGCACGTCGCAGAGCGCGGCGAGCAGATTGCCGCAGTCTGCGACGGCGAGTCGCTGACCTACGCCGAGCTGGACCGGCGCGCCACCCGCCTGGCGCATGCGCTGCGCGCCGCCGGTGCTGGCGAAGACCAGTTGGTCGCGCTGGTCGCGCCGCGTGGCCTGGCGTTGTTAACCTGCATGATTGCCGTGTTCAAGGCCGGCGCGGCGATGCTGCCGCTGGAAGTCAACCACCCGCCGGAGCGCCTGCGCGAGATCCTCACCCTGTCGCGCGCGCCGCTGCTGGTGGCGACTGAAGATTGCCACGCGCTACTCGATCAATTGCTCAGCGGCCTCGACCTCGCGCCCACGGCGCTGTTTGCCGAAGCGGCCTGGAACACCCCGAACGACGCGCCGCTGGCGCCCCTTGGCAGCCCGAACAGCCTGGCTTACGTGCTGTTCACCTCGGGTTCGACCGGCACGCCGAAGGGCGTGATGATCGAACAACGCGGCATGCTCAATAACATTTTTGGCAAAGTCCCGGCGCTGGGGCTGAACGCGGCTGACCGCATCCCGCAGACCGCGTCGGTGGCTTTCGACATTTGCGTGTGGCAGTTCCTCGCCGCGCCAGTACTCGGCGCGACCGTGCATATTCTGCCGGACGAGATTGCCCACGACCCGCAACGCCTGCTGCAGGTGCTCGCCAGCGAGCGCCTGAATGTGCTGGAAATCGTCCCGAGCCTGATGCGCACGCTGCTTGCGCTGTGCCCGTGCGACTTGCAACTGCCGGACCTGCGCTGGGTGCTGCCGACCGGCGAAGCACTGCCGCCGACGGTGGCCCGCGACTGGTTTGCGCGGTTCCCCGGCATCGCGCTGATGAACGCTTATGGCCCGGCCGAATGCTCGGATGACGTGGCGTTCCAACCGATTACCCAAGCGCCGCACGCCAGCATCAGCCATATGCCGATCGGCCAGCCGACGGCCAACAACCGCTTGTACGTGCTGGATGAAGCCCTGCGCCCAGTGCCGATTGGCGTGGCCGGGGAAATTTGCGTGGGCGGCGTCGGCGTCGGCCGTGGCTACCTGCACGACCCGCAGCGTACCGCCGAGGCCTTTATCCAGCACCCGCACCTCGACGGCCGCGTGTACCGCACCGGCGACCTCGGCCGCTGGCGCGCCGATGGCGTGATCGAATACCTCGGCCGGCGCGACCAGCAAGTCAAATTGCGCGGGCACCGCATCGAACTGACTGAAATCGAACACCGCCTGGCGCAGCACCCGAACGTACGCGAAGCCGCCGTGCTGCTGCGCGAGAACAGCGTCGGTGAAGCCTGGTTGGTGGCCTACTGGTCGGCGCATGACGACACGCTGGGCGACAGCGGTTTAAGCCAACACCTGCGCGCGCAACTGCCGCCGTACATGGTGCCGGCGGCGTTTGAATGCCTGCCACGTTTGCCGCTGAACAACAACGGCAAGGTCGACCGCAAAGCCCTCGCCGCGCTGCAACTGAACTGGCAGGCCGACACGCTGGAAAGCATCGCACCGCGCAACGAACGCGAAGCCGCCATCGCCGCTATCTGGGCGCAGGTGCTCGGTCGCGACAGCGTCGGCGTGGAAGACAATTTCTTCACCCTCGGCGGCCACTCGCTGCTGGCGACCCAGATCGTCGCGCGCTTGCGCAGCCAGTTCAAACTCGACCTGCCGCTGCGCGTGCTGTTCGAACAGCCGAGCGTCGCGCTGCTGGCCGTGGCCATCGCCGAGCGTGAGGCGCACGCCGCCACAGCGCACACCGCCGCGCACAGTGCGCCGCAGGCCAAGCCTCGGCCAGCGCTGCTGCCGTTGTCGTTCTCGCAACAACGGCTGTGGTTTATCGAGCAACTGACACCGGGCACCACGCTGTTCAATATCCCGTTTGCCCTGCACCTTGAAGGTCAACTCAATATTGCAGCGCTGCAGGCGAGCCTGAATGACTTGCTGGTACGTCACGAAATCCTGCGCACCGGCATCCGCAGTGTCGACGGCGTGCCCAGCCAGCAGATCAGCGCGGCGCTGGACTTCGCGTTGCCGTTCGAAGATGTGTCGAACCTGAGCGCCACGGCGCGTGAGGGCGCGCAATTCAGCGCGCTGCAAGCGACCTTTGAACAACCGTTCGACTTGACGGCGCCACCGCTGCTGCGTGCGCGCCTGCTCAAAGTGGCGCCGGGCGAGCATGTGCTGGGCATCGCCTTGCATCACCTGGTCTCCGACGCCTGGTCGGCAACCATCGCCCTGCGCGAACTGGCGCTGGGCTATGAAGCGCGTTGCAACGGCAGCGCCGCGCAATTGCCCGCCCTGCCCCTGCAATACGCCGACTTCGCGCTGTGGCAGCGCGAGCACCTGCAAGGCGCCGAACTCACGCGTCAACTCAATTACTGGACGCGCACCCTCGACCGCCGCGACCAGGACGCCAGCCCGTTGCTGGCGTTGCCCACCGACCACCCACGGCCGTCGGTGCAAAGCTACCGCGCAGGCCTGGTACAGCGTGAACTCAGCGCCGGCCTGAGCGGCCGCGTGCAAGCCTTCGCCAGTCGCTTGGGCACCACGCCGTTCTGCGTGTTGTTCGCAGGCTTTGCGGTACTGATGCACCGTTTGAGTGGCGATGCCACGGTGCTGATCGGCACGCCGGTGACTCACCGCGAGCAACCAGGCACCGAGGGTTTGCTGGGGATCTTGCTCAACAACCTGGCGATTCGCGCTGATTTTACCGCGCAAACCGACTTCAGTGAGTTGGTCAGCCAAATCGCCAGCCGTTTGCGCGAAGGCCTGCAGCATCAGGACTTGCCGTTCGAGCAATTGGTCGACAGCCTGCAACTGCCGCGCAGCCTCAGCCATGCGCCGCTGTATCAAGTGATGGTCGCGCAGCAATTGGCCATGGAGTCGCGCTTGCAGTTTCCGGGGCTGGCCTTCCAAGCCCTCGACACGCCGCTCAAACATTCCGAATGCGACCTCGACCTGCACGTTCTGTGCCCGGCCAATGCGCCGATCCAGTTGGAGCTGATGTTCGCCCTCGACCTGTTTACCCAAGACAGCGCGCGCCAAACCCTCGCGCGCCTGGAACACTTGCTGGAACAAACGCTGGCCGAGCCACAGCGCGCAGTCGCCGCCCTGCCCTTGTTGATGCCGGCGGAATGGCAACGCACTGTGGTCGAGTGGAACCGCACCGAGATGGAGGTGCCGCAGCACCTGACCTTCGCCCAGTTGTTTGAACAGCAAGCCGAGCGCACCCCGCAGCGCGATGCGTTGTGCTTTGAAGGCCAACGCCTGAGCTACGCCGAATTGAACCGGCGCGCCAACCAGGTCGCGCACACGCTGCGGGCGCAAGGCGTGGTTGCCAATAGCCCGGTGGCGCTGTGTGTCGAGCGTTCGCTGGAGCTGTTGATCGGCCTGTTGGGCATTCTCAAGGCCGGTGGCGCCTACGTGCCGCTGGACCCGAGCTACCCGGTGGAGCGCCTGGCGTACATGCTTGAAGACGCACAACCGCTGTTGTTCCTCGGCCAGCAACGCCTGCTCGAACAGCTCGGCAGCCAGTTGCCGCGCTTGCGCCTGGACGCCGATGCCGCGCTGTTCGCCGCGCAGCCAGGCGACAACCTCGCGCCAGTCGCGGGGCCGGATGACCTGGCCTACATCATGTACACCTCGGGTTCGACCGGTAAGCCTAAAGGCACGCTGGTCACCAACGCGTCCGTGGTCAACCTCGCGTGGGCGCGTATCCACGGCCTGTACCGGCGCTACACCGATCAGCCGATGCGCACCAGCTTCAACTATTCATTCGCGTTCGACAGTTCCGTCGCCGAGCTGATCTTGCTGCTCGACGGCCACAGTCTGTACCTCACGCCCGAAGACGTGCGTTACGACCCGGCTGCACTCGCGCAGTTTTTCAAAGAGACGCGCCTGGACGCGTTCGAATGCACCCCGGCGCAGCTGAAAAACCTGCTCGAAACCGACGGCGTGCGCCGTGGCGACACCTACCTGCCGCGCTTTGTGCTGTTTGGCGGCGACGCGGTGGATGCGCAGCTCTGGCAACGCCTGCCGGCAATACGCGGCAGCCGCTTTTTCAACACCTACGGGCCGACCGAATGCACGGTGGACGCCACCGGTTGCGCGGTGGAGGATTTCCCGCAACGCCCGATCATCGGCCGGCCGATCGCCAACGTGCGTGCCTACGTGCTGGACGCGTTCCTTAACCCGATGCCGGTGGGCGTGCCCGGCGAGCTGCACATCGGCGGTGCCGGGGTGACCTTGGGTTACCTCAACCGCGCTGAACAAACCGCCAAGGTATTTATCAACGACCCGTTTTCGCCGCTGCCAAAGGCGCGCATGTACAAGTCCGGCGACTTGGTGCGCTGGCTGCCGGACGGCCAGCTTGAATACCTCGGCCGCATGGACCATCAGGTCAAAATTCGTGGTTTCCGCGTGGAACTCGGTGAGATCGAAGCCTTGATCGGCGCGCAACCCGGCGTGCGTCAGGCGGTGGTGTTGGCGCGTGAAGACGTGCCCGGCGACAAACGCCTGGTGGCCTACGTCACCACCGACCACGCGGCTGATGTAAATGCCTGGCGCAACAGCCTCGGCGCCGCGCTGCCCGACTATATGGTGCCTTCGGCGTTCGTGGTGCTCGACCAATTACCGCTGACCGATAACGGCAAACTCAACCGCAAGGCCTTGCCCGCGCCAGACACCCAAGCCGAACCGGACGCGCAAGACCCGCCGCGTACCGACGCCGAACGCCAACTCGCGGCCTTGTGGGCCGAGCTGCTGACTGTACCGGTGAGCGCTATCGGGCGTGACAGCCAGTTCTTTTATCTCGGCGGCCATTCGTTGCTGGCGGCGGTGCTGTTTGCACGCTTGCGTCAGCAATTTGCCTCGGTGCCACCGCTGCGTGCAGTGTTCGAACACCCAACCTTGCAAGCGCTGGCCGCGTTGCTGACGCAGCCGCTGCAAAGCCCTGCCGCAACCTTTGTACCGGCGCAGCGCCCCGCCAGCTTGCCGCTGTCGTTCGAACAGCAGCGCCTGTGGTTCCTCGAACAACTGAGCGGCGTCAGTGAATACAATGCGGTCAGCGCCGTGCAGTTCGACGGTGAGCTGAACCTGGCGGCGCTGCAATCGGCGCTGAACACGGTGATTCAACGCCACGAAATCCTGCGCAGCCGCATCGTGCGTGAAGCCGCAGGTGACTTGGCGTCGGTGATTGAGCCGTCGTTTGCTCTGCCGCTGGGCCTGACGCCGCTGGATGCCGTCGACGACCAACGCTGGCAGCAACTGACCGACGCCGCGATCCAGGCCGCCACCGCGCAGCGCTTCGACCTGGCGCACGAAGTGCCGATCCGCGCGACGTTGCTTCAGCGCAACCGCCAGGCATTGTTGGTGCTGACCCTGCATCACTGCGCCACCGACGACGCGTCCACCCAGAACCTGCTCGACGAATTGGCCGAGTGTTACAGCGCACACTGCCAGAGCCGCACGCCCAACCTGCCAACGCTGGCGCTGCACTACGCGGATTACGCCGTGTGGCAACGCGAGCCTGCGCAGCAGGCGCTGTTCGACAGCCAACTGGCGTACTGGCGCACGCAGCTTGAAGACCCAGGCTACCGGCTTGAACTGCCCACCGACCAGCCGCGCCCGCAGGTGCTCGACCCGCGCGCCGGTTCGGTGCAGTTGCAACTGCCCGCCGAGCTGACCGCGCGTTTGCGCCAGTTCGCGCAACAGCGCGGTGCGACCCTGTACATGCTGCTGCTGAGTGCCGCACAACTGTTGCTCGGGCGTTACGCCAACCAGCGCGACGTGCGCATCGGCAGCCCGGTGGCCCAGCGGCCTTTGGCCGAGTTGCAGCCGCTGATCGGGTGCTTCGTCAACACCGTGGTGATGCGTGCCGACCTGGAGCCGAGCCTGGATTTTGCCGGTTTGCTCGATCAGGTGCGTAATACCGTGCTGGACGCGCAACAGCATCAACAGGTGCCGTTCGATCAAGTGGTCGAACACCTCGCGCCGCAGCGCAGCCTCGGCCAGACGCCGTTGTTCCAGGTGCTGTTCGTGATGCAGAACGGCGCCGCGAGTGCCAGCCAGTGGCCGCAATTGCAGGTCAGCGAACGTGCGGTCACCGCCAGCGCAACCAAATTCGACCTGAACTGGGAAGTGCACGACGGCGAGGTGCTGTCGGTGTTGCTCGAATACCGCAGCGCGCTGTTCAGCCACGCCACCGCCCAACGCTGGTTGACGCAATGGCAAGCGCTGTTGGAAACCATGCTGGAAACGCCACAGATGCGCCTTGGCGACTGGTCAGCGGTGACGCCCGCCGAACGTCAGCAGCAGCTTGAATGGAACGCTACCGCGCGCGATTACCCCGGGCCGACGCACTTGCACACGGCCCTGAGCCAACAAGTCGCGTTGACCCCGAATGCAACGGCGCTGGTGTTTGAAGGCCAGCGCCTCAGCTATGCCGAGCTGGACCAGCGCGCGCGCACCGTCGCCCGCGCCCTGCGCGCTGCCGGTATTGGCCGCGAGTCGATTGTGCCGGTGTGCATGCAGCGTTCCGTGGAGATGGTCGTTGCCTTGCTCGGCGTGGTGCATGCCGGTGCGGCCTGGTTGCCGCTGGACCCGGAATTGCCGGCATCACGCTTGGCGTTTTTGATCGCTGACGCAGACGCCCAAGTGACGCTGACGCAAGCACAGTGGCTGCCACACTTGCCGGTTGGGCACACGGCCTGGACCCTGGACACGCTGCCCGCCGCTGAAAACAGCCCGGCACTCGATGGGCACGCCAGTGACCTCGCTTACGTGCTGTATACCTCCGGTTCCACCGGCCAGCCCAAAGGCGTGATGAACGAACATGGCGCGCTGATGAACCGCCTGCACTGGATGCAGGACGCGTTCCCGATTGGCCCGAATGACCGAGTCTTGCAGAAAACCCCGTACAGCTTTGACGTGTCGGTCTGGGAGTTCTTCTGGCCGCTGATCACCGGTGCGACCTTGGTGGTCGCACGCCCCGACGGGCATCGCGACCCGGCTTACCTGAGCCAGTTGATCCAGCAGGAACAGATCACCACGCTGCACTTCGTGCCGTCGATGCTCCGCGCGTTTGTTGAAGAGCCCAGCCTGGCCGACTGCCGCAGCCTGCGCCAAGTGTTCGCCAGCGGTGAAGCGTTGCCGGTCGACTTGGTGCAGCGCTTTATGTCGCAACACCCGGCGGCGCTGGTCAACCTGTATGGCCCGACCGAAGCGGCAATTGACGTGTCGGTATGGCGCTGCTCGGTCACCGACAGCGTGGTGCCGATCGGCAAACCGATTGCCAACCTGCGCCTGTACATCCTCGATGACGCCCAGCAACCGCTGCCGATTGGCAGCATCGGCGAGCTGTACATCGGTGGTGTCGGCGTCGCGCGTGGCTACCTGAAGCGTGACGGCCTCAGCGCCGAACGCTTCCTGATGGTGAATGGCGAACGCCTATACCGCACCGGCGACCGTTGCCGCTTCCTCGCTGACGGCAACATCGACTACCTCGGCCGCCTCGACCATCAGGTCAAACTGCGCGGCCAGCGTATCGAACTGGGCGAAATCGACGCCGCGTTGCTGGCTCAGCCTAGCGTGCGTGACGCCGCCACCTTGTTGCTGGATCAGCGTTTGGTGAGTTTCTGGAGTGGCGACGCTGATGAAGCCAGCCTGCGCGCGGCACTCAGCAATCAGTTGCCGACGCACATGTTGCCAAGCCTGCTGGTGCAGCTCGACCACCTGCCGCTGAACAGCAACGGCAAGCTCGACCGCAAAGCGCTCGCCGCCATCAAGCTGCCGGACGCGCCCCGCGAACAGCCGCACCGGGCGCCGCAAAACGCCACGCAAACGCTGCTCTGCGAACTGTTCAGCGACGTGCTGGAATGCCCGCTGCCAGGCATCGACGACAACTTCTTCCAGCTCGGCGGACATTCGCTGCTCGCCACGCGCTTGGTCGCCCGTGTGCGTGAACGCCTCAACGTCAGCTTGCCATTGGCGCTGGTGTTTGCCCAACCGACGGTGGCGGCGCTGGCCGCGCACCTGCGCGATGCGCTGCCTGGCGAGCTGATCACTGCACAACCGCGCCCGGCAGTATTGCCGCTGGGCCTGGCGCAACACCGCTTCTGGATGCTCAGCCGCTTGGTGCCGGAGTCGCGCGAATACCACATGCCGTTCGCACTGAGCTTGAGCGGCAGCCTCAACGTGCCCGTGTTGCGGCAGGCATTTGACCTGGTCAGTGAGCGCCACCTGGTGTTGCGCAGCCGCATTGTCGACGTCGCCGGCGAAGCGCAATTGCTCATCGACCCGCAAGGCCCGGCGCTGCGCGTGATCGAGGTTGCCACCGATAACTGGAACACCGCATGTAGCCAGGCACAAACTGACTTGATGGCCCCGTTTGACCTGGCGAACGCCGCCCCGTGGCGCGCGCAGTTGCTGCAACGCCACGGCAGCGACGAACACCTGCTGCTGGTGTGCCTGCACCACAGCGCCACCGATGGCTGGGCCATGCAGTTGTTGATCGACGAACTGGCGCAGGCCTACCGTGCCGGCCTCGACGCGCAAGCGCCGGGCTGGGCGGCACTGGCGATCGACTATGTTGACTTCGCCGTGTGGCAACACCAAGCGGACACTCAGGCCCGGCGCCAGCTCAGCCTGGACTACTGGAAACAGCACCTCGGCCAGGACGACTATGCCCTCGAACTGCCACTCGACCAGCCACGCGCCGCCGAAGCGGATCGGCGCGCCGGTCAACTGAGCGTCAGCCTTGGCGCCCAGCGCGCCGCCGCGATCCGCGAGTTTGCGCGGCTGCGCGGCAGCACGCCGTACGTGGTGCTGGCGGCGGCCCTGAGTGCACTGCTCGCACGTTACAGCGGCCAGCGCGAGATTCGCCTGGGCACCCCGGCCGACCAGCGTGATCAGCCGCAAACCCAAGCGCTGCTGGCCTGCCTGGTCAACACGCTGGTGCTCCGCAGCGAGGTCGATCAACAGGCCCCGGCGGCGACCTTATTGGCCAACCTGGAAGCCGACCTGCGCGCCGCCCAGGCGCATGCCGACCTGCCTTTCGCCACCTTGGTCGGCGCCGTGGCCCAGCGCCGCGACCTCAACCGCACGCCGCTGTTTCAGGTGCTGTTCTCGCTCAACCACGGCCGCATGGACAGTCGCCAGTGGCCTGGCATGAGCCTGACGGAACAAACGCTGCCAGCCATCGACGCCAAGTTCGAACAAAGCTGGGAAGTCCACGATGACGGTAGCGACATGCGCCTTACGCTGGAATACCAGGCCGCGCTGTTCAACGCCGCGACGATGCAACGCTGGAGCGCGCAGTGGTGTGCCCTGCTCGATGCACTGGTGGCTGCGCCGGAACGCGCGCTGGTCGAGCTGTTCCCGCAGTCGCAGGATCAGGCTCAGCTTGCGCAGTGGAACGCGACCGAGCGTGACTATAAAGGCCCAAGCAACCTGCACACGGCCTTGGCCCAACAAGCCGCACTGACCCCGAATGCAACGGCATTGGTGTTTGAAGGCCAGCGCCTCAGCTATGCCGAGCTGGACCAGCGCGCGCAATCCGTCGCCCGCGCCCTGCGCAGCGCCGGTATTGGCCGCGAGTCGATTGTGCCGGTGTGCATGCAGCGTTCGGTGGAGATGGTCGTTGCCTTGCTCGGCGTGGTGCATGCCGGTGCGGCCTGGTTGCCGCTGGACCCGGAATTGCCGGCTGCGCGCTTGGCGTTCTTGATCGCTGACGCAGACGCACACGTTACGCTGACGCAAGCGCAGTGGCTGCCACACTTGCCCGCAGGCCACACCGCCTGGACGCTGGAGACGCTGCCAGAGGCACCTGCCGCAGACCCGCTGAGCGTCCACGCCAGTGACCTCGCCTACGTGCTCTATACCTCGGGTTCCACCGGCCAGCCCAAAGGCGTGATGAACGAACATGGCGCGCTGATGAACCGCCTGCACTGGATGCAGGACGCGTTCCCGATTGGCCCGAACGACCGAGTCTTGCAGAAAACCCCGTACAGCTTTGACGTGTCGGTCTGGGAGTTTTTCTGGCCGCTGATCACCGGGGCCACGCTGGTGGTTGCACGCCCCGACGGGCATCGTGACCCGGCTTACCTCAGCCAACTGATTCAACAGGAACAGATCACCACGCTGCACTTCGTGCCGTCGATGCTCCGCGCGTTTGTTGAAGAGCCCAGCCTGGCCGACTGCCGCAGCCTGCGCCAAGTGTTTGCCAGCGGTGAAGCGTTGCCGGTCGACTTGGTGCAGCGCTTTATGTCGCAACACCCGGCCGTGTTGGTCAACCTGTACGGCCCGACCGAAGCGGCGATTGACGTGTCGGTATGGCGCTGTTCAGTCACTGATAGCGTGGTGCCCATCGGCAAACCGATTGCCAACCTGCGCCTGTACATCCTCGATGACGCCCAGCAACCGCTGCCGATTGGCAGCATCGGCGAGTTGTACATCGGTGGCGTCGGTGTCGCGCGTGGCTACCTGAAACGTGACGACCTCAGCGCCGAACGCTTCCTGATGGTCGACGGCGAACGCCTGTACCGCACCGGCGACCGTTGCCGCTTCCTCGCTGACGGCAATGTCGACTACCTCGGCCGCCTCGACCATCAGGTCAAACTGCGTGGCCAGCGCATCGAGCTGGGCGAAATTGATGCCGCGCTACTGGCTCAACCGGGCATCACCGGTGCGTGCACGCTGGTCATCGACAACCGCCTGGTGGCGTTCTATAGCAGCCACTCGCCGCAGCCGGACCTGGCCGCTGCGCTCGGCGCCGAGTTGCCGGCGTACATGCTGCCTGCGGTCTGGGTAGAGGTGCCGAGCCTGCCGCTGACCAGCAACGGCAAACTCGACCGCAAAGCCCTGGCGGCGCTGCCGTTGCCACAGACGCAGCACGAACCAGTGGCGCCGCGCACTGCGCTGGAAAGCCTGGTGTGCCAACTGTTCAGCGAGTTGCTTGGCGACAGCCTCACCGCTGGCCGCGCGGTCGGTGCTGCAGACAGTTTCTTCGCCTTGGGCGGTGACTCGATCCTCGGCCTGAAGTTGATCTCACACCTGCGCGACCACGGTTACGCGCTGACGCCGAAAGACCTGTTCCGCGCGCAAACCCCGGCGGCACTGGCCTTGGTGATCACGCCACTGCTGGCCGTGGCCGAGCAAGGTGACATCGTTGGCCCGATGCCGTTGATGCCGCTGCATCAATGGTTCTTTGACCAGCAACAACCGCAGGCCGCTTACTGGAACCAGTCGGTGCTGGCCGACAGCGAGCGCCCGCTGCAACTCGCCCACGTACAAGCGACACTCGATCGGCTGGTCGCGCATCACGACGCCTTGCGCCTGCGCTTCACCGAAGTGGACGGCGCATGGCGAGCGCACATCGCTGCGGTCGAACCTGCGCAGTTGACCCGCGTGACGCACGTGGAGCAACTGCAACAGGTCGCACAAAGCCTGGACCTGCAACACGGCCCGCTGTTCGCCGCCGCGCTGCTCGAAGGCACGCCGCAACGCCTGTACCTGGTGGCGCATCACTTGGTGATCGATGCGGTTTCCTGGGCGCCGCTGCTGGAAGACTTCCAGACGCTGTATGCCGCGCTGGAGAACGGCACGCCGGCGACACTGCCGGCGAAAACCACGGCTTATCGCCAGTGGGCCGAGCAGATGCACGCGCACGCAGCCAACGTCGGCGCCGAACAGCCTTACTGGGCCAGCCAGGTCGCTGCTAACCCTCGGCCACAGGCAACGGTGGCCGAGCGCGAGACCCTGGCGGCGCGTTGGGATGCGCCGCGCACTCATCAATGGTTGACCGAGTCCCATGCGGCCTATCGCACCCAGCCCGAAGAACTGTTGATCGCCGCGCTCGTCGCAACGCTGGCGGAAGTCGAGCAGCGCCAGGACATCGTCGTCGACTTGGAACGCCACGGCCGTGATGCAGGTTTTGCGGGGCTGGATGTCAGCCGCACCGTGGGCTGGTTCACCACCCTGTTCCCGCTGCGGGTGAACGCGCGTGGCAGCGTCGGCGACTGGGTGCGCCAGGCCAAAGAGGCCTTGCGCGCGGTTCCAGGCCAGGGCTTGGGCCACGGTTTGCTGCGCCTGCGCGGTGAATTGCCGGCGGCCACCGGTGACGTGCTGTTCAACTATTTGGGCCACGAGCAACCGCCCGCCGGTTGGCTGCGCGCCAGCACACTGGCGGCGCCGCCCGAGGTTGCCGGCATTAACCGGGTGAGCCATGCCCGTGAAGTGGTGGCATGGCTGGAAGACGGCGTGCTGCACCTGCACTGGCACAGCGTCAGCCCGGCCGCCGATCGCGACCTGCCGGCGCGCCTGCTGACGCACCTGCAAGCACTGCTCGAACACTGCCTTGATCCACACGCCGGGGCACTGATGCCGTCTGACTTCCCGTTGGCCAAGGCGCTGAATCAGAAGTCGCTGGACACCTTGCTGAGCAAGCTAAAGCGCAAACCGAATGCCTGAAAACGCTGCGTCGTTCGCCGTTTTCTCCCCGTTTTTGAAATGGATCGCACACCAATGAACAACATCGAAGACATCTACTCGCTTTCGCCGACGCAACACGGTTTGCTGTTTCACAGCGTGGTGGAGCCCGACTCACGGGTGTACTACCAGCAACTGAGCCTGGAAATGAACGGCCCGCTGCAACTGAACGCGTTTCGCGGCGCCTGGCAAGCCCTGATGCAACGCCACGCGGTGTTGCGCAGCGCGTTCCTGTGGGAAGACCTCGACGACGCCTATCAAGTGGTCCAGGGCGACCTGCAACTGCCGTTGACCGAACTCGACTGGCAAACGCGCACCGACACCCAAAACGCGCTGCAGCAGTTGGCGCTGGAGCAACGCGCCCAGCCGCTGGAGCTGAATGACGCGCCGCTGATGCGCCTCGCGCTGGTGCGGCTTGAGCCTGCGCGCTGGCACCTGATCTGGACCTTCCACCACATCATCATGGACGGCTGGAGCGTGGGCATCGCGATTCAGGAATGGCTGGCGCTCTACTACCAGCACGCGCATGGCCGCCCGGCCAACCTGCCGCCGACCCGCGCTTACCGCGACTACATCGCCTGGCTGGCGGAGCAGGACATGGCCGCCACCGAAGGCTTTTGGCGTGAACAACTGCACGACGTCAGCGAACCAACGCCATTGCCCGACTTCGGCCTGCGCCTGACGCCGCCCACCGACGCGCCTTGCGCCGAGCGCGAAAACCGCTTGAGTGTCGACGAAACCGAGCAACTGTCGCAGTTTGCGCGCCGTCATCACCTGACCCTGAACAGCCTGATCCAGGGCGCCTGGGCGTTGCTGCTGGGCCAACATGCCGGGCGCGACGACGTGATCTATGGCGTCACCGTGGCCGGTCGCCCGGAACAACTGGCGGCTATCGACAGCACCGTCGGCCTGTTCATCAACACCCTGCCGCTGCGCGTGCAATGGTCCGAAGGCCCGGCGTTGGTGGACTGGTTGCAACAGTTGCAGCAGGCCAACAGCGACCTGCGCCACCACGCCTACCTGCCGCTGGGCAAACTCAAGGCGATGAGCAAGATCGCCGCCGAGCAGGCGCTGTTCGACTCGATCCTGGTGTTCGAAAACTTCCCGGTCACCGACGCGCTGAACCAGGACGCGGGCGGTTTGAGCTTCACCGACCCGAACCGTGCGCAGGCCGTCGATGGCCTGACGCTGACCCAAGGCCGCAACCATTTCCCGCTGTCGCTGATCGTGGTGCCGGGCGAGCAACTGCATTACCTGTTCAGCTACGACCGCAAGCGCTTCAGCGATGCCGAAATTGCGCGGCTGTCGACGCAATTGCGCAGTGTGCTGTTGGCCATGGCCGCGCAGCCAGCGTGCCGCGTGGGCGAACTCGACTGGCTCAGCGCTGCCGAGCGCACGCAGTTACAAGCCCTCGGGCGCGGTGCACAGCTCGCCGTAGCACCACTGTGCCTGCACCAGCGCTTTGAGCAACAGGTTGCAGCCGCCCCCGATCAACCGGCGCTGCGTGACGCACACGGCGCGCTGAGTTACCGCGAACTCGACCAGCGCGCCAATCGCCTCAGCCAGCATTTGCGCGCCCAAGGCATCGGCCACGACAGCCTGGTCGCCCTGGCGCTGGAGCGCAGCGCCGATTTTGTCATCGCCCTGCTCGCCACCCTCAAGGCTGGCGCCGCCTACCTGCCACTGGACCTGAAACAACCGCTCGGGCGTTTGGCCGATGTGCTGCAAGACAGCCGCGCCGCGCTGTTGATCGGCGCGACCGCGTCGCCCTTGCTGACCCGCTTGGCCGAGCACACACCACTGCTGTGCCTGGCTGAACAGGCCGCCGTGATTGCCGCCCAGCCCGACACCGCGCCGGTAATCACGCACGCGCTGGATGCTGCGGCCTACGTGATTTACACCTCGGGCTCCACCGGTACGCCAAAAGGCGTGGTGGTCGAGCACCGCGCCATCGTCGACTACCTGACGGCGGTGCACAGCGTGCTCAAGCCGCCGGCCGCCGCGCGCTACGGCCTGCTGTCGAGCATTGCCGCCGACTTGGGCCACACCCAATTGTTCGGCGCGCTGTGCAGCGGCGGCAGCCTGTTGCTGGTGGATGACGAAAGCGGGTTCAGCCCACTGGCACTCGCCGAGCTGTTCAGCCAACACCCGGTAGATGTGTTGAAAATCACCCCAAGCCACCTCGGCGGCCTGTTACAGGCGCTGCCGGATGCGCGCTTGTTGCCCACCGCGCTGCTGGTGTTTGGTGGCGATGCCCTCAGCCCCGCGCTGCTGGCCCAGGTCAACAGCCTGGCCCCCGGCCTGCGCGTGTTCAACCATTACGGGCCGAGCGAAGCCACGGTTGGCGCAATCGCCACCGAACTCACAGCGGGCCAGCGCAGTATCGCGCTGGGCAAGCCACTGCCCAACCGCCAACTGCGGGTGGTCGACGCGCAAGGTCGCGACGTGGCCACCGGGGTCAGCGGCGAACTGCTGATCAGCGGCGCCCTCGCCCGTGGCTACTTGCACCGTGACGACCTGACCGCCGAGCGCTTTCACAGCGATGCACAGCAGCAACGCTGGTACCGCACCGGTGACCGCGTGCGCTGGCTGGTCGACGGGCAACTGGCGTTCCTCGGCCGCGTCGACAGCCAAGTGAAGATCCGTGGCAACCGCCTGGAGCTGGGCGAAGTCGAGGCGCAGATCAGGCGCTTGTCGCCGCTGATCGAGCAAGTAGTGGTGCGCGCGGTCGAGCTGGACGGCAGTGTGCGTTTGGTCGCCTACCTGGTTGCCAGCCAGTCGCTGTCAGCGGTCAAGCTGCGTAACGACCTGAGCAGCCGCGTGCCGGATTACATGGTGCCCGCGCATTTCATCACGCTGGATGAGCTGCCGCTGACGCGCAACGGCAAGGTCGACGTACAAGGCCTGCCGCTGCCGCAACCCGCCAACGACGAGAGCGCTACCCACGTCGCCCCGCGCAATGAAGTCGAAACGCTGTTGGCGGCGATCTGGCAAGACGTGCTCAAGCGCGAGCAGGTCGGTGTCAACGATAACTTCTTCGCGATTGGCGGTGATTCGATCCTCAACCTGCAAATCATCGCGCGGGCCAACCAACAAGGGCTCAAGCTCACCCCACGGCAACTGTTCGAAAACCGCACCATTGCCGACATCGCCCGCGTACTCGGCGCCGATGCCAGCCATGCGGTGGCCGAGCAACTTGCCGATGGTTATGCGTTGCCACTGAGCGCCGGCCAACGCGCACGCCTCGAACAAGGCCCGCTGACCGCCACTTGGCGTTGCGTGAAACTCGCACAGCCGCTGGACAGAAAACTGCTCGCCGAAGCCCTCGGCGCGCTGCAGCAACATCATCAAGCGCTGCGGCTGGCGCTCGACAGCGACTGGCAACAGCGCGTGCTGGTCGCCCCCACAGCGCCAGCGGTTTCGCTGGGCGAGTACACCGAGGCCGAGTTGCACAACGTCGCCCAAGCCGCTGTCGAGCGCCTTGACCTGCACGCCGGGCAAAGCCTGCATGCCAGCCTGTTGGGCGAGCACCACCTGCTGCTGGCCGCGCACCCGTTGTGTGTGGATGACGCGTCCTGGCCGTTGCTGCTCAACGACCTCAACCTGGCGCTGGGCCAATTGCGCTTCCAACGGCCGGTACGCTTGTCTTACACCGGCGGTAACTTCACCCAATGGGCACGCCACCAGCACACCTACGCCGAAAGCGATGCGCTCGACGACGCGTGGGAACACTGGCTGCAATACGCCGCGGTAGACACGCTGCAACTGCCGCACAGCCAGCACGTCAGCCAAGTGATGGAGCACCGCCTGGGCGCCAAGCCCAGCGGCGACCTCAAGCGCTTGGTCGACGTGCTGCACTTGGACTGGAACAGCCTGCTCGCGAGCGCCGTGGTTGAAGAATGCCGCGCCCACTGTGGCGACGGCCTGCTCGCGTTAGACCTGCACGCCGCACGTGCGACTGCCGAGCGCTTGCCGGTCAACGCGCCCATCGTCCTCGCCGACCTGCAACCGCACCTGATCATCGGCGCGCTGGACTTGGCCGTGCCGGTGTTCGTGCACACCGAGGGCGCGACGCTGCTGCAACGCGTGCAGGCAGTCGCGGCGCAACTGCGCGACTACCCGCAACACGGCGCCGACTATGGCGCCTTGCGCTACCTGTCGGATAACACCTACCTGCAAGAACCCTTGCGCGAGTTGCCGCCGGCAGCGGTTGCGATCCATTGGCGCGGCGACCTCGACAGCCACCGCGAACAGCGCGGCCTGCTTGAGCAAGTGACGGCGGCGAACACGCCAACACCCTCGGCGCACGCGTTGCGCATCGATGCGCATTGGCAGGACGGCCAATTGCACCTGCGCTGCGAAGGCGCACTCGCCGCCGAGTGGGCCGCGCCACTCGCCGAACGCCTCAGCGCCTTGGCGGCACTGCTCGCCGAGCCTGAGCTGCGCCCGGCGAGTCAAGCGTTCCCGCTGTGCCACCAACAGGCGGCCACCCTCGCCGCCGAACCGCTGGACTGGGCGAACCTCGAAGACGTGTACCCGCTGTCGTCGATGCAACAGGGCATGCTCTTGCACACGTTGCTGCAGCCCAACAGCGGCATCTACCTGATGCAGCAACGCTACAGCTGGGACGGCGTGTTGCAGCGCCCGGCGATGCAGGCGGCGTGGCAAGTGTTCCTTGATCGGCACCCAATGATGCGCACCGCATTCTGGTGGCAGGACGACCATGAGCCGCTGCAATGCGTGTACCGCAGCACCGACCCGGCGTTCGACTGGCAAGACCTGCGCCACTTGAATGACGCGCAGCAACGCGCAGCGATGGACCAGGCTCTGGAAGCGCAGCGCGTGCAGGGTTTTGACATGAGCAGCGCACCGTTGACGCACTTGCGCGTGTTCCAGCTGGATGAGCGCCGCTTCGCCGTGGTGCGCAGCTTCCACCATATCCTCACCGATGCCTGGTGTTTCGGCCTGCTGATGGAAGACCTGTTGGCGATCTACCAAGCCATCGTGCGTCAGGAGCCGATAGCGCGCCCGCGCTTGCGTTCGTTCCGTGGCTACATGAGCTGGCTCGAACGCCAGGACATGGCCGCCGCGCACGCCTTCTGGCAGGCCGACCTGGCCGGGTTCAGCGAGCCGACGCCGCTGCATGTAGACACCGCCCTCGCCCGCCCGGAACAAGCACCGGAACAGGTCGGCGACTTCGACCAGACCCTGAGCATCAGCCAGACCCAACGGTTGCAGCAGCTCTGCCAGCATTACCAATTGACCCCCAACACCTGGATTCAGGGTGCGTGGGCGTTGTTGTTGTCGCGCTACAGCGGCAACCGCGACGTACTGTTCGGCGTGACCGTGGCCGGTCGCCCGACTGACCTTGCGGGTGTCGAAGAAATGGTCGGCCTGTTCATCAACAGCCTGCCGTTGCGCATTGATGTGGACCCGCAAGCGCCGGTGGCCAATTGGTTGCAAGCCTTGCTCTCGCACAACGCGCGTTTGCGCGAACACGAAAGTGCCTCGCTGGTGGATATTCAGCGCAGCAGCGGTGTACCGCGCGGCCAACCACTGTTCGACAGCCTGGTGGTGTTCGAAAACGCGCCGCTGGACATCAGCAGCGTGCAGCTGGATGCCTTCAGCATCGACATTTATGAAGATCGCGTGCACACCAACTTCCCGATGACCGTGGTGCTGTACCCCGGCGACCGCTTGGGTATTCGCTTGTCGTATGACAGCCAGCGTTTCAGCAGCGACACCGTGCAGCGCATGCTCGGCCACTTGGTGCAGTTGCTGTCGAGCATGCTTGATGCGCCCGAAGCGCCATTGGGCAGCCTGCACATGCTGCCGCCCGCAGAGCGTGAGCAATTGCAAGTGGACTGGAACCGCAGCGCGGTAGACTTCCCGCTGAGCCAAGGCTACGCGGCGCTGTTCGCCGATCAGGTACGCCGTCGGCCGCAACAGATTGCCGCCGTGCATCAGCACGAGACGCTGACCTACGCCGAGCTGGACCGTCGCGCCAACGCTGTGGCCCATGCCTTGCAAGCCGCCGGTGCCGGCCCGGAAAGCCTGGTGGCGCTGTTCGCCGAACGTGGCCTGGCCTTGCTGACGCTGATGATCGGCACGCTCAAAGCCGGCGCTGCGTTCCAGGCGCTGGACATCCAACAGCCGCCCGCGCGCCTGGCCGAACTGCTGAACCTGAGTGCAGCGCCGCTGCTGCTGGTGTGCGACAGCGCCGCCGCTGAGCTTGATGCGGTGCTGCCGCAGATTCTCAAGCAGCCCACCTGCCTGATCGCGCAGCCACTCTGGCAAGGCGAGGCCAAGCCGGCCGTGGCTTACACACACAACCCCGACCAACTGGCCTACGTGATTTTCACCTCCGGCTCCACCGGCAAACCCAAAGGGGTGATGGTCGAACAGCGCGGCATGCTCAACAACATTTTCGGCAAAGTTCCGGCGCTGGGCCTCGGCGAGCACGACCGCATCGCCCAAACCGCCTCGCCGGCGTTCGATATTTGCGTGTGGCAGTTCCTCGCCGCGCCGCTGGTAGGCGCCACTGTGCACATTTTGCCGGACAGCCAGGCGCATGACCCACTGGCCTTGCTCGACGCAGTGCAGGCGCAGCAATTGAGCCTGCTCGAAACCGTACCGGCGCTGATGCGCGGAATGTTGCAGGAGGCGCGTGCGCAGCACAGCCTGTCGACGCTGCGCTGGCTGCTGCCGACGGGCGAAGCGCTGCCACCGGCGCTGGCGCAGGACTGGTTTGCGCGCTTCGCCTCGGTGCCATTGATGAACGCCTACGGCCCCGCCGAGTGTTCGGATGACGTGGCCTTTTACCCGATCAGCGAGGCGCCGGGCGATGACTGCCTGCACATGCCGATTGGTCGGCCGACCGCGAACAACCAAGTGTTTGTGCTGGATGCCGAGCTGCGCAGCGTGCCCATCGGCGTGCCGGGCGAACTGTGCATCGGCGGCGCGGGTGTCGGCCGTGGTTACCTGCACGACCCGCAGCGCACGCGTGAAGCGTTTGTCGCGCACCCGTTCGAGCCGGGCGCGCGCCTGTATCGCAGCGGTGATATTGGCCGCCTGCGCGCGGATGGAGTGATCGAATACCTCGGGCGCCGCGACCAGCAAGTGAAGATCCGTGGCTATCGCATCGAACTGGGCGAAATCGAAAACCGCCTGATGCAGCACCCGGCGGTCGACAGCGCAGCGGTATTGGCGCTGCCGGATGCGCGTGGCGCGTTGCAACTGGTGGCCTGGTACGTACTCGACGACACCGCAGACCTCGGCGGGCAACCCGCGCAGCAGGTACTCAGCGCGCACCTCGCGCAGCAACTGGCGAGCTATATGCTGCCGGCGCGCTGGCTGAACCTCGCGCAGTTGCCGTTGAACGCCAACGGCAAGGTTGACCGTCGGGCCTTGGCGGCACTCGACGTGCCGCACGCCGAGCAGGCCGAAGGCGAATCGGTGGCGCCGCGTACGCCGACAGAACACGTCTTGGCCGAGCTGTGGCAGGACATTCTCGGCGTGGCCACTGTCAGCGTGCACGATGACTTCTTTGCCATCGGCGGGCACTCGCTGTTGGCCACGCAAATGCTCTCGCGCATTCGTCGACGCCTGAACGTCAGCCTGCCGCTGCGCACCCTGTTCGAAGGCGGCACCCTGGAGCAATTGGCGCTGGCGGTAGAGCAACAGGCTCAGGTGCCCGACGACAACCCCATCGTGCCGGTGCCGCGTAACCAGACCCTGGCGTTGTCGTACAGCCAGCAACGGCTGTGGTTCCTCGACCGCTTCGAAGGCCCGAATGCCGCCTACAACATGACCAGCGTGGTGCGGCTGCGTGGCGCGCTCGACACCGGCGCCTTGCAGCAAGCGCTGCAACGCGTGCTGGAACGGCATGAATCGCTGCGCACCAGCTTCCACCTGAAAGGCGACCAGCCGTGCCAGGTGATCAACCCGGCGCCGATGCTCAACCTCACGCCGATCAGCGTGCAAGCGCACGCCCTGCAACGCCTGATTGATCAGCACGCGGCGCAGCCGTTCGACCTGCAACATGCACCGATGCTGCGTGCGCATTTGCTGCAGGTGGGCGCGGATGATCACGTGCTGCAACTGGTGTTGCACCACATCGCCACGGACGCCTGGTCGATGGGCATTCTGATTCAGGAGCTGATCACCGGCTACCAGGCCTACGCCAGCGGTTCGGCGCCGGTATTCACGCCGCTGCCGATCCAGTACGCCGATTACGCGCAATGGCAACGCAGTGAACCGCAGCAGCGCCAATTGGCGCGGGCGATTGATTACTGGCGGCGTCAGCTCGACGGCGCGCCAACCCTGATCGCGTTGCCGCTGGATGCGCCGCGCCCGACGCAGCCGGACTACCAGGGCGCGGTGCTGACCCAGCACTTCAGCAAGGCGCAAACGCAGGTGCTCAAGGCGTACGCGCACACCCAGCGCGCCACGCTGTTCATGGTCTTGCTCAACGCCTTCAACAGCCTGTTGCAACGCGCCACCGGCACGCACGACTTTATCGTTGGCACCGACCTTGCCAACCGCGAGCAACCGGCGCTGGAACAACTGATCGGCTTCTTCGTCAACGTGCTGCCGATCCGCGCACGCCTGAGCGACAGCGACAGCTTCGACAGCCGCCTGCAACGCCTGCGCGAAGACTGCCTGGCGGCGTTCCAGCACCAGCAAGTGCCGTTCGACAAGCTGGTGGAAGCGCTGCAACCACCACGCACGCCGGGGGTTAACCCGCTGGTGCAGGTGTTGTTCGTGATGCAGAACACCCCGCAGGGCACGGCCAGCCTGTCGGGCCTTGAGGTGGAACACCTGGAGCCGCAGCAGCAGACCAGCAAGTTCGACCTCGCGGTGTTTGTCGAGGAAGACGAAAGCGGCCTGAACGTGCGCTGGGTGTATCGCACCAGCGTGCTGCAGGCGCAGACCATTGCGCGGCTGGAACAAGGCTTCGAGCAACTGCTTGAACGCTTGACGCTGCAGACGTGGGCTTGGCGCCTGGAAGGCGACAGCCAGCCTGCGCCGGTGGCCATAGACGAGGCGCAAGCGCGCAGTGAGCGCAAGCAGTCGAAGATGAGCAAGCTGAAAAACACCCGCGCCACCGCCGTCAGCCAGTTGGCGCATGAGCAGGTACGCACGCGCACCTTGAGTGACGCGCAACCGCTGCCGCTGGTGATTGAACCGCTGCTGGCGGATTTGGACCCGGTGCACTGGGCCGTGCAAGCGCGTGAGTGGATCAATGCGCAACTGCGCACCCACGGCGGCCTGCTGTTTCGCGGTTTTAACCTGCCGGACGCAAGCGCCTTCGAGCAGTTCGCCCAAGCCATCGAACCGGACCTGTTCGGCACGTACGGCGACCTGCCGAAGAACAAGTCCGGGAAGAATATCTACCACTCCACGCCGTACCCGGAACAACACATGATTCTGTTCCACAACGAAAGCTCGCACTTGCCGCAGTGGCCGCGCAAGCAGTGGTTTTACTGCGAGATACCGGCACCACGCGGTGGCTGCACGCCGGTTGTCGACTGCCGCCAGGTGCTAGCGCAGTTGCCGGCCGACATCGTTGAACGCTTCAAGGCCTTGGGCCTGCTCTACGTGCGGCATTTCACCGACAAGCTGGATGTGCGCTGGCAAGACTTTTTCAAAACCGAGCAGCGCGAAGAGGTCGAGCGCCAATGCCGGAAATCGGGCATGCAGTGGGAATGGCTGGGGGCAGACAACCTGAAAATCGCCCAGTATTGCCCGGCGATTGTTGCTCACCCGGACACCGGCGAGGCGTCGTTTTTCAACCAGGTGCAACTGCATCACAGCGCCTGCCTGGAGCCGGAAGTGCGGCGCAACCTGATCAACCTGTTCGGCGCCGGCAACCTGCCACGCAACGTCTATTACGGCGATGGCAGCGTGATTGAAGACGCGGTGATGGAAGTGATCGGCGCGGCGTACGAAGCCTGTGCGGTGCGCTTCGCCTGGCAAAAGGGCGACATGGTGATGCTCGACAATATGCTGGTGGCGCATGCTCGCGACCCGTTTGAGGGTGAACGCAAAATCTGCGTTGCCATGGGCCAGATGATGAACCGCGAACCACTGAACCGCACCGAGGAACAGGCATGAGTAACCACCCGGCAGCATTCGCCCTGTCGCCCCAGCAACGCAGCCAATGGCTGGCGAACGCGCCACCGGCACGCTTGGTGCTGGAGGTGCGCGGCGCCACCGCGCTGGCACAGTTGCAGCAACGGCTGGCGGCGCTGGCCACGGTTCACGATGCACTGCGCCTGCACACCCGGCCTGAGCCGGGCTTGCAGGTGCCGCTGCAGATCGTCGCCGCCACCAGCGCCATCGGTGTAGACGTGCAGGCGCTGGGCGATGAAGTGCGGCGGGTCACGTTGCAACTGCCCGCCCTCGCCGCCGACCGTGGCACGCTGCTGCGGCTGGCGCGGGCGCTGGGTTCGGCGCAAGCGCCGGTGGCTGACGCCGAGGCGATGACCTACACCCAATACAGCGCCTGGATTCACGACTTGCAGGCCGATGAAGACGCGGTACAAGGCCGGCAATACTGGGCCGGCCTGGCGCTGGGCGAGCACGCCGGCAGCGAGTTGCTGTACCGCGAAGCGCGCAGCGATCAGACCGATACGCCGCTGACCACGCGCTGCGCGCTCAACCCGGCGTTAAGCGCCGCGTTGCAAGGGCACAGCGCGCCCGCCGAACAGTTGCTGATGGCCGCTTGGGGTGTGCTGTTACAGCGTTTGAGCGCGAGTGACAACCCGGCCCTGAGCCTGAACTGGGTGCATGACTGCCGTGACGACTATGAAGAACTCGCCGAGTGCTGGGGCTTGTTCGCCAAGGCCCTGCCATTGCCTTGGCAACCGGCACTCGAGCACCCGTTCGGCGCGGCACTCGCGACCTTGCAAGCGCTCTGCGAGCAAGTCGGCGAATGGCAGGAATACTCACCGCCGGTCAACACCTCAGCGTATGGTTTTCAGTGGAGCGCGGCCCCCGATGTTGCTGCGGGTAGCCCGTTCAACGTGCTGGAGGTAGACGCGATCCCCGCCGGCATCGAACTGCTGCTGGTCGCCGAAGCGCACGCGACGGGCGCCTACCGCCTGACGCTGTGCCATCAGGCCAATCGTTACAGCGTGCAGGCCGCACAGACCTTGCTGGAACAACTGCAATCGCTGCTGCTCGACGCCCTCACCCACCCGGCCAAACCCTTGGCCGAGCTGTCGCTGCACGCGCCGGGCTTTGCGCAGGCGTTGGCGGCAAGGCATGCCAGCGTCGCACCGGCCTTTGTCAGTGTGCCTGCGCGCTTCAATGCGGGCGCTGCACGCTTTGCCGAACACCTGGCGTTGCGCGACCCCGGCCAGCACCTGAGTTACGCCGAACTGCACGCGCGCAGCAACCAGTTGGCGCATTACCTGCGCGCCCAAGGCATTGGCCGCGAAGACCGCGTGGCGCTGTACATGGACCGTTCGGCGCCGATGGTGCTGGCAATGCTCGCGGTGCTCAAGAGCGGCGCAGCGTTTGTGCCGCTGGACGTGCACCAGCCGGCGCAGCGTTGCCTGGCGATCCTGCAACAGGCGCAAGCGCGCTTTGTACTCACTGGCGCCGACGGCAATGCGCCGCTGCTGGCGTCGATGGGCAGCCTTGACCTGCGCGATACTGCCGCGTGGCAACACACGCCGATGACCGACGTGAGCCACGAGATTCAGCCGAATGACGCGGCCTACGTGCTGTTTACCTCGGGCAGCACCGGCGTGCCCAAGGGCGTGATCATCGAGCACGCGCAACTCGCCAGCTACGTCGACAGCGTGTCCGCACGCCTGCAACTGCAAGCCTTCGAGCGCAGCGCCGTGGTCACCTCGCTGGCCGCAGACCTGGGTTACACCCTGCTGTTCCCGGCACTGCTCAGCGGCGGCGAACTGCACCTGCTCGACAAACAAACTGCGATGGATGCCCAGGCGTGGGCCGCCTGGCAGTTGCGCTACCCGATTGATCACCTGAAAATCGTGCCGTCGCTGCTCGACGCCTGGCTGATCAGCGCGCAAAGCGCCGCGGTATTGCCACGCAAACAACTGATTGTGGGCGGCGAAAGCTGCTCGCAGCGCCTGCTGCACTCGATCCGCCAGTTCGCACCGCAACTGAAGCTGTTCAACCACTACGGGCCGACGGAAACCACCGTCGGCGTAGCGATGCACACGCTCGACCCGGCCTGTGACTACCGGCGCCTGCCGCTGAGCGATCGACTCGACGGCATGCGCCTGTACCTGCTGGATGAGCAACAGCAACTGGCGGCGCCGGGGCAACACGCTGAGCTGTATATCGCCGGCCCGCAATTGGCGCGTGGCTACCTCGATGCGCAACACAACGCCGAACGTTTTATCCAGCGCGACGGCGAACGCCTGTATCACAGTGGCGACCGCGCGCGTTATCGGCACGACGCCAGCCTGGAAATCACCGGCCGCTCGGACCGCCAGGTCAAGGTGCGCGGGTTTCGCATCGAGCTCGACGAGATTCAGGCGCAGCTCGCCAGCCTGCCGGGCGTGGCGCAGGCGGCGGTGGAATGCTTGCCCAAAGGCGAACTGGGCCAGCAATTGTTTGCCTTCTTGACCCTCGCGCCGGGGCATTCAGTGAGCGTGGCGCAACTGCACGGCCAGGCGCAGGACCGCTTGCCGGATTACATGCTGCCGAGCTTGCGCATCGTCGACGCCTTGCCGCTGATGGGCAACGGCAAACTCGACCGCAAGACCTTGCAGCAATGGGCCGACAAGGTCCTCGACAGCGTTGGCGGTGCCTCGCCGCGCACGCCGTTGGAAGCGCTGCTGGCCGAGGTCTGGGCGCAGGTGCTGGGGCTGGAGCGGGTGGGTATCGAGGATGACTTTTTCGCGCTGGGCGGGCACTCGCTGGCGGCGGTGAGCCTGGCCAGCCGATTGCAAAGCGTGCTGTCGGCGCCGGTCACGGTGAATGCGGTGTTCAATGCGCCGAGTGTCGCGGCGTTTGCAGCGCTGGTGCAGTCCGAGTTCAAACTGTCGCCGCTGGTGCGGTTGTCGCCAGCGGACAGCGGCGCGAAGCTGTTCTGCTTCCACCCGTCCACCGGCCATGTACAGGATTACCGCACGCTGCCGCCGCATCTGCCGAACTGGCAATTGTGGGGGTTGCAGGCGGCGTATCTGGGCGATGACAGCGCACCCCTGGCCGACGGCGACATCGATAGCCTGGCTGCGCAGTACGTCGAACACCTGCGCCAACAACAGCCCAATGGGCCGTATCATCTGCTCGGGTTCTCGCTCGGTGGGCTGCTGGCGATCAGCGCCGCGGCGCAATTGGAGCGTTGCGGCGAACAGGTGGCGTTTCTCGGCATTCTTGACTCGCAATACCAGCGCGAGGCCGCGCAAGACAGCGTCGCGGCGCTGATTGCCTCGGCTGCGCAAGCGCTGACCGTAGACAGTCAGGCGCTACTGCGCCAGTTGCCGGCAGCAGTATCCGCCGCGTTGAGCGCACACCTCGCTACACTGCCGGTCGCGCAGCGCCTGCCCGCGCTCGCGCAATGGGCACAGCAGCAGGGCTTGCAACTCGATGGCGACAGTTGGGAGCACCTGCACACGCGGCTGGGTTACCAACAGCATACGCAGCAGCTACTCGGCAGCTTCCAACCGCCACGGCTGAGTTGCCCGGTGCATGTGTGGTGGGCCGACGCCACGCTGGGCGAGGCGGACTTTGCCGACCCGCAGTGGCAACAACTGAGCAGCGGGCCATTCGCGTGTGAAGTGGTGCAGGCGCAGCACTTGAACATTCTTGAGCACCCGGCGGTGCATGAACAATTGGCGGCCGCCCTTGCGGCGCTGGCAACAGATGGAGCGGTTTAATGGATTTGCTGATACTCATGGCCAAGCGCTCGTGGCGCGCGCTGTTGGTGGCGACGCTGACGGGCTTGGCCTGCGGGCTCGCGGCGGCAGGCTTGATCGCGATGATCAACCACAGCCTCACGGTGTTCGATCAACTGCGACCGATTGACGGCCTGTACTTTGGCGGCCTGGTGCTGTTGGTAGCGGTGTCGCGGATTATTTCCGACATCAGCCTGCTGCGCCTGGGCCAGGCGGCAGTCAACGATATGCGCCTGCACCTGAGCGCCAAGCTGATCGACACGCCCTATGCGCAATTGCAGCGCCTGGGCAAACACCGGCTGCTGGCGATGTTGACCGACGACACGCAAACCATCAGCCAAGCGGTGGAGCTGGTGCCGATTCTGTTGGTAAATGGCGGAATCATCATTGCCTGCCTCGGCTACCTCGGCTGGCTCAGCTTGCCGTTGCTGGGCTTGACGGTGTTGCTGATCGTACTCGGCAGCTTGAGTTTCAATTGGCCGCAACGCCGCGCGCTGACCTCGATCTCGCGTGCGCGCGAGCTGAAGGACCAGTTGTTCGAGCATTACCGCCTGCTCACCGATGGCAGTAAAGAACTGCAGCTCAACCACCCGCGTCGCCAGCACTTTTTTACCCGCCTGTTGTTGCCGGTCAGCCAGCAATACCGCCGCGACTTTGTGCGCGGCATGAGCATTTATGCCGTGGTGCTCAACTGGGGCAATGCGGTGTTTTATATGCTGATCGGTGTGGTGCTGTTTGTCGCGCCGCACTTCATCGACCTGAGCGTCAGCCTGGTCACCGGTTACATCCTCACGATCCTGTACATGATCACGCCGCTGTCGGAACTGATGCACGCCCTGCCGACACTCGGCCGCGCCAGCGTTGCGCTGAACAAGGTGCGCAGCCTGGAAAGCGAGATGCACGGCGCCAGCGAAACCCTCGAAACCTTCGCGCCGACTCAGGTGCGCAGCCTGGTGTGCCGTGACGTCACCCACACCTACTACCGCGAACGCGAGGACGGGCATTTCACGCTGGGGCCAATCAATGTCACGTTGAGTACCAGCGAAGTGGTGTTCATCACCGGCGGCAATGGCAGCGGCAAGACCACCCTGGCGCTGTTGCTGACGGGGCTTTATCGCCCGGAAAGTGGGGACGTAATGCTCGACGAGCAGGTCTCGTCAAGCAACGACAACCACCATTTCCGCCAGCATTTCTCGGCGATCTTCACCGACTTCTGCCTGTTCGAAAATCTGTTCGACGGTGACAACCCACAGTTGGTGCAGCAGGCGCAGGATTACCTGGTGCACTTGCAGTTGGACCACAAGGTGCAAATCGAAAAAGGCCGCCTGACCACGCTGGCCCTGTCGACCGGGCAACGCAAACGCCTGGCGCTGCTCAGTGCCTACCTGGATGACCGCCCGTGCTACCTGTTCGACGAGTGGGCGGCGGATCAGGACCCGGTGTTCAAGCACTTTTTCTACACGCGAATTCTTGCGGACCTGCGTGAGCGCGGCAAACTGGTGATCGTGATCTCCCACGACGATGCGTATTTCGGCCTGGCCGACCGGCTGCTGCGCATTGAACACGGACGGCTGAGCGAATCACGCCTGAGCGCGCATGCCGAGGTTGAACTTCAGTCGTAAAGCGAATGCAGGTAACTGACCTGCTCGGCGACGGGCAGGCGGTGCAGTTTGGGGCAGGATTCGCAGAGCACCAACGGCTCGCCTTCAACCAGCGGGTGCAGTTGATAGTGCAGGCAGCAATGCCGACGCAGCGGCAGGCGCGGGCAAATCTCGGGGGCCGGCGACGGCACCTGGCGTTGCAGGCCGCGCAATTTCAAGCGCCCGTCGTTGACGCTGACCGTTTCCAGCCACTGGTGCGCCTCGGCAAAGCCTTCGCGGCTCAAGTCGGGGTCAAGCCGGTCGAAAGCGCCGTCCCAGATCGCCACAAAATTGCCCCACAGCACCTTCGGCGCCAAGCCACCCGCTACTGCCAGGCTGGCGAACAACGGCGCCAGGTGTTCGTGCACCCAGCGCGACCAATACGCGGCGCGCTCCGCTGCGGTGATGGGCGGCAAGGCGCTGGAAAAATACAACGCCAACGGTTGGCCGGCATCCAGGCGCAACACCGCGTCATCGCCCCAAAAGTCGATTGCGCGCTGCCCGGTGAGCACGCAGGCCAGCGTTGCCGGCACCACGATGCTCATGTAGTTCATCGACCACTGCGACACCACGGCCGGCTGGTTGATGCCGGGGTAACGCAGGGCGAACTCGGCCAGCACCGGGTGCAACAACGCGGGGGCGGCGGCGCGGCTCAGTGGGATGAACGGCTGATCATTCGGTTCAAGCTGGATGACCCGCTGAATAGGCGGCCACGCCTGCTTGAGCCAGTCTGGAAATTCGATAACGCGGCTCCTGTGGCTTTCCCTTATGAATGCAAGCGATTAGCATTGGCAGATCCTATCCTCCCTCCCCTGCAAACTCAACGTCGCCAACGACCGGACCTCTTCAGCCCTCATGCATACACTTCGTAATTTCTGGCGCCTGGCACGGCCATTCTGGACCTCCGAGCAGAAATACCCGGCCTTGCTGTTGCTGTTGGCCACCGTGCTGATGAACCTGTGCCTGGTGGGCGTGAATATCCTCAACAACTTCTGGAACCTGCATTTTTATAACGCACTGCAAGAGAAGGACTACCCGGGCTTTTTGGTGGGCGGGCTGCAATTCATTCTGCTGCAAGTTGGGCTCGCGGCGTTTACCGTCGGCGCGTTTCACTTTCAGCAAAAACTCACCTTGCTGTGGCGGCGCTGGTCCACGCGCAACATGCTCGATCAGTGGCTGGACAATCAGCGCTACCAGAAGCTGAAACTGACCGAAACCGATGTCGACAACCCCGACCAGCGCATCGCTGAAGACATCGACCTGTTTATCATCAAGTCGCTCAAGCTGAGCCTTGGGTTGCTGACGGCAGTGGTGTCGCTGTTCTCGTTCCTGAACATCCTGTGGCAGGCCTCGGGCTTGATCAGCATTCCGTTGGGCGATCAAAGCGTGGTCATCCCGGGGCTGTTGGTGTGGGTGGCGCTGGTGTATGCGCTGCTGGGCACCGGTTTCGCGTTCTGGCTCGGCCGCGCCCTGCCCCAGCTGAACTTCATGCAGCAACGCCGCGAGGCGGATTTTCGTTTCTCGTTGATGCGCCTGCGCGAAAACGCCGACTCGGTTGCGCAGTACCGTGGCGAAGCCGTGGAAAATCAGCGGTTCAACCAACGCCTCGAAGCTGCGCTGCAAAACTTTTGGGTACTGGTGAAAAAGCAGAAGCTGATCATGGGCTACTCGACCTTCTACCTGCGCAGCGCCACAGTGATTCCGATGTTTATCATGGCGCCGCAGTTCTTCGCCGGGGCCTTTACCCTCGGGCGCCTCACGCAGATCAGCGCGGCGTTTGGCGAAGTGCATTCGGCCGTGGCCTACCTGGTTGGCGTGTTTCCAGAGCTGGCCGAGTGGAAATCGGTGATCGACCGGCTGGACGGCTTCCAGAAACGCCTGGATAACGTCAAGGTCAACTCCGACGTAGTGCTGACGCAACAGCGCGACGGTTTGCTGATTCGCAACCTGGACATCTGGCTGCCCGATGGCCGACGCCTGTTTACCGGCTTTAACCTCGCGCTCAAGCCCGGCGAAAGCCTGCTGATCAGGGCGCCGTCAGGGTACGGCAAATCCACGCTGATTCGCGCCGTCTCCGGGCTTTGGCACCACGCGTCAGGCACGGTTGCCTATGACCGTGAGCGTACGCTGACGCTCTCGCAAAAAACCTACCTGCCCCTCGGCAGCCTGCGCGAAACGCTCTGGTACCCGAACCCCGCGCCTGCCACAGAGGACGCCCTGTTGCAGCAGCTGATGCAGCAAGTCGGCCTCGAACACCTGTGCCCGCAACTCGCCCAAGAGCGCGACTGGGCACAAACCCTGAGCATCGGCGAACAACAGCGCTGCGCCTTCGTGCGCGCGCTCCTGGCCCGCCCTGCGGTGCTGTTCCTCGACGAAAGCACCTCGGCAATGGACGCCGCCAACGAAGCGCGGTGTTACCAGTTGCTCAAGGAAATGCTTCCGGAAACGATCCTGATCAGCGTTGGGCACACTGTCTCGCTGGAGGGTTTTCATCAGCAGGTGCTGGAGTTGCAGGGTGAGGTGAAATGGGTGCGTCGTGAGGTGAGGCAACCGGTTTAAGCGGCAGCGCATTACGAAATACCGATGCGCCGAATGCACTCGGCGCGATTCTCACAGCCCTCTCAAGCATTGCGTATTCGCCGTATCAAACGGATACCACACGAACTTGGGAGGCTTCCTACATCAAATCTTTTTCCGTCTTGTTAGCGTGCTCTGAAATTTGAGCTTGCGCAGGCTGTGGCTTGAGCATCGCGTTTTAAAGGATAAGCGTATGTTCGCACCGGCCAATGCTGCGCACTTCACGTTGTTACTTGATTGCCGCCAGCGAGGGCTTTTTAAAGTCCCGGTGATCCAGTGGCACTGGTTTGACCAGGACAAGCGGCATCACAAGGATGTTATCGCAAGCGCACTGCGCAAACCTCCACTGGCGTTGACGCGTCCTGAAACCCTTTTATGAGCCGTTTATTCCTTGTGCTGTTAATGGGCGGTATGTCGCTGCTGGGCTGTGCGCAGCCCCAGCCTGAACGATTAGGCACGCCCATTGAGGGTTATAGCCATACCTCGGCAGCGATTAACCGGTTCTCGGTAAATGGTAATGGCGGGCCGAATGTCGGCCCTTATGGTGGCGGTGGAAAGCAGAACTGCTGCGCGCCGCTTCCGGTGAAGTGGTATCCCGGTTTGACCGTCGTGGTTGAGTGGGAGAAAGACCCGAATCCGCATGCTTCAGCCAATTGGCCTCCGCTTGGGACAGATGGCTACCGGGCTGCTTACAAACTGCATGCGGCCAAATACACGCGCCATCGTGCGGTTGTAGTCGTCGCGCCCTATGACGAGTTGGGCGCAATAGACGTGCATTTTCTGCCGTGTAATCAGGTCGCGGTTTCAGCAGTAGCCGTGCTTCCGGGCCAACCCGGCTATCCGTTTAACTTCCCTCAAAAAATGCTGGAGCCAGTCACATGTCCGAAGCCATGACCCCACAACTCAAAAAGCCTGCTGCGGAATTTCTCAGCCCAACTCCCGATTTCGAAATGGGTGGGCTGCTGCCGCAAACACGAGGGGATGTACTGCGTAATTATCGGACGCAACGGACGGCCTACGACCCTTTTGAACAACAATCGATGGACGCACACCGTGCGGCTGGGCTGGTTTACCCGGGCCCGCCATGCATGAAGATCGTGACGATCACGCTTTGCTTTGACGGCACCAACAACCATGAACCGTCAGACGCTATGGCATTGCCTTCAACTACGACCAATGTGGCTCGCTTGTACCACGCCAGTGTGGGTAGGAATGACAGCAAGGCCGCTGAGCAAGAAGGTTTTTATGCTTACTACATGCAGGGGGTTGGCACCGAGTTCAAAGAAATAGGCGAGTTCAAACCTGACAGTCAAGGGTTGACGATGTCGACAGGCGGCGAGAACAGGATCAACTGGGCACTGACCCGCCTGATCGATGCGCTGAAAAGAGCCAGTAGTAAAGAGCGCCTTAAAAACCCGGATGCCTACGCCCTCGACTGCAAAAAATGGGCACAGCCTTACCGAAGAACGCACTCGGTGCTTCGATATTCAAAAACAGCTATACGCGTCG
>NZ_VUAZ01000051.1 GCF_009296165.1 Pseudomonas kitaguniensis | reverse complement strand
CGCTCCCACAAAATCGGGGAGGTCATCGTATAACTTCTGATTGACACACCGCAAAAACACAGCAAATATCCGCTCCCATGTTGTACGACGACGTATAACAAATAATAAAAACAAAAAAATAGGGAGCTTCACTGTGAGTCAATTCGCCCGCAATTCCTCTGCGCGTCTCGGCCTCATCGGCCTCGCCAGCCTGGCGTTCACCCTGCCCCACGCCGCCTGCGCCGAAGGCTTCATCGACGATGCCAAAGCCTCGCTTAACCTGCGTAACGCCTACTTCAACCGTAACTTCACCAACCCTGGCAACGCGCAGGGCAAGGCCGAAGAGTGGACGCAGAACTTCATTCTCGACGCCAAGTCCGGCTACACCCAAGGCGCCGTGGGTTTCGGGATTGACGTGCTGGGCCTGTATTCGCAAAAACTCGATGGCGGCAAAGGCACCGGCGGCACGCAATTACTGCCCATCCACAGCGACGGTCGCCCGGCCGACAACTTCGGGCGCCTGGGTGTAGCGCTGAAAACCAAACTGTCGAAGACCGAACTGAAGGTCGGCGAATGGATGCCGGTGCTGCCGATCCTGCGCTCCGACGACGGCCGTTCGCTGCCGCAAACCTTCCGTGGCGGCCAGGTCACGTCGAATGAAATCGCCGGGCTGACCCTCTACGGCGGGCAGTTTCGCGGTAACAGCCCGCGCAACGACGCGAGCATGGAAGACATGTTCATGAACGGCAAAGCGGGGTTCACCTCCGACCGCTTCAACTTCGGCGGCGGCGAATACAGCTTCAACGACAAGCGCACCCAAGTCGGCGTGTGGTACGCCGAGCTGAGCGATATTTACCAACAACAGTATTTCAACCTGACTCACAGCCAACCGGTCGGCGACTGGACCCTGGGCGCCAACCTGGGCTTCTTCAACGGCAAGGAAAACGGTAGCGCCTTGGCCGGCGAACTCGACAACAAAACCGCGTTCGCCCTGCTGTCGGCCAAGTACCAGGGCCACACCTTCTACGTGGGCCTGCAAAAACTGACCGGCGACAGCGCGTGGATGCGCATCAACGGCACCAGCGGCGGCACCCTGGCCAACGACAGCTACAACGCCAGCTACGACAACGCCAAGGAAAAATCCTGGCAAGTGCGCCATGACTTCAACTTCGTGGTGCTGGGTGTGCCGGGGCTGACTATGATGAACCGTTACATCAGCGGCGATAACGTGCACACCGGGGCGATCACCGATGGCAAGGAATGGGGCCGCGAATCCGAGCTGGCCTACACCGTGCAAAGTGGCGCGCTGAAAAACCTGAACGTGCGGTGGCGCAACTCGACCATGCGTCGGGATTTCAGCACCAATGAATTTGACGAAAACCGGATTTTCGTCAGCTACCCGATCTCGCTGCTGTAAACAGTCGGCCTCCTCGCCAAGGGAAATTCCCTGTGGGAGGGGGCTTGCTCCCGATGGCGGTAATGTCAGTCACAAAATGTATTAATAATACACCGCCATCGACAGCAAGCCGCCTCTCGCATTTGGCGTTCCACCGCCTGCAAGAGCGTTGACAACGTCGCGAATTCCTACCAATACTTCGGCATAGTCATACGACAACTTACAACAACAATGGAACCCTCATGACCACGACCACCACTACGCCCGTTCCATTCAACCGCCTGCTGCTCACCGGTGCCGCAGGCGGTTTGGGCAAAGTCTTGCGCGAACGCCTGCGCCCTTACGCGCAGGTGCTGCGCCTGTCGGACATCGCCAGCATGGCCCCCGCCGCCAGCGAGTCCGAAGAAGTACAGACCTGCGATCTTGCCGATAAACACGCCGTGCACCATTTGGTGGAAGGCGTCGATGCCATCCTGCACTTTGGTGGCGTCTCGGTAGAACGCTCTTTCGAAGAGGTCCTTGGCGCGAACATCTGCGGGGTTTTCCATCTTTACGAAGCCGCGCGCCGGCATGGCGTGAAGCGTGTGATCTTCGCCAGCTCCAACCACGTGATCGGCTTCTACAAACAGGGCGAAACCATCGACGCCCACTCGCCGCGCCGCCCGGACAGCTACTACGGCCTGTCCAAGTCGTACGGCGAAGACATGGCGAGTTTTTACTTCGACCGCTACGGCATCGAAACCGTGAGCATCCGTATTGGTTCCTCGTTCCCTGAACCGCAAAACCGCCGGATGATGCACACTTGGCTGAGTTTTGATGACTTGACCCAGTTGCTCGAGCGCGCGCTGTACACGCCGAATGTCGGCCACACCGTGGTCTACGGCGTGTCGGATAACCTCGATACCTGGTGGGACAACCGCTACGCCGCGCACTTGGGTTTTGCCCCCAAAGACAGCTCCGAAGTGTTCCGCGCCAACGTCGAAAGCCAGCCACCGGTTGCCGCCGATGACCCGGCCAAGGTCTATCAAGGCGGCGCGTTCTGCGCCGCCGGGCCGTTTGGTGACTGAACCCCCATCAACCCAACGGAATGAGTTGCCATGAATGCTGAATTGATCGTCGACGCCCGGAATGCCGTAGGCGAATGCCCGGTGTGGGTGCCAGAGGAAAACGCGCTGTACTGGGTGGATATTCCCAACGGCGGCTTGCAACGCTGGAGCGCCGCCAGCGGCCACGTCGCCGCCTGGACCGCGCCGCAGATGCTCGCATGCATTGCCCGCACCACCGCGGGCAACTGGGTTGCGGGGATGGAAAGCGGGTTCTTCCAACTCACCCCGCACAACGACGGCAGCCTCGACACCACGCCCCTGGCAAGTGTGGCGCACCCGCGCGCAGACATGCGCTTGAACGACGGCCGGTGTGATCGCCAGGGCCGGTTTTGGGCCGGCAGCATGGTGCTGAACATGGCGGCGAATGCGGCCGAGGGCATCCTCTACCGCTACGCGACAGGCTCGGCGCCGCACGCTCAATTAGACGGGTTTATCACCCTCAACGGCCTCGCGTTCAGCCCGGATGGCCGCACCATGTATGCCTCGGATTCGCACCCGTTGGTGCAGCAGATCTGGGCCTTTGACTACGACATCGACACCGGCACGCCGTCCAATCGCCGCGTGTTTGTGGACATGCATCAGTTCCTCGGTCGCCCCGACGGTGCCGCGGTGGACGCCGAAGGCTGCTACTGGATCTGCGCCAACGACGCCGGGCTGGTGCACCGTTTTACCCCCGACGGCCGCTTGGACCGTTCCCTCACCGTACCGGTAAAAAAACCCACCATGTGCGCGTTTGGCGGCAGCCGGCTGGACACCTTGTTCGTCACCTCGATTCGTGATGACCAGAGCGCCCAGTCGCTGGCCGGCGGCGTGTTCGCCCTCAACCCTGGCGTAACCGGGCTGCCCGAACCAAGTTTTATCCTCTAGCTGCACCGCTGCGCCTTGAAAAAAACAATAACAAGACTGGAGAGCTACCCCATGGATTTCAAACGCACCTTGCTGGCCGCTGCACTCCCTCTCACCCTCCTGTGTGCCAGCGCCGCCCACGCGCTGGAGATAAAATTTGCCGACATCCACCCCGACGGTTACCCAACGGTGGTCGCCGAGAAGAACATGGGCGCCGCGCTGACCAAAGAGAGCAATGGCGAACTGACCTTCAAGTTCTTCCCCGGCGGCGTGTTGGGCTCCGAGAAAGAAGTGGTCGAACAAGCCCAGGTCGGCGCGATCCAGATGGCGCGGGTCAGCCTCGGCATCGTCGGGCCGGTGGTGCCGGACGTGAACGTGTTCAACCTGCCGTTCGTGTTCCGCGACCAGGCGCACATGCGCAAGGTGATCGACGGCGAAATCGGCGATGAAATGCTCGCCAAGATCACCGACTCCGAGTTCGGCCTGGTGGCCCTGGCCTGGATGGACGGCGGCACGCGCAACCTCTACACGAAAAAACCGGTGCGCAAGATCGAAGACCTCAAAGGCATGAAGATCCGCGTGCAAGGCAACCCGCTGTTCATCGACGCGTTTAATGCGATGGGCGCCAACGGCATCGCCATGGACACCGGCGAGATTTTCAGCGCCTTGCAGACCGGCGTGATCGACGGCGCCGAAAACAACCCGCCAACCCTGCTTGAACACAACCACTACCAGAACGCCAAGTTCTACACGCTCACCGAACACTTGATATTGCCTGAGCCCATCGTGATGTCGAAAATCACCTGGAACAAGCTCACGCCTGCGCAACAGGGCATGGTCAAAAAGGCCGCCAAGGTCGCCCAAGCCGATGAGCGCGTGCTGTGGGACGCCAAGTCCGCCAGCAGCGAAACCAAGCTCAAGGCCGCCGGTGTCGAGTTCATTACGGTCGACAAAAAACCCTTCTATGACGCCACCGCAGCGGTTCGCGCCAAATACGGTGCGGCGTACGCCGACACCATCAAGCGCATCGACGCGGTTCAATAACCTCCCCTGCCCTTGCACAGGCCCGGCGCGCTTGGCTGCTGTGTAGCCAGCCGCGCCCGGTTACGGTGAACGCCATGAAGAATTTAGTGTTGCGCATCAACGACCGCATTTACATGACCTGCATCTGGGTCGCCGGCCTCTCGGTTCTGGGGGTCGCGCTGATCATTCCCTGGGGCATTTTCGCCCGCTACATCCTCGGCACCGGCTCCAGTTGGCCCGAGCCTACCGCCATCCTGCTGATGCTGGTGTTTACCTTTATCGGCGCCGCCGCCAGCTACCGCGCCGGGGCGCATATGTCGGTGGCGATGATCACCGACCGCCTGCCCCCGCAACAACGCCGCCTCGTCGGCATTTTTTCGCAACTGTTGATGGCGACCATCTGCCTGTTTATGACGATTTGGGGCAGCAAGCTGTGCGTGTCCACCTGGAACCAGTTCATGAGCGCCATCCCCACCCTGCGCGTGGGCATGACGTACATGCCGATCCCGATTGGCGGGCTGCTGACGCTGGTGTTCGTGCTGGAAAAACTCCTGCTCGGTGACCAGAGCCAACGGCGCGTGGTGCGCTTGGACCTGGTTGAAGAAAGCGAAGGGGCTGCCTGATATGGACGCATTGATTCTGTTGGGCAGTTTTATCGCGTTGATCCTGATCGGCATGCCGGTGGCTTACGCCTTGGGGCTTTCCGCACTGATTGGCGCGTGGTGGATCGATATTCCGTTCCAGGCCTTGATGATTCAAGTGGCTGGCGGCGTGAACAAGTTTTCACTGATGGCGATTCCGTTCTTCGTGCTCGCCGGGGCGATCATGGCCGAGGGCGGCATGTCGCGCCGCTTGGTGGCCTTTGCCGGCGTGCTGGTGGGCTTCGTGCGCGGCGGTTTGTCGTTGGTCAACATCATGGCCTCGACGTTTTTCGGTGCGATTTCCGGTTCTTCGGTGGCCGACACCGCCTCGGTCGGCTCGGTGTTGATCCCCGAAATGGAACGGCGCGGCTACCCGCGCGAGTTCGCCACGGCGGTGACCATCAGCGGCTCGGTGCAGGCGCTGCTGACGCCGCCCAGCCATAACTCGGTGCTCTACTCGCTGGCGGCCGGCGGCACGGTCTCCATCGCCTCGCTGTTCATGGCCGGTATCGTGCCGGGCCTGTTGATGAGCGCGTGCCTGATGGTGCTGTGCCTGATCTTCGCGAAAAAACGCGACTACCCCAAGGGCGAAGTGATCCCGCTGAAGCAGGCGCTGAAAATTTGCGCTGACGCGTTGTGGGGCTTGATGGCGATGGTGATCATCCTCGGCGGCATCCTGTCGGGTATTTTCACCGCCACCGAGTCCGCCGCGATTGCCGTGTTGTGGGCGTTCTTCGTGACCATGTTCATCTACCGCGACTACAAATGGAGCGAGCTGCCCAAGCTGATGCACCGCACGGTGCGGACCATTTCGATCGTGATGATATTGATCGCGTTCGCCGCAAGCTTCGGCTACATCATGACGCTGATGCAGATTCCGTCGAAGATCACCACGATGTTCCTGACCCTGTCAGACAACCGTTACGTGATCCTGATGTGCATCAACGCCATGCTGCTGCTACTCGGCACGGTGATGGACATGGCCCCGCTGATATTGATTCTGACGCCGATTCTGCTGCCGGTGATTCTCGGCATCGGCGTCGACCCGGTGCACTTCGGCATGATCATGCTGGTGAACCTCGGTATCGGCCTGATCACCCCGCCGGTGGGCGCGGTGTTGTTTGTCGGGGCGGCGGTGGGCAAGGTCAGTATCGAGAAAACCGTGAAAGCGCTGCTGCCATTTTATGGCGTGCTGTTCCTGGTATTGATGGCCGTGACCTACATCCCGGCGCTGTCGCTGTGGTTGCCAGGCCTGGTGCTGTAAACCATTTGATCAACTGTGGGAGGGGGCTTGCTGCCTCCCACCTTATTTATCTGCCGTGTTGGTTCTAATTCATACGCCGGGACACCCCCATGCCTGCACACTTCGTCGAACTCAATGATCAACTCACTCACCTCACCCTGGCCCCCGCCGTGGGTGGCAGCATCGTTAACTGGACGGTGCACGCCAGCGGGCAACCCCTGCTGCGCCATAGCGATGAGCAGGCTGTGAACACCGGGCTGCCAGGCAAGCTGGGCTGTTATCCCTTGGCGCCGTGGTCCAACCGCATCGCCCACGGCGGTTTCGACAACCCCGACGGCTGGCTGGCGTTGGCGCCGAACAGCCTCACCGATCCACTGCCGATTCACGGTTCGGCCTGGCAACAGCCGTGGCAGGTGGTCAGCCAAACGGCGGATGAGGTGGTGCTGCAAGTGCTGTGCGACGCGCCGTTTGCCTACCGCGCCGAACAGCGTTTTCGGTTGCGCAACGGTGAACTGAGCATCAGCGTGCAGGTGACTCACCTGGCCGAAAAAGCCGCGTGGCATGGCGTGGGGCTGCACCCGTATTTGCCGCGCAGGCCAGGCACGCGTTTACACGCCAAGCGCGCAGGTGTGGCTGAGCGAAGCGTCGAAGCTGCCTACCGGGCTGGCGCCAGTGCCTGATGAGTGGGACTTTGCGCAGCTCAAAACCCTGCCGGAGGGCCTGGTCGACAATGCCTTTTGCGAGTGGGATGGCCGCTGTGTGATCGAGCAGCCAGAGCTTGGGTATACGCTGGAATGCCAGGCCAGCGGCGCCGATTACTTTCTGCTGTACTGCCCGCCGGGGCTGGCGTTTTTTTGTGTCGAGCCGGTGAGTCATCCGGTGAACGCCCATCACCTGCCGGGCAAGCCGGGGCTAAAACTGCTGGAACACGGCCAATCAACCCACCTGAATTTCAACCTCAAATACATGCCAACGGTGTAAGTGTCACGGCGGGCTGTTTTTCAAGCGCCCCGCCGTGTCGATACTCACCACCACCGATAACCCCGGGCGCAGGCGCTCACTCTCGGCCTGATTCGGGTCGACGCTGATCCGTACCGGCACGCGCTGGGCGATTTTCACAAAGTTGCCGGTCGCGTTGTCGGCCTGCAACAGGCTGAACTCGGAACCGGTCGCCGGGGAAATATGCTGCACCGTGCCGTGAAACTTGCGGTGGTTCAGCGCATCCACCGTGAAGGTGACCGGCTGGCCGACCTGCACGTTGTCCATCTGGGTTTCTTTCATGTTGGCGATCACCCACAACTGCGGCGGTACCAGCGCCATCAGTTGCGCGCCGGAATTAACGTAGGCGCCGAGGCGCACACCAATCTGCCCCAACTGGCCGTCACGCGGCGCGGTGATGCGGGTGTTCGACAAATCGATGCGCGCCAGCTCCACGGCCGCATCGGCACTGGCGACGGCGGCTTCCAGTGAACCGCGATTGACGATTACGCTTTGCAGGTCCTGGCGGGCGATTTCGAGGTTGGCCTGGGCCTGTGCGACCGCTGCGACGGTCTGCGCATTCGCGGCGCGCGTCACGTCGAGTTCGCGTTTGGACACCGAGCCGTCACTGATCAGTTCTTCGTTGCGGCGCAAGTCGGCGGTACTTTTGCGCGCCTGGGCCTGGCTGTCGACCAGCGCGGCCTGGCGTAATTTGATCGTCGCTTCGGCGCTGTTGCGTTGCTGCACCGCATTCGCCAATGCGGCCTTCTGCACCGCGCGCTGCGCCAGCGCTTGATCAAGGCGCTGTTTGTAGATGCGGTCATCCAGGCGCACCAGCAGGTCGCCGGCCTTGACGAACTGAAAGTCCTGCACCGGCACTTCAAACACGTAGCCGCTCAGTTGTGGGCCGATAATCGTCACCTGGCCGCGCACCAGCGCGTTTTCGGTGGTTTCCACGGCGCTGCTGAACGGCGGCAATTGCCAGGCATACAGCACGATCAGCACCCCCACGATGGCGATCGCGGCAAAGCCTAACGACGAGATAACACGCACCCGCAGCGAGCGCGGTTCGGTCACGGTAGCGCCCGGCGGCGCGGTGCCTTCCGGGGTCGAAGCGATGGCGTTGGTGGTCGTGGTGGTGGAGGTTGTTTCGGTCATGTAGAAACGCCGCTGGGTTGAACGGGAGGGGCTGCTGCTTTGGTGGTGCTCATCAGCCACAGGCTGCGGATAAAGATCCAGGTCATGGTGAGTACTGCGATGATCGCGATCAACATGAACACATCGTTATAGGCCATCACATTCGCCTCACGCGTGGCCGCCGTGGCCAGGCTGCGAATGCCCATCAAGTTGCGCAATTCGGGGTCGGCGATCACCCCGCCATAGGCCGCGCCGCCACTTTGCACACGCGCAGCCACACGCGGGTCAAGCAGTGTCAGGTGCTCAACGATCATGCTGGAATGGTACTTCTCGCGCACGATCTGAAAGGTGCCCAACAACGCCGCGCCAATCAGGCCGCCGAGGTTCTGGCAAATACCGAACATCACCGAAAAACTCACCAGGTTGCGCGGGTTGGTCAGCACGTTGCGGGTGCCCAGCACCATGGTCGGCCCTAGAAAAAAGGTGCCGCCAAAGCCTAGCAGGAATTGGCTGATGTAGAGGTTCTGCGGGCGGGTCAGGTTGCTCGAAAAACTGTCCATCACCGAGCCGGTGGCCATCAGCGCCAGCGAGATAATCAGTGGCATAAGCAGGTGCGCCGGGTTGATCGTCAGCGCACTGACCACCAGCCCGGCAATCGCCCCGGCCAACATCACCACGTACAGCGTGTGCATCTGCTCGTAGCTCATGTTCAACATCTGCATGAAACCCACGGCGCCGGTGGATTGCTCGGACAGCACCATGCGAATCAGCACCACCGCCAACGCCAGGCGAATCATCACCCCGCTGCCCAGCCAACGCGTCATCAGCAACGGGTTCGTGCGGTTATGCTCGATGGCCAGGCCGGCCATGATCAGCACCAGCGAACAGGCCGAGGCGACGCCGATCCACGGGGCTTCCAGCCACCAGTCGATACGCCCCAGCGACAGCACCGCGCAGAGCAAGGCCACGCCCGTGGCGAGAATGCCGAAGGTCAGGAAGTCGAGCTTTTCAAAGGTCTTGAAGCGATCACCCGGCGGCAACTTGAGCAGGAACACGCAGCCCAGGCAAATCAGCGCGAGGCCCAGCTCAAACAGGTACAGCCCGCGCCATTCGGCGATTTGCAGCAAATCTTCAGAAAACAATCGCGCCAGCGGCAGCGCCAACTGCGCGGTGCCCAGCCCGAGTACCAGGGCTTTCATGCGCCACTTGGCCGGGAACGCCTGGATCATGTAGTACAACCCCAGCGAACTCAGCGCCGCGCCCACCATGCCGTGGGCCGCGCGCACCGCGATGGCCGAACTCAGGTCGTTGACGAACAAGTGGCCGAAGGTCACCAGCGCATACAGCACCAGGAACACTTCGGTAAATGCACGCAATCCGAATTGCTGGCGAAACTTGACCAGCAGCAGGTTCATGCACACGTTGGTCATCACGTAGGCGGCGGGCAGCCAGGCCATTTCGGCGGTGGTCGCGCCGAGTGCGCCTTGCAGGTATTGCAGGTTGGCGATCACCAGCGCGTTGCCGAGCCCACCGGTTATTGCTACCAGCATGCCCACCAGCGCGAACGCCCAGCGCTTTGGGTTGCTGTGCAACGGCGTCGACGGCGAACCCGGCAAGCTCGGTCGCTCGTGGGGCTGCCAGGTGTGCGGGGTGTATTTATCCATTGCATGACCTTGGTGAGCCGACGTGCAAGGTCGGTGGCGCATTGACTCCAGGCGTAGTAAACCTGAGAGGCGTTCATTTTGTCATGCCAGGGACACAATTGATCTATTCAGGCGGCACACTCGAAGGTGGGAGCGCTGGGTGTGTCAGTTGAGAACTATTTATCAGATACACCGCCATCGCGAGCAAGCCCGCTCCCACAGTTTTGACAGCGTTCTGCTTGTGAGGTTGGGGCGGCTTTCAGGCCGTCCGCTCCGTCATATGCGTTTGACCATCGCGGTTTAACGGGGCGCTTCCAGATCACAAGCCGAACTCGGTCAAAACTGTGGAGCGGGCTTGCTCGCGATGGCGCTGTGTCAGGCGACAAATACGTAGCTGATACACGCCCACTCCCACAAAGCGCTTTTCAGAGCAACGCTCTGGATAACATTCCAATCG
>NZ_VUAZ01000050.1 GCF_009296165.1 Pseudomonas kitaguniensis | reverse complement strand
CGGCGATTGCGCTGGAGCGCTTGGTGATCGAGCGTGCCTTGAGCGTTAACACCGCTGCGGCGGGCGGTAATGCCAGCTGATGACATACGGCTAACTGACTAAATGCAATAAAACTGTGGAGGGGGCTTGCTCCCTCCTATCACACTACAAATAACCTATTGTTTTTGCTGTTGAAATTTACCCAGGTTTGTGGCTTTGGCTTTGAGTGCATATCCGTTATTGAGGTTATGGCTTATATCGGTTCCGCTCTTACAACGGGGCGCTTCTCAGATCAAGATCACAATCAAAAGCAGGCGGCCTGAAAGCCGACCCAATCTCCCAAGCAGAATGCATTCAAACTGTGGGAGGGGGCTTGCTCCCGATGGCGGTGGGTCAGTCAACTCATGTATCAACTGTAAAACTGCTATCGGGAGCAAGCCCCCTCCCACAGAAAGCAAAAAAAGCAGATCTGCTGGGTATGCATGGTTAGTTTTGGCTGGGCCGGCTTCCGGTCCTTTCAAAAGTGACTCGCTGTAAGAGCGAAACCGATATAAGCCATAACCCAAATAACGGATATACACCCAACCTGAAGAACACCCCGAGCCAGTCTGCTGCGCGACAGCGCTACACCCAGAAAGCTCACCAACCCTGGCCCTGGCGCTTCAACTCCAGCCGCCGCACAAACTCTTCCAGCACCAGGGCGTACAAGTCGTCCTGCAAGTAGGCATCTTCGATACCGGCGTCCATGTTGGGGTTGTCGTTGACCTCAATCACCACCACCTTGTCGCCGGATTGCTTGAGGTCGACACCGTAGAGGCCGTCTCCGATCAGGTTGGCGGTTTTTACCGCCAGCTCCACCACCGCCTTGGGGGCCTCGTGGACCGCCAGGGTGCGGCATTCGCCGTTGACGTCCTGGCCAATGGCCTTGTGGTTGTAGATCTGCCAATGGCCCTTGGACATGAAGTACTGGCAGGCAAAGATTGGCTTGCGATTGAGTACGCCGATGCGCCAGTCGTATTCGGTGTAGAAAAATTCCTGAGCCAGCAGCAGTACCGAATGTTCAAACAACTCGGCGGTGGCCTTGAGCAATGCCTCCTGGCTTTCGACCTTGATCACGCCCCGGGAGAAACACCCGTCGGGGATTTTCAATACCAGCGGAAAACCCAGTCGCTCGCCGACCCGCTCAAAATCTTGCGGCCGATCCTTGTACAGAATTTCGGTGGCGGGCATGCCCAATTGGTGACTGTTGAGCAAGTCGGTGAGGTAGACCTTGTTGGTGCAGCGCAGGATCGACGCCGGGTCGTCCATCACCACCAGGCCTTCGCTTTCGGCTTTTTTGGCGAAACGGTAGGTGTGGTTGTCGACGCTGGTGGTCTCGCGGATCAGCAAGGCGTCGTATTCGGCGAGGCGCGAGTAATCCTTGCGCTCGATCAGTTCCACATCAATGCCCAGCCCCTTGCCGACACGGATGAAATTTTCCAGCGCACGGGCATTCGACGGCGGCAGTTGCTCTTGAGGATCGTGCAAAATCGCCAGGTCATAACGCGCCAGTCGGCGTGAGCGGGGTTGGCGCCAGATCTTGCGGCTGAAGTTGTCCAGTGCGTGGGCGAAGTGGTCTTCCTGGTCATCGCGTAACTTGTGCAATACGCCAGACTTGACCCCTTCAATGTGCCAACCATTGTGTTTGCGAAACTCAACTAACAAAATCGGACAGGGAAAGGTTTCGAACAACTGGCGGGCCAACTCCTGCAACGGCTCTATAGTGGTTCGACCAAAGTAAAGCGTCAGCGTGAAGCCTTCGGTATTGCTGTAAAGGTGATGGTTCAAGGCTTTATCAAGGGTTTTATCCAGGTCATCCAACGCCAGGCCATACAGCGACTTTTTGGTCAGCTCACTGATGTGCGCACCGACGGAATCACCTTGTGCCCGCGCGCCTCAGCCAACAACGAACAGTAATAACCGTGCCCCAGGTACTTGTAGCCGCGGCACAGGTTGATCACCTGCACACGCTTGCCCGCCTCGCTCTCGGGCGTTTGCTCGAGGTACTCCTGGGCGCTGACGATGTCTTCGCTGGGAAAGTACGACGCCCAGTCTTCCTTGCGTTCGACAATAATCACGACTTGGCTGGAACCTCGCGGTTGGGCCGAAAAATAACGCTGCGACGTTATTGTCGCCGCGACCGATTGCTCGGATACTTCACGCCAATGCCTGTGTACCGCCGACATAATATTTGATCCGCTTTAGAGAACTCGACCTTTTCTATTAAGCACGATCTTTTAGAGAAGTCCCGTTTCGTTACGCAACTTTTACGGCGGTCATATGGCTCTTTCCTTTCGCGTTGCGACCCCCGCTGATGTGCCTGAATTGGTGGCACTGGAACAGCACTGTTTCACCACCGACCGGCTCTCGCCGCGCAGTTTTCAGTGGATGATCAGCCGCGCCAACGGGCAGTTGTGGGTCGCCGACAATGACGGCGATTTACTCGGTTACGCCTTGGTGCTGTTCCATCGCGGCACCTCGCTGGCGCGCCTGTATTCGATTGCGATTGCCGAGCACGCGCGGGGCATGGGCCTGGGCAAACAGTTGCTGGCGCGCATTGAGGCCTGCGCCGTGGCGCATGACTGCGCCTACCTGCGCCTGGAGGTGCGCACCGACAACCCCGGCGCACTCGCCTTGTATGAGCGCAATGGTTACCGGCGTTTCGACCTGATCAACGATTACTACGAAGACCACGCCCCGGCCCTGCGCCTGGAAAAACGCATTCTGCAGCACCAGGTCGCGCGCCCGCACAGCGTGCCGTATTACCCGCAGACCACCGATTTTACCTGCGGCGCCGCCTGCCTGCTGATGGCGATGGGCGCGCTGGTGCCTGCGCGCGTGGCCGGGCGCCGCGAAGAGCTGCAAATCTGGCGCGAGGCGACCACCGTGTTCATGACCGCAGGCCACGGCGGTTGCAGCCCGCAAGGCTTGGCGCTGGCGGCGTGGCGCCGGGGTTTTCGGGTGCGCATGCAGGTGAATGTGCGCGGGCCGCTGTTTCTAAATGGCGTGCGCGACCAGCACAAAAAGGACGTGATGCGTTTAGTCCATGAGGCCTTCGAAGAGGAGTTGGCCGGCAGCGATGTCGAGCAAGCCGTGGGCGGCGCACTGGACCTGCCGCAGTTGCTGCGCGAGGGCGCGCAGCCGCTGGTGTTGATCAGCAGCTATCGCCTCACCCGCTCCAAGTCGCCGCACTGGGTGATGGTCACCGATTGCGACGACGACTTTGTTTACCTGCACGACCCCGATGTGGACCACAGCCAGCAGCGCCAGCCGCTCGACTGCCAGCACCTGCCGGTCAGCCATGCGCAGTTCGAGCGGATGTGCCGTTTCGGCAGTAATAAATTGCGCGCGGCGGTGCTGGTGTTTAACCGATGATGCTTAGGCCACCTGCTTGATCGCGGCCTTGGCTTCCAGCTCGCGCACCAGCGGCAATACGCGCGTGCCGAAGTACTCGACTTCTTCCTGAAAGTGCAGGAAGCCGGCCAGCACCAGGTCCACGCCCACCGCCTTGAGCGCGACGATGCGCTCGGCTATCTGCTGCGGGGTGCCGATCAGGTTGGTCTTGAAGCCGTCGTTGTACTGCACCAGGTCTTCAAAGCTGGATTTGGCCCAATTGCCCTCGCCTTCAGGTGAGGCCTTACCGGCCTGTTTGGCAGCATCGCCGAAGGCATTCACGGCCTCCGGGTCGGCCTTGTCGATGATGTCTGCGAGCACGGCACGCGCTTCTGCCTCGGTGTCGCGGGCGATGATAAACGCGTTGACGCCGACTTTGACCGAATGGTTGTTCGCCGCCGCCTTGGCGCGAATGTCATCCACCTGAGCCTTGATGCCTTCAGGCGTGTTGCCGTTGGTGAAGTACCAGTCCGACACGCGCGCCGCCATGTCGCGCGCCGCCCGCGAACTGCCGCCCTGGAACACTTCCGGCTGGCCCAGCGGCTTGGGCCTGAGGGTGTAATTGTTGAAACGGTAGAAATCGCCCTTGAAGGTGAAGTCGTCCTGGCTCCAGACACCTTTCAGGGCGCGGATAAACTCCTCGGAACGGCGATAACGCTCGTCGTGTTCCAGCCAGGGTTCGCCGATCGCCTGGAACTCGCCCTTGAACCAGCCGCTGACGATATTTACCGCGATGCGGCCGTTGGTGAGCTGGTCGATGGTCGCCAGTTGCTTGGCCGCCAGCGCCGGTTGCCACGGGCCGGGCAGGATCGCTGCGATGACTTTGAGCGTGGTGGTCGCCGCCAGCAACGCATGGCTGAACGCCACGGATTCGTGCTGGTTTTCGGCGCCGTAACCGGCGGTGAAACGAATTTGCGTGAGGCCATATTCAAAGCCCGCCGCTTCGGCCAACTGCGCCAGTTTGCGGTTGTAGTCGATACCCCAATGGGTGCGTTGTTCGATCTTGCTCACCACCAACCCACCGCTGACGTTGGGCACCCAGTAGGCAAATTTCACGGCTTGCTGACTCATCGGGCATTACCTCGCACAAAGGGATGTAACAAGCGCTTGAGCAGCAAGCGTGCCAGGCCGCGGCAGAGGCCCCGGCTATGGGGGCCGTGGCACAAAACGCGGCGCTGGGTCGCTGAGTGGCTGATGTCACGGATCGCGTCGATTTGTCGGTTCACTGTTGCTGGCGCAACAGCGCAGCGCACCTGCACCACGCAAACACGGGCGTTTGCAGCACGGCACGGACTGTGCAATCGCCCTCAGACTTGATCACTGCCAAGGAGCCGTCCCCATGACCGAGCAACACGTCATCAACCCGCTGTCCACTGGCGTCGACTACCCCACGTTGGCCGCGCGCTTCCGGCCGATATTCCAACGCATCGCCGACGGCGCGCTAACGCGCGAGCACACCCGCGCCCTGCCCCATGAACCGATCCAATGGCTTAAACAAGCCGGGTTTGGCGCGGTGCGCGTGCCGGTGGAATATGGCGGTGGCGGCGCCTCTTTGCCGCAACTGTTCGAGCTGCTGATCGAACTCGCCGCCGCCGATTCCAACGTGCCACAGGCCTTGCGCGGGCACTTCGCGTTTGCCGAAGACCGCCTGAATGCGCCCCCCGGCGCCGGCCGTGAGGTCTGGTTCAAGCGTTTTGTCGAGGGTGATATTGTCGGCTGCGCCTGGACCGAAATCGGCAATGTCGCCATCGGCGATGTGGTCACCCAGGTCAGCCCCGACGGTGAACACTGGAAGCTCAACGGTGAGAAGTTCTACAGCACCGGCAGCATTTTTTCCGACTGGATCGACGTGTACGCGCAGCGCAGCGACACCGGCGGTGATGTGATTGCCGCCACCCGCACGCGCCAGCCTGGCGTTGCTACCAGCGATGACTGGGACGGCTTTGGCCAGCGCACCACCGGCAGCGGCACCACGCGTTTTACCGATGCGCGGGTGGAGGCGGAAAACGTTATCGATTTTGCTACACGTTTTAAATACCAGACCGCTTTTTACCAACTGGTGCTACTGGCGACCCTGGCCGGTATCGGCCGCGCTGCGCTCAACGACGTGGCCCATCAAGTGCGCAGCCGCAAGCGCATTTACAGCCATGGCAATGCTGCCCATGTCAGCCAGGACGCTCAAGTTCAACACGTGGTCGGTGAAGTGGCGGCGCTGGTGTATGCCGCCGAGGCCAGTGCCTTAAAAGCCGCGGTGCCGGCGCAACAGGCGTACCTGGCGCGATTTGCCGGGGATGCGGTGGCTGAACGCGCAGCGAACGTGGCGGCGGAGATTGAATCGGCGACGGCGCAGGTGGTGGTGTCGGAATTGATCCAGCGTGCGACCAGTGAGTTGTTTAATGCGCTGGGCGCGTCGGATGTGCGCCAGGGTAAATCGCTGGATCGCCACTGGCGCAATGCGCGTACGGTGTCGTCGCACAACCCGGTGATCTACAAGGCGCGGATTGTTGGGGATTGGGTGGTGAATGGGACAGAGCCGCCGTTTGTGTGGCAGATCGGCAATGGCCCAGCCACGCGGGCTTGAGCCTGCTCGTTCCCTCGCTCTGTGTGGGAATGCAGCCCGTACAAAGGGACGCGGAGCGTCCCAAGCGGCGTTACCACGCGGTGTGAACGATCATTGCCCTACTCAAAACGCCAATTTATACCCAATCGTCATCAACATAATCGCCAGACACGGCCGCAACACAGCGTCCGGGACTTTGCCGGTCATATGGCTGCCGAGGTAAATCCCCGGCAGCGACCCTATCAGCAAAAAGCCCAACAAATGCCAGTCCATATTGCCCATGCCGGCGTGCCCCAGCCCCGCCACCAAGGTCAACGGCACCGCGTGCGCGATCTCCGTGCCGACCAAGCGCCGCGTGGCCAAAAACGGGTACAGAATAAACAACGCCACGGTGCCAAGCGCACCCGCGCCAATCGAGGTCAGCGCGACCATGCTGCCGAGTACAGCGCCGGTCACCACCGTCAGCGCGTTCAGGTTACGCGGGCGCATGTGGTAATCATCGCCGGCATGCCGCTGGGCAAACGCCAACAAGCGCTTCTTGAACAGAATCGCCAGGGCCGTCAGCAGCAACACAAAGCCAAGCGCCTGCTTGATCACCGCGTTCATGGCGCTGGGGTCGGTGTGCAGGCTGGCCAGAAACCACAGGGTCAGCAGCACCGCAGGCACGCTGCCGAGGGTCAGCCAGCCGGTGATGGTCCAGTCGATGTTGTTGTTCTTGCTGTGCACCAGCACGCCGCCCGACTTGGTGATCGCGGCGTACAACAAGTCTGTGCCCACGGCGGTGGCCGGGTTGATGCCGAACCACAAGAGGATCGGGGTCATCAACGAGCCGCCACCGACACCGGTCATGCCCACAATAAAACCAACGATCAGGCCCGCGACTACAAAACCAATATTACCCACATCCATTACAGCTACCCGCGGCCTTATAAATTTCTGGCCGCAGGATAGCGATTTTTCTTATAACCACTTATATCAATATGATCTGACTTTATGCCTTTTAGGCCAGTCGCCGGCACACGTAGGCTTGGGTCTGGTAAGGGAATGCCACGGTTTCGCGCCCTTTCAGGTCGGGATGGGTGTCGATCAATGCCTGCAATTGCGCGGTCACCGTGGCTTTTTCCGCCTCGCTCAGCACGGCGATGAAGCTGACCGAGAGGAAGCGGTCGATGATCACTTCTTGCGGGCTGCCAACGTGGGTGTAGGCAAAGCAGGTCAGTTCAGGCTCGGAAAAGTAGCGTCCGGTAAACGCCTCGCGCCAGTGCCCGCTGTGAAAACGCGGGGTATCGCCCTCGTAAGGGGTGATGATCTGCGTAATCGCGGCGACCCAATCCACCGATTCATCGCGCACGTTCCACACCAGCCCCAAGCGCCCGTCGGGCTTGAGTACGCGGTGGATCTCGGCCAGCGCGGCCTCGGTGGAAAACCAGTGGAACGCCTGCGCGCACACCAGTGCATCGGCGCTGGCGGTTTCCAACGGGATGGATTCGGCCGTGCCGTTTACCAAGCGCACGTCCGGCAACAGTGTTCTAAGCTGCGCGCCCATTGCCTGCACCGGCTCCACGGCAATCAACGTGGGCGCCAGGGTGCTGAGCAAACGGGTGAACTTGCCGGTGCCGGCGCCGAGGTCGACGACCGTCGAGTGCGCGTCAATGTGCAGCGCGTTGTTCAGCCAGCCCGTGAGTTGGCGTGGGTAGCCGGGCCGGCCTTGGGCGTAGGTAACGGCCTGGGCAGAGAAACCTTGTTGAGCAGACGTGTGTACACCAGTCATTGCCAATCTCTCATCGGGTAAAGCGGGGGCACAGTGTGCGCCCCAAAAAGTTTATTTTCTAATCCGTGCATCCAATCGTGCGCGCCGTGGGTAGTACTGACAGTCACCCCGCTGTTTTACTTGAATGGAGAAGCACCCATGAACGCTAAAGCACTGTTCTGCCTGACCGCCCTGCTGGCCGCTGCGCCAAGCGCCTTTGCCCAGACCGGCTTGCCGGACAGCATCAAAGTGCCCGACGGGCACAAGGTGGCGATGGAAACGACCGGCGTCGGCGAAATCACCTACGAGTGCCGCGACAAAGCCAACGCTGCCGGCCAGACCGAATGGACCTTCGTCGGCCCCAAGGCCGTGCTCAATGACCGCAGCGGCAAGGCCGTGGGCACCTACTTCGGCCCACCGGCGACCTGGCAGGCCAACGACGGTTCAAAAATCACCGGCACGCAATTGGCCGTGGCGCCGTCGAGTGCGGGCAACCTGCCCTATCAACTGGTCAAGGCCAACCCGGCCGAAGGCAAGGGCGCGATGAGTGGTGTCAGTTACATCCAGCGCGTCGCGCTTAAAGGCGGCGTGGCGCCGAGCACCGCGTGTACCACCGCCAACAAAGGCAAGCAGGAAGTCGTGAAGTACCAGGCCGACTACATCTTCTGGGCGGCCAACTGAGTAAATTCAGCTATTCTGCTGCGATAGCGCCCCGGCCTTCGGGTCGGGGTATGGATCTTGTTCTTGCGGCGCAAAACCGTGTCCCCAACTGAAAACCTGTTTGATTACGAAGCGTGTTTGCGTGCCTGCGCGCGTGGCGAGCAACGCGCCTTGCGCCAGTTATATGCGCAAGACAGCAGCCGTTTGCTCGGCGTGGCCCTGCGCATCGCCCGCGACAAGGCCCTGGCCGAAGACATCGTGCACGATGCGTTTATCAAGATCTGGCGCGGCGCCGGCAGTTTCGACGCCAGCCGTGGCTCGGCGCGTGGCTGGGTGTTCAGCGTTACCCGGCACCTGGCGCTGAACGCGGTGCGCAACCATTACCGCGAAGTAGCCTTGAGCGAAGAACATGAGCACCTCGCAGCACCTGACGACAGGTTTGAGTTCAGCGCACGCTCCGGGCAGATTTACCACTGTCTGGAACAGCTCGACCCGGCCCGCCGCCGTTGCATCCTTCACGCCTATGTCGACGGCTATTCCCACAGCGAAATCGCACAGAAACTGGACACGCCGCTGGGGACCGTCAAAGCCTGGATCAAACGTAGCCTCGCCGCGCTGCGGGAGTGCATGGCATGAGTAACCCACTTGACGAACTGGCCAGCGAATACGTGCTGGGCACCCTGGCGCCCGAACAGCGCGCCGAGGTCGAACACCGCCTTAAACATGACGTCGCGTTGCGCGCAGCGGTGGACGCCTGGGAACAGCGCCTGCTGCCATTGACCGCGCTGGCCGAGCCGGTGGCGCCCTCCGCTCAGCTGTGGCGGCGCATCGAAGGCAACCTCGCCGGCAAACAGACCGGCCCGGCGTGGTGGAACCTGCTGGCGGTGTGGCGCGGCCTGGCCGGTGCGGGGTTGCTGACCAGCGTGCTACTGGCGGCGTTGCTGCTGACCCGCCCGCCCACTTCTGAGCCGTCTTTTGTGGTGGTGCTGGTGGCACCGCAAAGCCAGGCGCCGGGCTGGGTGATCCAGGCCAGCACTGCGCAGAAAATCCAACTGATTCCACTGGGCGTGATGCACGTTCCGGCCGACAAGGCGCTGCAGTTCTGGACCAAAGGCGATGGCTGGCAAGGCCCGGTTTCGCTGGGGCTGGTAACGCCCGGGCAAACGCTGTCGGTGCCGCTGGACAGGCTGCCGCCGCTCACGCAAAACCAGCTGTTTGAGCTGACCCTGGAAGACCCGAACGGCTCACCGACCGGCAAGCCGACCGGGCCGATTCAGGCCATCGGCCGCGCGGTCAAGGTGCTCTGATCAGCTAACACTGGGCAACCACAGGCGAAACCGCGCCCCGCCCAACGGTGACGCTTGGGCGGTCAAGCTGCCGCCTTGTGCTTCAAGGGCGCGCCGGCTGATCGCCAGGCCGAGGCCGAAGCCACCCGTGGCGCGGTCGCGGCTGCGGTCGAGGCGATAGAACGGTTCAAAAATGCGCTCGCGCTGGTCCAGCGGAATGCCGATGCCGTCGTCGTCCACGCAGATTTCACAGCCTTTGGCGCACACCTTGACGCCCACCTGAATGCGCTGGTCGCAGTAGCGTGTGGCGTTGCGCAGCAGGTTTTGCAAGGCGCGGGCAGTCAGGCGCGGGTCGAGGCTGAAACGCTCCACGGCGCAGTCGAGCGCTACATTGATCACAATGCCGGGGTTTTCCAGCTCGTCATCAACGCTGCCCAACACGCTGTCGATAAACTCGTCGAGCATCACCTCGACGCGCTCCGGCAACTGCGCCGGGTTTTGCAGGCGGCTGTAAGAGAGTAATTCCAGCACCAACTCATCCAGCTCGCGAATATGCGCCACCAGGCTTTGCAGGCGCTCGCGGCTCGCCTGCGGCAAGTCTTCAGACAACGCCAGGGCCAAGCCGAAATCCAGGCGGGTCAAGGGTGTGCGCAGTTCGTGGGACACCGCGTTGAGCAAGTCGCGCTGCTGGTTAAGCAGGTTTTCAACGTCATCGGCCATGGTGTCGAACACCGACGCCAGGCTGCCGATGTTGGAACTGGCCGGAATGCACGTACGCTCGCTAAGGTTGCCCTTGCCGAGTTGCGCGGCGGTGGTTTTCAGGCGCTCCAGGTCACGCCAGTGCGGCCGCAGCCAGATCAACAGGCAGGCCAGCAACGCCGCCACGATCAGTACGTTGATCGCCCAATACAGCACGTTCATGTCCAGCGGGTCGGGCGGTGTCGTCACCTTGACCACAAACTGCGCGTTGATCGGCGAGCTGATTTCTTCCATCCAGCCCCACTCACCCAAGCGCACAACCGGTTTGCCCTGCGCCAGCAACAGCGCCTCTTGCGGCGTGTAGCGTGCGTCCTCGCGCACCAGCAGTTGCACGGTCAGCGGTGCGAAGTCACGCCCCAGTTGTTCGGTGACCTGTGACCAGCGCTCCACCGGCGCCCGCAGGTACTGTTTGACGATGAGTTTTTGCTGGCCGCGCGTTTGCTCGACGTTGTAGTTCATGTAGCGATGTTCGAACGCGTGGATCACGACCGTCGGGATCAAGTAGATCGCCGCGCTGTAGGTGACGATGGTGATCAAGTAAAGGCGTAGCAGTAAACGGTACATGGCTCAGCATTCCCACTCGGAACGGCTGAACAGGTAGCCCTTGCCCCATACTGTCTTGATCTTGCGCGCCTCGCCCGCGTGGTCGTCGAACTTGCGGCGCAGTTTGGAGATGGCCACGTCCACCGAGCGGTCGGTGCCGTTGAATTCGATACCGCGCAGGCGTTGCAGAATTTGGTCGCGGCTGAGCACTTCACCGGCATGCCGGGCCAACACCACCAACAGGTTATATTCACCGCTGGACAGCTCCACCGCCTGCTCGCGCCACGTAACCGTGCGTTCGGACAGGTCGATGCACAGGTTGCCCATGATGATCTGGTCATTCGCCACGTGCGGTTCGGACAAGCTGCTACGGCGCAGCAAGGTGCGCACGCGGGCGAGCAGCACGCGCGGCTCGCAGGGTTTGGTGACATAGTCGTCGGCGCCCATTTCCAGGCCCAGCACCTGATCATGGCTGTCGTCACGCGCGGTCAGCATCAAAATCGGCAAGCAGGCCGAGTCCGCGCGCAGCAGGCGGCACACCTGCAGGCCGTCGAGACCGGGCAGCATCAGGTCGAGAATCACCAGGTCCGGCGGGTTGAGGCGCGCGCGTTCGCGTACGTGGTCGCCACGGCTGAGCACGTTGACGTGGTAGCCATTGCGTTCCAGGTAGCTGGCAATCAGCTCGGAGAGTGCGGCGTCGTCTTCCACCAGGAGGATGTTGGGCATGGTGTTTCCAAAGAATACTGTTAGGGGTTGTTAACAACCTGATGTGTTGCAGGATTGTGCAAGGATATACGCACGCGGCAGACTATGGGCTGCGCCTTACATTTCTTCACAGACCCGTTACAGAGCTTCACAGCACCCTGCAGCCGGAGTCTTTAGGATGCGCCAGTCAATAGTGGGATATAAGCATGTCGAAGAATCTGTTAGCGCCGTTTTGCTTGCTGGCCCTGGCACTCGCCCTGAGCGCGTGTGACAAGTCGGCCGCCGGCGCGCCGTCAACGCCGCCGGCCAAAGTGCGCGTCGAAACCCTGCAAGCCAAGCCGCTGTCCATCACCAGCGAACTGAGCGGGCGCATCGCCGCGCCACGCATCGCGCAAGTGCGCGCGCGGGTTGCCGGCGTGGTGATGCAGCGTGTGTTCAAGGAAGGCCACGACGTAAAACAGGGTGACGTGCTGTTCCGTATCGACCCGGCGCCGTTCAAAGCTGATTTGGACAGCGCGCAGGCCAACCTGAGCAAGGCCCGCGCCAACGCGTTTCAGGCACGCCTGCAAGCGCAGCGCTACAGCCAGTTGGTCGAAAGCAACGCCATCAGCGGCCAGGACTACGACAATGCGCGCGCCGCCGTGCGCCAGACCAACGCCGAAGTCGCCGCCAACCAGGCTGCCGTCGAGCGCGCCAAACTCAACCTCGGCTATGCCACCGTGACCGCGCCGATTTCCGGGCGCATCGGCCGCGCGCTGGTGACCGAGGGCGCGCTGGTCGGCCAGAACGAAGCCACGCCGCTGGCGATCATCCAGCAACTGGACCCTATCCACGCCGACCTCACCCAGTCCACCCGTGAACTGAATGACCTGCGCCGCGCCTTCCGCGCCGGCAGCTTGAAGCAAGTCGGTCAGGACCAGGCCAAGGCCACGCTCATTGAGGACGACGGCAGCCTGTACCCGCTGCCGGGCAAGTTGCTGTTTGCCGACATCAGCGTGGACCCAGGCACCGGGCAAATCACGTTGCGCAGTGAGTTCCCCAACCCGGACCTCGACCTGTTGCCCGGCAGTTTTGTGCGCGTGCGTTTGGAACAGGCCGTGGATAAACAGGGCATCAGCGTGCCGCAGCGTGCCATCACCCGCGACAGCGCCGGCATCCCGATGGTGTTGCTGGTAGATGCCGAGCTTACCGTCAGCCAGCATCCGGTGGAATTGGGCGCGGTGATTGACGACCGCTGGATAGTCAGCAGCGGGCTCAAGCCCGGTGACCGCATTGTCGTCGAAGGCCTGCAACACGCACGCCCCGGTGAAAAAGTTGAAGTGGACGACAGCCCAGCCTCGGGCCAGCCAGTCAAGGAATAACCCGCCATGCCGCAGTTCTTTATTGACCGCCCGATCTTCGCGTGGGTGGTGGCCCTGTTTATCCTGCTGGCCGGCGCGCTCGCCATCCCGCAGTTGCCGGTGGCGCAGTACCCCAACGTCGCGCCGCCGAAGGTAGAAATTTCCGCAACGTACCCCGGCGCCTCGGCGCAGACGCTGGATGAAAGCGTGGTCAGCCTGATCGAGCAAGAGCTCAACGGCGCCGATCACCTGTTGTATTTCGAATCCCAGAGCAGTTTGGGCACGGCGACCATCACCGCCACTTTCCAACCGGGCACCGACCCGGAGATGGCCCAGGTCGATGTGCAAAACCGGCTCAAGGCGGTGGAGCCGCGCTTGCCGCAGGCGGTGACCCAGCAAGGCCTGCACGTGGAGAAAGTCTCCGCCGGGTTTCTGCTGCTGATCACCCTCACGTCCAGCGACGGCAAGCTTGATGACGTAGCGCTCAGCGATTACCTGGCGCGCAACGTGATGAACGAGCTCAAGCGCCTGGACGGTGTCGGCAAGGCGCAGTTGTATGGCTCCGAGCGGGCGATGCGCATTTGGATCGACCCGCAAAAACTGATTGGCTTCAACCTGACGCCCGCCGACGTTAACGCGGCGATTGGCGCGCAGAACGCACAGGTGTCGGCGGGCAGCATCGGTGATTTGCCAGGCACCAAAACCCAGGAAATCACGGCGGCGATTGTGGTAAAAGGCCAACTGTCGACCCCGGCGGAATTTGCCGACATCGTGCTCAAGGCCAACCCTGACGGCTCCACCGTGCGTGTCGGCGATGTGGCGCGGGTGGAAATCGGCAGCCAGGAATACCAGTTCTCCACCCGCCTGAACGGCATGCCGTCGACCGCCGTCAGCGTGCAATTGTCGCCCGGCGCCAACGCGCTGAACACCGCGACGCTGGTGCGGGCGAAGATGGACGAGCTGTCGCGGTACTTCCCGGCCAACGTGGAATACAAGATTCCGTACGACACCTCGCCGTTCGTTAAAGTCTCGATCACCAAAGTCGTTTACACCTTGCTGGAAGCCATGGCGCTGGTGTTTGCGGTGATGTTTCTGTTCTTGCAGAACGTGCGCTACACCTTGATCCCGACGCTGGTGGTGCCGGTGGCGCTAATGGGCACTTTCGCCACCATGCTGTTGCTGGGCTTTTCGATCAACGTGCTGACCATGTTCGGCATGGTGCTGGCCATCGGCATTCTGGTGGACGATGCAATTGTGGTGGTGGAAAACGTCGAGCGCATCATGGCCACCGAGGGTTTGTCGCCCAAAGAGGCCACGCGCAAGGCCATGGGCCAGATCACCGGGGCCATCGTCGGTATCACCCTGGTGTTGGTCGCGGTGTTTTTGCCGATGGCGTTCATGCCGGGTTCGGTGGGGGTGATCTACCAGCAGTTCTCGCTGTCGATGGCCACCTCGATTCTGTTCTCGGCGTTCCTGGCCCTGACCTTGACGCCGGCGCTGTGCGCCACCTTGCTCAAGCCCATCGGCAAGGGTGAGTACCATGCCAAGGGCGGTTTTTTTGGCTGGTTCAATAAACGTTTTGATCAGCTTACCGACCGCTATGAAGGCTGGGTCGCCTATGCGCTCAAGCGCAGCGGCCGTTACCTGTTGATCTACCTGGTGTTGCTGGTGGGCTTGGGGCTGATGTTCAGCCGCCTGCCCTCCTCGTTCCTGCCGGTAGAAGACCAGGGTTACACCATCACCGATATTCAGTTGCCACCGGGCGCGAGCAAAAACCGCACGGTGCAAGTGGTCGAGCAGATCGAGGCGCACAACGCCAAAGAGCCGGGCGTGGGTGATACCACGATGATTCTGGGGTTCAGTTTCTCTGGCTCCGGGCAGAACGCGGCACTGGCGTTTACCACCCTCAAGGATTGGTCGAATCGCAGCAGCAAAGACTCCGCCGCAGCGATTGCCGACCGCGCCAACGCCGCGTTCAGTGAGCTCAAGGATGCGCTTGCCTACGCCGTGCTGCCACCGCCGGTGGACGGCCTGGGGACCTCCAGCGGTTTCGAATTTCGCTTGCAGGACCGCGGTGGCGTCGGCCATGCCGCACTGATGGCGGCGCGCGCTGAACTGCTGGCTAACGCAGCAAAGAGCCCGATCCTCGCCAACGTGCGCGAAAGCGCCCTGGCCGAAGCGCCGCAAGTGCAACTGGACGTCGACCGCAAGCAGGCCAACGCACTCGGCGTGTCGTTTGCCGAGGTGGGCAACGTGCTGTCCTCGGCCATCGGTTCGGCCTACATCAACGACTTCCCCAACCAGGGCCGCATGCAGCGGGTGGTGGTGCAGGCCGAAGGCGACCAGCGCAGCCAGGTGGCGGATTTGCTCAAGATCAACGTGCGCAACACCGCCGGAAACATGGTGCCGTTGTCAGCGTTTGTCGAAGCCAAGTGGACCCAAGGCCCGGCGCAATTGACTCGTTACAATGGCTACCCGGCTATCGCCATCAGCGGCGAAGCGGCGCCGGGGCACAGTACCGGTGAGGCCATGGCGGAGATCCAGCGCCTGGTCGGCCAACTGCCCCCGGGCCTGGGCCAGGAATGGACGGGGTTGTCGTTGCAGGAACGCTTGTCCGGCGCGCAGGCGCCATTGCTGCTCGGCCTGTCGCTGCTGATCGTGTTCCTGTGCCTGGCGGCGCTGTATGAAAGCTGGTCGATTCCGACGTCGGTGTTGCTGGTGGTGCCGCTGGGTGTGCTGGGCGCCGTGCTGGCGGTGACGTTGCGCGGCATGCCGAACGACGTGTTCTTCAAGGTCGGCTTGATCACCATCATCGGCTTGTCGGCGAAGAACGCGATTTTGATCATCGAGTTCGCCAAGGACCTCTATGAACAAGGCGAAGATTTGATCGACGCCACCTTGAAAGCCGCGCGGCTGCGCCTGCGGCCGATCATCATGACCTCGCTCGCGTTTATCCTCGGCGTAGTGCCGTTGGCGATTGCCACCGGTGCCAGCTCCGCAAGCCAGCAAGCCATCGGCACGGGCGTGATCGGCGGGATGATCACCGCAACGCTGGCCGTGGTGTTTGTGCCGGTGTTTTTTGTGGTGGTCATGAAGCTTGTGCGCAAGCGGTAAGGAAAAGCTGCAAGCGGCAAGCTACAAGCTGCAAGGAAAAGCAGGTTTGCTTTTGACTTGTAGCTTGTAGCTTGCGGCTGCGCCCCCTATCGTGCTCACAACTTCCGCAGATTTGTGAGCGCCATGGCCTTCCTCGCCCGCACCCACCCTCGCCTTTCATCCGCCGCCGTACTGGGCCTTGCCGTGGGCATCCTGGCACCGGCGGATACACTCATCAGCAAAATCCTCATCGGCTGGAACGCCGGGGTCTGGATTTATCTGCTGCTGATGCTGTGGCTGACCAGCCGCTCGCAGGCCGACGACGTAAAACGCATCGCCGAAATCGAAGATGAAAACGCCGGGCTGGTGCTGTTCATGGTGTGCATTGCGGCAATTGCGAGCCTTGCGACCATCACGGTAAACCTGGTGGGCAGCAAAGACCTGGACAGCACAGCACGCCTGCTGCACTACGGGTTTACCGGCATGACGGTGATCGGCTCATGGTTGCTGACCGGGGTGATTTTCAGCGTGCATTACGCGCGGCTTTTTTACACGTGGGAAGGCGACGAGCCGGCGCTGCGGTTTGCCGATGATTTGCGCAACCCCAATTACTGGGACTTCCTGTATTTCTCGTTCACCATCGGCGTGGCGGTGCAAACCGCTGATGTGGGTGTTGCCACGCGCAGCATGCGTAAAGTGGTGCTGGGCCAATCATTGATCGGTTTTCTATTCAATACCGCTATTCTGGGCTTCTCGATCAATATCGCGGCGGGCCTGTTTAGTTGAGCCTGGCGAGCTTATATAAAAACGCTATTAAAAATCCTTTTTTAGACTGTCAACTCTGACAGTAGACATTCCTGCGTGAATGCATTTAATAGCAGAAGTCATTTAAGCATGACGTTTCACAGTTTTAGTTTAACGACCCGCACCGGCCGCTAAAAAGACAAGCAGGCATTTGTAAACTGTGACTTTTGACAGTTACATAAAATTTGCTTTTGCCGCTTGATAGAGAGCGTCAGAAGCATCAGGGCTTCTGGGTTTTGCACACACATCAGAGATGGAGAGGCGATCATGTCAGCACAACTGAAATTGGCAACTGATATCCCGAAAACCCGCGACGCATCTGGCGATGTCAACGGAAAGATTGGTGACCACATTTTTAAAACCGATAGCGGAAAATGGAACGTCCATGACAACACTATTGAGGTGTATCTGATTGATAAACATGACGACGGCAGCGTGGCAGAAGAGGTGTTCATCCAATTTTCAAGCGACGTCGAACACAACAAGGAACTGAAGCTGCAGCCCCAGAGGTCTCCACTGGCCTGGGTTTCCTTCAAGGCCTCTAAACCGCCCCGGGTCGTCCAGTGCATCGAGGCAACCCTGTTTATTGAAACGCTGTCACTCAGCCCTTTTGAAGTAAAAGGCCAACTCCGTGGCACCACGGATGAAGCTGATCAGCCGGTCGACATCAGTTTTCACCTGAAACAATAATTAATTGCCAGCGCAAAAAAAGCCCTGATCTTTCGATCAGGGCTTTTTTATGTCTACTGCGCTATTTAGAAGGAATAACGTACGCCAACGTTGGCACCCAGCACCTGGTCAATTTTATCGCTGGTACTGGTCTCAAGGTCGGCATGCATTTGCAGGTTCTGCGACAGCTTCACCGCCAGGCCGGCACCAAACTTGGCGCGCGAGCCCGACAAGTCATTATTGAAGGTCTGGTTGTTGACCGACACCTTGTTATTGTTGGCAAACTCGTGCACAAGCGCCGCACGCAGGTAAGGCTGAACAATCGCGCCACTGTCGAGCTGGATGTCACGCCCAACCGTTGCACCGGCTTCGCCGACCCGTGAACGGGTGCGTTCGCCTTCCACTTGCAGGCCATTTTTCAGGCTGTAAGTACCGCCCTGCACCACGATTGTCGACACGCGAGCATACGGTTCAACATACCAGCCATCGTCGAGTTTGATATTGCGACCGAACTCCGCCGAGAGGCCGCCGCCCACGTTGTTATAGTTACCTTTGGTCGTGTTGTTATCGCTGAGTGCTACCTTGGCTTCGTTCTGGAAACGGTTGGCCTTGGCGACCGCATCAAAGTAGAAACCGCTTTCCTGGTCCATCCAGGTTGCATAAGCGCCCACGAAGTAACTCTTGATCGTGCCGGAAGAGCCGCGAGCCAGGTTAAGGTCGGACGTACTGTGGCCGGCCATTACGCCCACCAGCCATTGGCTGTCTGCCAACGGCATGTCGGCACCGATGGAGAAACCACGCTGGTTCTGCGTATAAGCCGTGCCGGAATTTTCAGACACGTTGTATTTATTACCGAAACCACGGATCCACAGACCCGCCTGGCCAGGCTCGAACCGCAACTCACCCATACGCGCACGCAACGACGCTTCTTCGCCGTACATCACGGTCGGCGCGGTGTTGAACAGGGCCGTGACCACGCGAGTGCTGCGGCTTCTTACGCGTGTTTCCGGATCGAGGTACCAATCGGTACCTTCTTTTTTCAGATCGTAAGCAAAGGCACCTGCGTCGACCGGGCCATTCACCAGGGAGAACTGCGCATCACCGCCGCCCGTATGAACCACGCGAATCTGATCGGGGTTAACCGGCTCAGCGCCGCTGGCAGACAGCAACACGCCATGATTACCCGTAGCTTCACCGGTAACATTGATGAAATCGGCCTTGCCTTGCGCAAAATCGGCGCCCATGACAAACGTACCATCACCGGCAAGCGTATTAAGGTTCAGTTGATAGAACGCATCCGCAGCGCCCATGGTGACCGTACCACCGGTCATGTTCAGCACACTGACCTGGCTGTCGCCGGTCATGGTCCAATTGGACGCGTTGCCCACGCTCAAGCTGGAGACATTCTGCAACTGGCCAGTCAACTCGGCGTTGTTTTGCAGCGTCAAATGGGCGGTGCTGGTGCCGTCGGCAATTACGTTTCCGGTCAAGCGGCTGTTATCAACAATCATCGCCGCCGAACCGCCGCCCGAGACCGTCAGCAGATTACCGTCGCCGCCCGTCAGCGTGGAGCCGTTGCGCACCTCTATCGCCACCACAGGGGCTCGACCTTGCGTGCCCCTGACCGAGATGGCGGAACCGGTTTTACCCTCTACGACGGATTGATCCAATACCAACTTGCTGTCAGTGGTATCAAAACGGCCACGGGTGAACGACACTCCGTTGCCCTGGCCGACGATAGTACTTTGGCTGGCCGTGGCCGTAGCACCTTGCAAGGCAAGACCAGCGCTGCCAGCACCGGTACCTTGTACGAGGGTGTTTTGCTTGAAGTTCAACACGCTGCCGTTGGTGGCTTCTGCACCGCCGCCGGACCCGCTGATGACACTGTTGCTCGCCTCTACAGACGAGCCGTTCGCAGTACCCGCAGCACCCAGTGCCTGCAGGCCTACTCCGTGACCGTTGGTGACAGTGCTGTCTTTGATAACGGCCGCACTTTGTTCCAGACGCAAGGCGCCGAACAGCGGGTTGTTCGAGGACACTTTCGATGCGTTGATATTAACGGTGGAACCCGCAGTTGCACGAATATCACTGGCCAGACTGCCGCGGTTCATGTTCAACGCAGAGTCAGTCAGTGTAATGGTTGTTGCGGTTGCGCTGTTCATGTCCAGGGTGGACGTATTGAATAATTGCCAATCCGTAGATTGCTCAGTGGCGTTGATAGTTTTTTGCTCACCGTTCAACTGAGCCGCTTGCGCGTGCCCCTGCATCGCCGCAAACAGACAGAATGTAATGGTGGGGACTTTCATCATCGCACTTAATGGTTTGAGTTCGAATGTATTCAGTGGCGACATGCTCAATCACTCTTCAGGTGAGGCCTACGAAAACGGTTCGGCCACTCTGTGGGAGTGAAGCCTTACCTGTGAGGCGCACAGATTAAGGAGTAAACATCCGACATTCTGTAGGAATAATCCCTAAAGCTCCTGGTAAAAAACTGTGTATACCGTGGTCTATTAAGCAGAATATTGTCAGTGACTTCCGCCTCCCTCTAAAAGAGGGAGGCGTCGTCATAACGGCCGTTTAATTAAGCGCCGTTTCAAGGTGCTGAGTTATGGCGTGAGTGGGCTAAAGTCGCAAAACGAATTCGACAAGGCCGCGCGTGAGTTCACGCTGGCATTACCGCGCCCACTGATATTGCCGCTAATCCGAGCGATGCTGGTGGCCTCCACGCGTCCCAATCGACCGATCTTGAGTAAATCGAATGGCACGATAAACGTGAAACCACTGGCGACAACCGCTGGCGTAATGGTTTGAGTGAAAGTCCGAGTCTCGTCGGCTGTCGGAACCCCGGTACGCGGAGCGAATACCCGAACACTCAAGGTCAGCGTCGCCCCCAGCACAAGCCGCGCGTCCGCTGGCACGAAGATCCTCCCGTCGTAGTCAGCCGGGGTCACTTGCGGCCTTGGCCCGAACGAATCGCAGTTCCATATGGTGCTCGGGCCGCTGCCAAGCACACGTACAAACTGCGGCGGTGCCAGGGTAATCGTCACCACATCGGTCACAGTGATCGGTGTATCCGGCGCTCTATTGAGGTTGTCGGCGGGCGCAGGCGTTGCCGACGGTGCAACAAAGTAATGAATGTTCTGGGGACCGTTAAACTTGATTAAGTTAGAGGCCCAGGGGATTGTAAAGCTGATCGTGTCACCGGGAAGTTGAACGGTGATTTCAAAAGGCGGCAGAACGGCGATGCCGTCGTCTCCTACAACGTGAATCCACTGCCCAGGCGCCGGCAAATCGGCGGCGGTCCACAGTACGATCTGCACCGTAATAGGTTTATTGGCATGCTCGGCTGTCAGCACATCCGGCACCAGCGAACCTTCGCCAAAGATATGCGCTTGGTTCAGCGCAGGGTTACGGCTGCCAGGCAGTCCCGGGTTTTCCGGCCCCGTCACGCTCAAGTCGACGTTGATCGTTTTGATCAGAGAATCGAAGGTCTCACCGTTTCGTACAATGCGATATTGTACGGCAGTCGGCTGCGGCCCTCTCCTGTTCGCGTAGTCAGCAATGATCAAAGGGTTAAGCGCGCCTCCCGAATAGATTAACGGAAAGTTCGTGAACGTCGAAGATACCGCCGTGAACGGTTGTACGCCCCATTTCAACTGAATTTGATCCAGGGTTGGCTGATGGTTCAAGTAAGTTCGAACATGCGCCTCGATAACGGCAAGATAGTCAGCAATATTGAGCAGGTTATCGAGACTGCCACCTTCCGGTGCCGGTGCCAAAGGAATGAAAATTTCCCGTTGCTCCGGCGCAGGCAACAACGCCACCAGGAAGTTGCTGACGACTGATGGCCGACTGACGTTCCCCGCAGCATCGGTGATGGTGTAGAACAAATTCCAGTTGCCACTGCCGGCGACTGCGCTTGCAGGCACCGTAAACGTGTTGCCGGTTTGCAGCATCAACCGTGGCGGGACTGTCGCACCCACCTCAACGGCTGGCAGTGGGATCAGGCCTTGGCTCCAGTAATACCGGAGAGTATCGCCGAGTTCCCATTGCCCGCTCGGCAGCGGGTAGGCGTTGTCGGGAATGGTGAAGGGCAGCCCGCCGTCGGCGTTAATGATCGTTTGGGTAAGCGGCGCACCCACCGGTAGAGTGCCCGTGTATACCGAGACAGGTGGCACATCACGAGTGATCAAACTGGCGTATGGCGCAATCCTGTCAACTTTGAAAGGCGTGCCTGCCGAAAACTCCAGCGCGTCGCTGGGTCTTTCTGCTCCCGTGTCATCAAACGAATTCACGTACAGCAGGTGCCGGAGCTGAAATTGACCATGCACGAACCCTCCCGCACCTAGCGGGGCCGGAATAGCTATGTCAATAGAGTTGCCGGCAGCCGGGAGCGTGAACTGGATTGGGCCATGTATCTTAATCCAGTTGGGGAGCGGCTTGGTGAGGTCTTGTTGTTGAACCTCGATCCAGTCACCATCGTCTGATACCGCACCCAAGGGGCACGTCAGGGTTATACCCACCCCGGCGGTCGCGGCTGAAATAAGGCCCGTCAATGGGTTCAATGCCTCTACGATGCTGGTCGGTTCCAGTGTCACCGGGCCGGCAAGTAGTGCCGCAGCTCTTGCAGATATTTTGGTGCTCATTTCATAGTCTCCATCACGATTTGATATAAATGCCGAACAAACACATAGCGTCAACATGCGTTAAGTCTTGTTGACCCTTGAGAGCCTTACTTCTTTCTGCGCCCACCAACTAACGTGTTGACGGTGAAGAAATCATTCATGGATACCGTGCACCCCACTCGGCGCGCCGGCGGTTTAACGTCGACCAGCGCTTACTTGTGTTCAGGGCCGATGCCGTTCGGGCCGCAGTAGTTGCCCGTTGAAAACTTACGGTCAATTTGCACATAAGCAACGGCTGACGCGCCCAGCGGAATGCCGTTTCGCGACACGCTGTAACGCGCCGAGCCACCGGCAAAGTCACTCAACGGCCGGATTAGATTTTCATAATCATCTACCCAGAAACTATGGATCGCATCGGCCGCGCCCCATGTATAGCTGAAGGTTTGCGCCGTTGAAGCAATCGGATTACGGTCCGGATAATTTAAATACCCCTGCCACGTTAAGACGACCACGTCTCCCGCCCGCAATGTATTCGGCGCCGGGTTAACCGCTACTTCAATGCCTTGCCATATCGGCGGCTGCGTCTTGCAATTAAGAAACTTGTTAGGGTGTTGTAACGTCTGAGGGAAACTCGGCCGCACATAGTTAACAGGTGGTACCAGGCTGACAAAAACTATCTGGTCAGGCGATAACTGTTGGTTGACGCCATTGTCTGTCTGATAATTAACAAGGGTTGTCGCATTACTGCCGCCAGCCTGAATGACCGCCCACGCAATCGCGTTATCAAAGTCAACAACATCCCCGGCCACATCACCGGCCTTGACCCGATAGGTCGCTACCGGCGCCGCTTGGCCCGGCCAGAAAAGCAACGCCCGCTCGCCAAGTACGGGGTTGTCGAACAGCGTAAATGAAGCCCTTACAGGCTGGTTGGCATCGCGGTTGTCCAAGCGATTGGGAACCGGCGAAATCGCGCCATGGATATTCACCAGGGCTAATTGGCGGTTCAACAGTGCAGGCGCCTGAGGGTTTTCCTGGCCCGCGATCGTCATGTCCACCGTGACCCGTTTCACAGGGGAGCCTACCCCCGGGCCCAGCGTATCCCCGGCACGCAGAATAAAGTAGCGCACCGGCAGGTCAATAATGCGGCGTAAATTCGCGCCTTTGGCAATCAACACCGTCCACGCCACAGGCACAGTGCGCGGCAACGCGTTTACAGGCACCGCCGCAAGCTTGATGCCGTCCCACTCAACCACACACTGGTCACCCGGCAGCGGGTTGTCGTATTGACGCACCCTGACCGAAACAATGTTGCGCGCGTCTTCCCGATTAACCAGCAGGTCCGAGTCATAGGCCGGAACTTCGGGTATCGACAAATTGGCAGGCGGAGCATTCAGGAGCAACTGGGTACTCGCGACCAACGAGTACTGAGGAGAGACATTGCCGGCACGGTCACGTATTCGATAAAAGAAATAGAGTGTGGGCGAGCCGGCAAACTTGCGAATTTCCGCGACTGGAATATTCACCCGCATTGGCCCGCTGATGGCCGCAAATGCTTGCACTGGAAATGCCGGGCGTGTGGGCAGCGCGTCTTTCGCACTTAAATAGCCTAATATCGTGTCGCCGACTTTTCGATCAAGGTAATCGCCGGGCACTTCGACGCCGATTGTTGTGTTACTGCTTAAATCGAACTCCGTAACAGGGTCCAGCAGAAATTTGGCCGCTTTCAGCACTTGGCCGCCGCCTGGCGCGACCCGGTCGATGATAATCGTCGTGGTGAGCGAACGCTCGAACACTTCGCTGTCTTGAAACAGGTTATTGACTCGATAAGAGAGGTTCACCACCGCATTGTTTTGAAAATACGACTGAGGAATTTTTACTTCAAGCGGAAATTTATCCGCGGTGATAGGCCCGCGTAACTCTATTGGCTCAAGGTCAAACGCGACGCTTCCCTTAACCTGCCATGTAAACGTCACCCAGTCGCTCTCGCCAACGCCAGGCAACTGTCGCCACGGTTCCATTAACTTGACGGCCAGGTCGGCAAACAGAAACTGTATCGGGATCAACCCATCTGGCAGTGCATCCTCTATCTGCGGCGCGGGCAACGTCGGCGCTGCCGACACACTGGCAGCTCTAATATTGCTGTTGGTAGTATCCCCTGAAGCGTTCCCCATGTTCTTCTCCGCCGCGTTTGTGCATCGCTGTAAAGAACTACGTTAGGAAAGATTGAATACCCAACGCCGCTCTTCGGATACTGTCAGAACTAACAGGTAGCGCCTCCACTCGTCGGGCTGAGCCGGCGCTGATCGCACAGTTGCACCGAAATACACTTGACTTGCTTTCGTCGTTGAGGCTTCCTGAAACCGGTTTCAACGCTCAACAACATCCAATAAGAAAGGCCTGCTACCGTGACTCCTTTTTCCGCCGCCCAGCGCAGCCGCGTGACCATGCTTGACGTAGCCGAGCTTGCCGGCGTGTCCAAAGCCAGCGTGTCGCGCTTTATCGGCGATGACCGCGCCCTGCTCTCCGACGCCATTGCCTTGCGCATCGAGCAGGCGATCAGCGAACTGGGCTATCGCCCCAACCAGATGGCCCGCGGTTTGAAACGCGGCCGCACGCGCTTGATCGGCATGTTGGTGGCGGACATACGTAACCCCTACTCCATTGCCGTGATGCACGGCGTCGAAACCGCCTGCCGCCAACATGGCTACAGCCTGGTGGTGTGCAACACCGACCGCGATGACGATCAGGAGCGCCAGCATTTGGCGGCGCTGCGCTCGTACAACATCGAAGGGCTGATCGTGAATACGCTTGGCCATCACCTGGATCAACTGCTCGAACTGCAGCAAGAAATGCCGCTGGTGCTGATCGACCGCAAAGTCGAGCCGCTGCACAGCGACCTGGTGGGCCTGGATAACCCGGCGGCCGTGCGCATGGCGGTCGAGCACCTGCAGCAGCAGGGTTATCGCGACGTATTGCTGGTCAGCGAAGCCGCCGATGGCACCAGTTCACGCCTGGAGCGCCAAGTCAGCTTCGAGGCAGAGATTGCCGCGCGTCCGGGGTTGACCGGCGCAGTGCTTGAACTGAATGACGACCTGGAAAACCGCTTGCAGCGTTTCCTCGCCAAGCCCGGCCCCAAGGCAGTGTTCTGCGCCAATGGCGTCGCCGCGCTGGCCTGTACCCGCGCGCTCAAAACATTGGGCTGCAGCCTGTTTGAAGAGGTCGGCCTGATCGCCCTGGATGACCTCGACTGGTACCCGCTGGTGAGCAACGGCATCACCGCCCTCGCCCAACCGACCGCTGCGATTGGCGCCAGTGCGTTTGACTGCCTGCTCAAACGCCTGCGCGGCGATGACGCGCCGACACGCACCCTGGATTTCCTGCCGCAACTGATTATTCGTGGCTCAACCCAATTCAAATAATTTTTTATAAAAAATGAAACCGGTTTCAGAGGTTAACAACCATGCTTAAATACCCCGTCTCCATCAGCCTTTCCAGTTACGGTGCCGACCTCGTGCGCCAACAGGGCCAATTGAGTTTCGTCACCTTGCTCAGTGCCGCCGGCGCCCAGCGCATCGAGTGGCGTGAAGAACTGCTGACCACCGAACAGCCCGCCGCCCTCGCCCAGGCCGCCGCCGAGCATGGCCTGGAGTCGCTGTATTCCTCGCCGCTGGAACTTTGGGTCGCCGGGCGCGCCCAGCCGAACGCCGAACTCGCCGCCACCCTGGACCGCGCCCAGGCATTCGGCTCGCGCTGGCTGAAAGTCTCGCTCGGCTATTTTACCGACACCAACGACCTGCAAAGCCTGCACGCCCTGCTCAACCGCCACCCGGTCAAGCTGCTGGTGGAAAACGACCAGACCCTGCACGGCGGGCGCATCGAGCCGATGCAACGCTTCTTCAGCGAAGTGGAGCGCGTGGGCTTGCCGCTCAAGATGACGTTCGACATCGGCAACTGGCAGTGGCAAGACCAATCTGCGCTCACTGCCGCCCGCTTGTTGGGCCGGCACGTGGATTACCTGCATTGCAAGGCGGTTGCGCGTCGCCCGGATGGCAAGCTGGTCGCCGTACCGCCTGGCGCCACCGACTTGCATACGTGGAAACAACTGCTCAACCATATGACTCAAGGTATTACCCGGGCCGTGGAGTTCCCGCTGCAAGGCGATGACTTGATCGAGGTCACCGCGCAACAGGTCGCCACCCTCGCCCTTCTTGGCCAACCCCGTGCGGAGAATGCGTATGTCTGAGATCGATATCCTCTCGTTTGGTGAAACCATGGCGATGTTTGTCGCCGAACAGACCGGCGACCTGGCGGCTGTCTCCCAGTTCCACAAACGCATTGCCGGAGCCGACAGCAACGTCGCCATTGGCCTGTCGCGGCTGGGTTTCAAGGTGGCCTGGCTGAGCCGGGTGGGCAACGATTCGCTCGGGCGCTTTGTGGTCGACACGCTGAAAAAAGAGGGCCTGGATTGCCGTCACGTGGCGGTCGACCCGCTGCACCCCACCGGCTTTCAGTTTAAATCGCGCGAAGAAACGGGCGCTGACCCGCAGGTTGAGTATTTCCGCAAAGGCTCGGCGGCCAGCCACTTGTCGATCGCCAGCATCAGCCCCGCGTTGTTGCAAGCGCGGCACCTGCACGCCACCGGTATTCCGCCGGCGTTGTCCGAGGCCACGCACGCGCTGTCGGTAGAGCTGATGACGCAAATGCGCAAGGCCGGGCGCAGTGTGTCGTTCGACCCGAACTTGCGCCCATCGCTGTGGGCCAGCCAGGCGCAAATGATCCGCAGCATCAACGCCCTCGCGGGCCTGGCCGACTGGGTGCTGCCGGGCTTGAGCGAAGGCCGCTTGCTGACTGGTTTCGACGACCCGGCCGACATCGCCGCGTTCTACCTCGACCAGGGCGCCGAAGCCGTGGCGATCAAGCTGGGGCCGGATGGCGCCTATTACCGCACGCACATGGACCAGGGCTTTGTCGCCGCTTTCCCGGTGGAAAAGGTGGTGGACACGGTCGCGCCGGTGATGGTTTTGCCGTCGGCATGATCAGCGCCCTGCTCGAAAACCTAAGCTTCCCCGAGGCGGTACAGCGCGGCAACTGGATCGGCAGCCGCGCCGTGCAAAGCCGCGGAGATATGGAAGGTTTGCCGACCCGCTCGGAGCTGCCCACGCCCTGCGTTGTTTAACCCGTTACCTGTTGCCACAACTACAACAAGCTCAGGAGCCATTCCATGGAAACCGTGAAACTCGCCACCCGCCGTTGGTGGTACATCATGCCCATCGTGTTTATCACCTATAGCCTGGCCTACCTGGACCGCGCCAACTACGGCTTCGCCGCCGCCTCCGGGATGGCCGAAGACCTGATGATCACGCCCGGCATGTCGTCGCTGCTCGGCGCACTGTTCTTTCTTGGCTACTTTTTCTTCCAGGTGCCGGGGGCGATCTACGCGCAAAAGCGCAGCGTTAAAAAGCTGATTTTCGTCAGCCTGATCCTGTGGGGCGGCCTGGCCACCCTGACCGGCGTGGTGTCCAACGCCTACATGTTGATCGCGATTCGTTTCATGCTCGGCGTGGTTGAAGCGGCGGTAATGCCGGCCATGCTGGTGTACCTGTGCCACTGGTTCACGCGGGCCGAACGCTCGCGAGCCAACACGTTCCTTATCCTCGGCAACCCGGTGACCATGCTGTGGATGTCGGTGGTCTCGGGCTACCTGGTGCAGCACTTCAGCTGGCGCTGGATGTTTATCATCGAGGGCATACCGGCAGTGATTTGGGCGTTTATCTGGTGGAAGTATGCCGACGAAAAACCCGCAGACGCCAAATGGCTGAGCGCGCAGCATAAACAAGACCTGGAAAACGCGCTGGCTGCCGAGCAAGTCGGGATCAAGGCGGTGAAGAACTATGCCGACGCCTTCCGCTCACCCAAGGTGATCATTTTGGCGCTGCAGTTTTTTTGCTGGAGCATCGGCGTGTACGGCTTTGTGCTGTGGCTGCCGTCGATCCTCAAAGCCGGTTTGCAGATGGACATGGTCGAAGCCGGCTGGCTGTCGGCGCTGCCATACCTGGCGGCGGTAATCGGCATGCTCGCGGTGTCCTGGGGTTCGGACAAGCTGCAAAAGCGTAAACGCTTTGTGTGGCCGCCGCTGCTGGTTGCGTCCATCGCGTTCTATGCGTCCTACGCGCTGGGCGCCGAACATTTCTGGTGGTCCTACAGCCTGCTGGTGGTTGCCGGCGCCTGCATGTACGCGCCGTATGGCCCGTTCTTCGCGATTGTGCCGGAGATTCTTCCGGCCAACGTCGCCGGCGGTGCCATGGCGCTGATCAACAGCATGGGCGCACTCGGCTCGTTCGGCGGCTCCTACTTGGTGGGTTACCTCAACAGCAGCACCGGCTCGCCCGGCGCTTCGTACCTGCTGATGAGTGGCGCACTGATGGTGGCCGTGGTGCTGACGATTTTCCTCCAGCCTGGCGCCAGCGACCGTGCCCGCGCGCCGCTGCACAGCCTCGAATTAAAGGTAAAAGCCTGATGAAAAAATCTGTGGTGTTGTACAAAAAACTCTCCGCGCCATTAATGGCGCGCCTGCATGCGCACGCCGACGTAACGCTGATCGACGCGCTGGACGAACCCGGCTTGGCCAAGCTGCGTGAAGCCCTGCCCACCGCGCATGGCCTGTTGGGCGCCAGCCTGCGCCTGGATGCCAAGCTGCTCGACCTGGCGCCCAAACTGCAAGCCGTGGCCAGCGTGTCGGTGGGCGTCGACAACTACGACATCGACTACCTGACCCGGCGTGGCATTCTGCTCAGCAACACCCCGGACGTGCTCACCGAAACCACCGCCGACACCGGTTTTGCGCTGATCCTGGCCACCGCACGCCGCGTGGTCGAACTGGCGAACATGGTGCGTGCCGGCCAATGGAACAAGAACATCGGCCCCGCGCATTTTGGCAGTGACGTGCATGGCAAAACCCTGGGCATTATCGGCATGGGCCGCATTGGTGAAGCCCTCGCCCAGCGTGGGCATTTCGGCTTTGGCATGCCGGTGATTTATCACAGCCACTCGCCCAAACCGCGGGTAGAAGAACGCTTCGGCGCGCAATACCGCAGCTTGAACGACTTGCTGCAACAGGCCGATTTTGTCTGCCTGACTTTGCCGCTGACGGCTGAAACCGAAAAGTTGATTGGCGCCGAGCAGTTCGCGCTGATGGGCGCGCAAACCATCTTTATCAATATCTCGCGCGGTAAGGTGGTGGATGAAGCTGCGCTGATCGAGGCGCTGCAGCAAAACATCATTCGTGCGGCGGGGTTGGATGTGTTTGAGCGTGAGCCGTTGAATCACGACTCGCCGTTGTTGCGGTTGAACAATGTGGTGGCCACGCCGCACATGGGTTCGGCGACGCACGAGACGCGTGAAGCGATGGCGCGGTGCGCGGTGGATAACCTGCTGGCGGCGCTGGCTGGGGAGCGGCCGAAGAACCTTGTGAATGTGCAGGTTTGGAAATAGTTTGCTGAGTACATATCCGTTATTTGGGTAACGGCTTATATCGGTTTCGCTCTTACAGCGAGTCACTTTTGATAGAGCGCAAAAGTAACCAAAACGCTCT
>NZ_VUAZ01000005.1 GCF_009296165.1 Pseudomonas kitaguniensis | reverse complement strand
AGAGCGTTTTGGTTACTTTTGTGCTTTTCAAAAGTGACCCGCTGTAAGAGCGGAACCGATATAAGCCATAACCTCAATAAAGGATATGCACTCAAAACCCCGCAGCGCCTTATCTAGGCCCCGAAACCACCAGCATCTGCCCCGGTTTCAATGCCTGACCCGTCCGCGGGTTCCAGCGTTTGAGATGCTGCATCTCAACGTTAAAACGCTTGGCCACGATATACAGCGAGTCGCCTTTTTTGACCTTGTATTGCACCGGCTTCTTGCTGTCAGCCTTGGCCACTACCTTGCGCGTGTCCTGCATCACCAGGCTTTGGCCAACCTTCAGCGCCTGCCCATTGAGCTTGTTCCAGCGCTGCAGGTCATGCACGTCAACCTTGTTCGCCTTGGCGATCAGCGTGAGGTTATCGCCCGTGCGCACCTTGTAGCTGCGCGTGCGCCCGGCAACGCGGGCGGTCTCAACTTCGTCGAATACTGCCTTTTTAGGGCGCATCGCCAGCAATTCATCAGGCCGCATCGCCGAGAGGCTGCTGGCCAGCAAGTGTGCCTTGGAGCTGGGCACCAGCAAATGCTGAGGGCCGTCCAGGGTTGTGCGCTGTTTCAAGGCCGGGTTGAGCTGGAACAGTTCGTCTTCGTCAATTTCGGCCAGCGCGGCAACCCGTGACAGGTCCATGCTTTGCTTGACTTCAACCACTTCGAAGTACGGCGTGTTGGCGATCGGGTTCAGGTTCACGCCATACGCTTCGGGTGCCAGCACCACTTGCGACAGCGCCAGGAACTTGGGCACGTAGTCCTTGGTTTCCTGCGGCAGCGGCAGGTTCCAGTAGTCGGTCGGCAGGCCGAGCTTTTCGTTGCGCTCGATGGCCCGGCTGACCGTGCCTTCGCCGGCGTTATACGCCGCCAGGGCCAACAGCCAGTCGCCGTTGAACATGTCGTGCAGGCGGGTCAGGTAGTCGAGGGCGGCGGTGGTGGAGGCGGTGATGTCGCGGCGGCCGTCGTAGGCGCGGGTCTGGCGCAGGTTGAAGTAGCGCCCGGTGGAGGGGATGAACTGCCACAAGCCGACCGCATCGCTGCGCGAATAGGCCATTGGGTTGTAGGCACTTTCAATCACCGGCAGCAGCGCCAGCTCCAGGGGCATGTTGCGTTCTTCAAGGCGTTCGACGATGTAATGAATGTAGAGACTGCCGCGTTCTCCGGCGTTCTCCAGGAAGGATGGGTTGCTGGCAAACCACAAGCGCTGTTGCTCGATGCGCGGGTTTACGCCCAGTCCTTCCTGTAATTGAAAGCCCCGTCGCATGCGTTCCCAGACATCCTGGGGCACTTCGGGGCTAGGCTTTTCTGAAAGCCAAATAGGTTTTTGCTTGATCTTGGCGGCAAGATTGGGTTTGGGTTGCACGGTGGATTGTGCAGCGAAATTCGTCGATTGGCAGCCCGCCAGCGTCGCGGACACAGCCACGCCACAGCTTGAGCCAGGCGGGTCAATGCGTCTGAAGAGATGGATTTACGAATAGATGACGACATTGGCTGGAAGTAAGTTCCGGGCAAAAATGTCGGGCGATTCTAGAAAGCGCGTAGGTCGCGGTCAACCATTCAGAATTTCCCTACCAGATTGCACGCCCTTAGAACTTATCTTTCCATGCCCTCAAGCTAGCAAACACCTCGGCCCCAGAGCGGTTGTCGCGACCATTCCGTTCGTCCGCTTTTTGTTTAACAGATGTTTCAGCGGTGCGTAAAAAAGGGTTAGTACGTTTTTCCAGGGCCAGGTTGGACGGCAGCGTTATCTCGCCGCGGGCGCGCATTTGGTTGACGTTTTGCACGCGCTCGGCAATATCGGCGTTGTCCGGTTCCACCGCGAGGGCAAACTTGAGGTTACTTTGTGTGTACTCGTGGGCACAGTAAACCAGCGTATCGTCGGGCAGGGCGGCCAGACGTTCCAGCGACGTGTGCATTTGTAGCGGGGTGCCTTCAAACAGGCGGCCGCAGCCGGCAGCGAACAGGGTGTCGCCACAAAACAGCACGCCTGAATGGTAAAAGGCGATATGGCCGAGCGTATGGCCCGGTATTGTATACACCTCGAAGTCCCAGCCGAGCGCGCTGATGCGGTCGTTATCCTGCAGGGCTGTGTCGCGCGCCGGGATGTTCTCGCTCGCCGGGCCGTAGACCTTCGCGCCGGTAACACTTTTCAGTTGCTCCACACCGCCGACATGATCATGGTGATGGTGGGTAATCAGGATGTCGCTGAGGGTCCACGCCGGGTTCTGCTTGAGCCAGGCCAGCACCGGCGCGGCATCGCCGGGGTCGACCACCGCGCAGCGCTGGGTTTGCGGGTCTTGTAACAACCAGATGTAGTTGTCGGTGAAGGCGGGTAGGGCACTGATCTGTATCATTCGTCGATTCGCCAAGCTGAACACATTGGTGCATCTTAGAACGTCTAGGCGAGTTGGAGAATGCAATGACTGATAAAGCGTTCGCCCAGGCCGATCCTGAATGGCTGGCCCTGATCGGCGCAGCGCGCGACTGGCTGAACGGGCCGATCGGGCAATTTTTGCTGGATGAAGAGCGGCGCATGCTCGAAGACGAGCTGGGCCGGTTCTTTGGCGGCTATCTGGTGCATTACGGCCCCTCGGCCCAAACGCCGCCCGCCGCGCCGCAGGTGCAGCGCAACGTGCGCCTGGGCGCACCGTTGCCCGGTGTGGAAATTGTGTGTGAGGAACAGGCCTGGCCTTTGAGCGAACACGCCGCCGATGTGGTGGTGTTGCAGCACGGCCTGGATTTCTGCCTGTCACCCCACGGTTTGCTGCGCGAAGCGGCAAGCAGTGTGCGCCCTGGTGGCCACTTGCTGATTATCGGCATCAACCCCTGGAGCACCTGGGGCCTGCGCCATATGTTCGCGCATGACGGCCTGCGCCAGGCGCGCTGCATCTCGCCTTCTCGGGTGGGCGACTGGCTGAACCTGCTGGGCTTTGCGCTGGAGAAACGCCGCTTCGGGTGCTATCGTCCGCCGCTTGCGTCGACCCAGTGGCAAGGCCGCCTGGCGGGCTGGGAGCGCCGCGCAGGCGCCTGGCAGTTGTCGGGTGGCGGTTTCTACTTATTGGTGGCGCGCAAGATCGTGGTCGGGCTGCGGCCGGTGCGCCAAGTGCTGCGCCAGCCCATGGGCAAGCTGGTGCCGATGCCAATGGCCAAGGTCAACCGCAAGCAAAGCGAACCGTAACACCCTCTTTTTTGATTTCAGGCCGAACTTGTCGGCCTCGGGATACTGTCGGCCGATTGCCGCCAGCCCGTTTTGATGGATGCAACCGATGACCGATAGCGTAGAACTCTTCACCGATGGCGCCTGCAAGGGCAACCCTGGCCCCGGCGGCTGGGGCGCCTTGCTGGTGTGCAAGGGCGTGGAGAAGGAACTGTGGGGCGGCGAAGCCAACACCACCAACAATCGCATGGAGCTGATGGGCGCCATTCGCGGCCTGGAAGAACTCAAGCGGCGCTGCGATGTGCTGTTGGTGACCGACTCGCAATACGTGATGAAGGGCATCAACGAGTGGATGGTCAACTGGAAAAAGCGCGGTTGGAAAACCGCCGCCAAGGAGCCGGTCAAAAACGCCGACTTGTGGCAATTGCTCGATGAACAATGCAACCGCCATAACATCACCTGGAAATGGGTGCGTGGGCACATCGGCCACCCTGGCAACGAGCGCGCCGACCAGTTGGCCAACCGTGGCGTGGACGAAGTGCGGGGCTACAAGCAGAGCTGAGGCCGGCTGACGTGTTAACATCGTGCCCTTTGATTCACACCACACTGCATAACACACCGTTGAGAGCTGAACCCTGATGGCCATCCGATCTGTTGTACTCGATACCGAAACCACCGGCATGCCGGTGACCGATGGCCACCGGATCATTGAAATCGGCTGTGTCGAACTGATGGGGCGCCGCCTCACCGGGCGTCACTTCCACGTGTACCTGCAACCGGACCGGGACAGTGATGAGGGCGCGATCGGCGTGCACGGCATCACCGACGAATTCCTCAAGGGCAAGCCGCGTTTCGCCGAAGTGGCCGATGAGTTTTTCGACTTCATCAACGGCGCGCAGCTGATCATCCATAACGCGGCGTTCGACGTCGGCTTCATCAATAACGAGTTTGCCCTGATGGGGCAGACCGATCGGGCGAATATCGCGCAGCACTGCTCGATTCTCGACACCTTGATGATGGCCCGCGAGCGTCACCCAGGCCAGCGCAATAGCCTGGATGCGTTGTGCAAACGCTACGGCGTCGACAACTCCGGCCGTGAACTGCACGGCGCGTTGCTCGACTCCGAGATTCTGGCCGACGTTTACCTGACCATGACCGGTGGCCAAACCAGCCTGTCACTGGCGGGTAACGCCTCGGATGGCAGCGGCTCGGCGGAAGGCTCGGGCAACCGCGCTTCGGAAATTCGTCGCCTGCCGGCGGAGCGCAAACCCAGCACGATTATTCGCGCCAGTGAGCAGGACCTGGCTGAGCACGCCGCGCGGTTGGAGGCTATCGCCAAGTCGGCGGGGGCACCGGCGTTGTGGTCTCAGTTGGCCCAGCAATAAGCGGGTTGAGTGGTTAGGTCAAAAGCGTTTCTTTATGTGGGAGCGGGCTTGCTCGCGATGCAGTCAGCTCGGTGTACCTGACAGACCTAGGCGCCTGCATCGCGAGCAAGCCCGCTCCCACATTGCATCAAGGGTTAAGTATGTTTATGCACGCTGTAATGAACCCGAAGTACCCGGGGCTCAGTGTACGGGTCGCCGACGAGGGCTTTGATGCCTACGTGTGGGGCAATGATTTCAGCTTTGAGGTCAGTGCCTACGGCGTGCCCGAAATGGGCCTGCGCGTCGACCAATGGCCCGTCGAGCGCATCGTGCCGTACCGCAAGTGTTATGGCATCGACCCGGAAGAGTTCAGGAGTTTTCGCGACGCACCCGACAGCGCGATCTTCATGGCTTACCTGGATGACCGTGCGGTCGGGCATATCGTGGTCAGCACCAACTGGAACGGTTTTGCCCACGTTGATGAACTGGCGGTGGTGTTGCCTGCACGGCGGCATGGCGTGGCCAAGGCGTTGCTCGATGTGGCGCAGTTCTGGAGCCGCAAGAAAAACCTGCCGGGCATGATGCTCGAAACCCAGAACAACAACCTCGGCGCGTGCCGCTTGTACGAGCGTTGCGGTTATGTGATGGGCGGCATCGACCACCTGCGTTATCGCGGTATTGACCCGCAAACCCGCGAAGTGGCGATTTTCTGGTATCGGCTGTTCAAATCAGAACGGGATGCGGCGGGCTAGGTCAGCAAGGCCTCGGCCTTGAGCGCGATGATCTGCAGCAGCGCGTTCAGCGCTGGCGTGGGTTCTGCACCCTTCAAGCTCAATGCGTAAAGAACCACCGGGATGGGCGGCGATAACGGGCAGGCGTCCAGCCCGGCCTCGCGCGCCCCGGAGGCGGTGAATGGGTCGACAATCGCCAGGCCTTCGCCGGCTTCGACCAGGCTGCGCATCATCTGATAAGTCTGCACGCGTGTGTGCACCACCGTCAGTGGGCGCAGCGCTTGCAGCTTGGCGTCCAGCAGGCGGCTCAGCGGGTCATGCCCTTCAAGCCCGATCATCGACTGCCCGGCGAGCTCCTGCAACGCGATGTACTTTTGCTTGGGTTTGAGCCAGCCGTGGGGCGCGAGCAATTGCAGTTTGCCCTGCGCGAGTACTGTGCTGTGGATGTGTGCATGTTGCGGGTCATGCAGGCTCAGGCCCACATCGGCTTCGTGCAGCAGCAGGCTTTTGACAATCTCACGCGTCGGCTGGCTGGACACGTTGCACGGTGTGTCCTGAAAGCGTCGGCGCAGCAGCGCGATGCTTTGCGGCAGCAGTTGGTTGGCCAGCGGTGCGGTACACACCGCACGCAAGGTGGGGGCGTGAGGGTGTTTCAAGCGGCCGGCCAGGCGTTGTAGCGGCTCCAGCGCCTCGTAGAGCTGGGCGATGGCGGGCTGCAACTCAAGTGTTTCACGCGTCGCTTGCAAACGCCCGCGCACACTGGCAAACAGCATGCAGCCCAGTTGTTGCTCGGCGTCCTTGAGCGTCGCGTCCACATCGCCCACGGGGAGTTGCAACCATTCGGCGGCCGTGCCGAGGTGTCCGGTCTGCAAGATCGCCTGAATCACTTCGATATGACGTAAACGCATCGCGGGAGTCTATGTTCAGTGCGGTGTGGTTTCAATGGCTGGGTAAAAAACAGCGCGGGCGTGGGTGTGGTTGCGCTACCGTTAAGCGCGTAGGCCGCTGCAAACAGCCTGTCACACCGCGCGTGTAATAACCGACCAATAATCAGGGAGCCTTGCGATGTCCGGCAAAACCGCAGTCAGGGGTAACGTGCGCAATCAGCGAGGGTTTACGCGTTGGGCGGTGCTGGTGGGGTTGATCGTCATCGGGCTGTTGGCCCTGGCCGTGGGGCCGCGGCTGTTTGGCGATGTGGCGCTGGCGGAAATCGCCCAGACCAAGGCTCAGTTGGGTGATTTGGGCGCAGCGCTCGAACGCTTTCACCAAGACACCGGTCGTTATCCCAGGGACGAGGAGGGCTTGGACGCGTTGACCACGCAACCCGCCGGTGAAGCGAAATGGAAAGGCCCTTACATCACCGAAGACCAGCTCACCGACCCATGGGGCGTCGCCTTTCAGTATCACTACCCGGCAACCCAGCCCAACACGCCCTTCGACCTGTTTTCGTTCGGCAAGGACCGCACGCTGGGCGGCGTCGGCGATAACAAGGATATTACCTACGGCGACCACTGATTCATCTGGGGTTTAAGTGAAGGAGATCCGTCGGCCGTGATCACCCGGCCCAGTCAACGCCATCAATGGCCAGGACTGAGCAGGTCGATAAGGCGAGATCTTATGAAGCGAGGGTCGTTTGCGATTCGCGGGTGATAATGGTGCCCGACTGGATCAATCTGAATTCATCGCCTTCCAGTTTTTCTACACGATCGCCAATGGCCAGCTTGTAGGTTGTGGAGGGCGCCGAGCCAGCCAGGTCGCCTTGCACCGGGTTGGATTCCTGGAACTCATGCACCGAATACACGCGTCCTTCCGCGTCTCTGGCATGGAACTGTCCGACAAGTACTGCAGCCATCTGTTTAGAACCTCTGGAGATAAACACTCGATTTGCGGTTCTGTAGACCGTCAGAGAGCGGGGTAGTTTACCTATGGAAAAAAAATACTATTCGTTGATACTTTCAGACGCTTCCTACGCATGGGAGGGCGTGGCAAGCCTCTGCGGGATTTTGAAAACCTGCTGGTGAACGCGGCGCGAAGACTTTATAACTACAAGCCCCTTTAGTCAGACGTCAGGAAAACCTCAATGAGCAAGGTCTACACGGTTGCCGTCCTGGTTGGCAGCTTGAGAAAAGCGTCGATCAACCGCAAAGTCGCCCTGGCCTTGGCCGAACTGGCCCCGGCCAATCTCAAATTGAACATTGTCGAAATTGGCGATTTACCGCTCTACAACGAGGACATCGACGGAGCATCGCCGCCAGCAGCGTACAGTACTTTCCGACAACACGTGAGTTCATCCGACGCGGTGCTGTTTGTGACCCCGGAATACAACCGATCCGTGCCCTCCGCGCTGAAGAATGCCATTGACGTAGGCTCGCGCCCTTACGGGCAAAGCGCCTGGAGCGGCAAGCCGGGCGCGATCATCAGTGTGTCGCCGGGTGCGATTGGCGGCTTTGGCGCCAACCACCATCTGCGCCAGTCGCTGGTGTTTCTTGATGTGCCGTGCATGCAGCAACCCGAAGCCTACCTGGGTGGCGCGGGCAGCGTGTTTGATGACGCGGGCAAGCTGTCGGAGAAGACCGCGCCGTTTTTGCAGGCGTTTATCAATGCCTATGGCAAATGGGTCGAAAAACAGCACGGCTGACCGCGAGAACCCGGCTCCCAAAGCCGGGTTCTTATGGCGTGCTCAGCGTAGCCAGTTGGTGCGCGCCAGCTCGATCACTTCGTCGCCGCGCCCGCTCATCACGGCTTTGAGCATGTACAAGCTGAAACCCTTGGCCTGCTCCAGCTTGATGGTGGGCGGCATCACCAGTTCTTGAGTGGCGGTGACGACGTCCACCAACACCGGGCCATCGTGTGCCAGCGCACGACGCAGCGCGGGTTCAAGGTCTTCAGATTGCTCTACACGAATCCCCAGAATGCCCATGGCGTTCGACATCGCCGCAAAATCCGGGTTTTTCAGCTCGGTGCCGGTGTCCAGGTAGCCAGCAGCTTTCATTTCCATGGCGACGAAACCCAACGATGAGTTATCGAACACGATGACTTTGACCGGCAATTTCAACTGCGCCAGCGAGATGAAATCGCCCATCAGCATGGCGAAACCGCCGTCGCCCGACATCGAAATCACCTGCCGCCCCGGAAACGCTGCTTGCGCACCGATGGCCTGCGGCATGGCATTGGCCATCGAGCCGTGGTTGAACGAACCGATCAGGCGGCGCTTGCCGTTCATCTTCAAATACCGTGCGGCCCACACGGTGGGCGAGCCAACGTCGGCGGTGAAGATCGCATCGTCGTCCGCCAACTCGCTGAGCAACCGCGCAACATATTGTGGGTGAATCGGGCGGCCGGCCTTTGACGGCTGCGCCAGGTCATCCAAGCCCTGTCGAGCTTTCTGGTAATGCTTGAGCGAGGTGTCGAGGAAGCTGCGGTCGGTCTTGCGCGTCAGGCGGGGCAGCAGGGCGTCGATGGTTTCGCTGACGTCGGCGGCAATGCCCAGGTCCAGCGTGGCGCGACGGCCAAGTGCCTGCGGGTCGCGGTCGACCTGAATGATTTTTGCGTCGGTCGGGTAGAACTGGCGGTAAGGGAAATCGGTGCCGAGCATGATCAGCGTGTCGCAATCGAGCATCGCGTGGTAGCCGGAGCTGAAGCCGATCAGGCCGGTCATGCCCACATCAAAGGGATTATCCCATTCCACGTGCTCTTTGCCGCGCAGGGCGTGCACCACGGGCGCGCCGAGGGTATCAGCCAGCGCCAGCACTTGGTCGTGGGCACCGGCACAGCCACTGCCGCAGAGCAGGGTGACTTTTTCGCTGCTCTGCAGAATCTCGCTGAGGCGTTGCAGGTCTTGTTCCGCCGGCAACGTGCGCGGCGCGTGCAGTGCTGGCCACGGCTTGAGCGTGTCTTCGACTTCAAGCAGCGACACGTCGCCTGGAATCACCACCACTGCCACGCCCCGGTTGAGAATCGCCGAGCGCATGGCGCGGTGCAGCACGTGGGGCATTTGTTCGGGGTTGGTGACCAGCTCGATAAAGTGGCTGCACTCTTTGAACAGCTCTTGAGGATGGGTTTCCTGAAAGTAGTTCAGGCCAATTTCGGTCGACGGAATTTGCGCCGCAATCGCCAGCACCGGCACATGGTTGCGATGGCAGTCGAACAGCCCGTTGATCAAGTGCAGGTTGCCCGGCCCGCAGCTGCCGGCGCACACGGTCAGCTCGCCGGTGGCAGCGGCTTCGGCTCCGGCGGCGAAGGCGGCGACTTCTTCGTGGCGCACGTGCATCCACTCGATGCTGTCCATGGTGCGCAGGGCGTCGGTGAGGCCGTTGAGGCTGTCGCCGGTCAGGCCCCAGATGCGTTTGATGCCCGCCTGTTCAAGGGTGGTCGCCAATTGCTGGGCCAGGTTTATTTTCGCCATGAAGAACTCCAATCGTCAGTAAGGTAAAAAATTGCTGATCAATAGGGGACAGTTCGATTACGGCGAATGCTCCGTTTTTAATGTGAAGATTGCGTTAGGGAGGGGGGCGTAACGGGGCGCTTCTCAGATCAAAAGCAAAAGC
>NZ_VUAZ01000049.1 GCF_009296165.1 Pseudomonas kitaguniensis | reverse complement strand
AAGCAGATCAACAGCGCTTTTGTGGGAGCGGGCTTGCTCGCGATTGCGCTGTGTCAGTTGAAAAGTACTTATCTGATATACCGCAATCGCGAGCAAGCCCGCACAGTTTTAATGCATTCTACTGGCTACTGGGGAGATGATCGCTCCCACGCTCTGCGTCCCGCTTTCAAAACGGTTTTGTGCGCCTACCGTTCAGCCATCGAATCTCCCACATTTTTTGTCGCAGTTCTTTTTCAGCCAATTTTTGCAAAGCCCTACAACCCCGCCGCGTTTACCGCTAGTCTGCGGACATCTGCAATGCCGACGACAGCCTTCTACAAGAGCCCGGCGATGACTGATCTGTCCCGAATCCAGGGGCCTGCAAACGCTGTGATTCCGACCCCGGAAGCGCGCTTTTACAGGCCTCCGCTGCCTGACGGCTACGTGCTGCGCCCGCGCCTGTGCGAACGGCTGAGTGCCGGTTTGCAAGGGCGACTGTTACTGGTCAGCGCCCCGGCCGGGTTCGGCAAAAGCTCGTTAGCGGTGGAGTTCTGCCAAGGCCTGCCGGCGCATTGGCAAAGCTTGTGGCTGGGCCTGAGCGCTCGCGATAACGACCCCGGCCGTTTCCTTGAGCGCCTGCTTGAAGGCTTGCAACACTACTTCCCGCAACTCGGCAATCAGTCCTTGGGCTTGCTGAAAATGCGCCAGCGTCACCAACCCTTTGCCTTTGAAGAATGGCTCGACGGCCTGCTCGATGAGCTGACGGTGCACCTGTCCAAGCGTGCGCCTTTATTGTTGGTGCTCGATGACTACCATTTGGCCCAAGGCGCGGTGCTGGATCGCTGCCTGCAGTTTTTTCTCAATCATTTGCCGGACGGGCTGGTGGTCTTGGTTACCAGCCGCCAGCGCCCGGACTGGCATCTGGCGCGGCTGCGGCTGTCGCGGCACTTGCTGGAGCTGAGCGAACAAGACCTGCGCCTGACACACGACGAGTCCCTGGCGTTACTGGACCGGCACAGCAGCTCGTTGCGCGGCGAGGCACTGGACAACTTGATCCGTCGCAGTGAGGGCTGGGTGGCCGGGTTGCGTTTCTGGCTGCTGGCCGTCTCCGAAGCCGGCAATGAAGGCGCGTTGCCGCAGCACTTGAACGGTGGCGAAGGGCTGATTCGCGATTACCTGCTGGAAGAAGTGATCGACTGCCTGCCGGTCGAGGTTCAAGCGTTCTTGTACGACACCGCTCCGCAGGATCGTTTTTGCAGCGAACTCTGCGACGCCGTGCGCGAAGCCCACGACAGCGCGCAAATCCTCGGTTATTTGCAAGCCCATCAAGTTTTTTTGGTGCCGCTGGACGAGCAGGGCCACTGGTTCCGTTATCACCACCTGTTTTCCGACTTGCTGCTCACCCGCCGCGCCAGCAATGCCACGTTGTCGATTGCCAGCCTGCACCTGCGTGCTTGCCGCTGGTTCAACGCGCAGGGCTTGATCGATGAAGCGGTGGAGCAGGCGTTGCGCGCCGGCCACCTCGACGTGGCGGCAAACCTGGTGCAAAACCTGTCGGAAGAGCAATTGTTGGCTGAGCAGAATGTCGGCATGCTGCTGCGCTGGAAAATGGACTTGCCCGAAAGCCTGCTGGTCAGCACGCCGCGGTTGATCGTGCTTTACAGCTGGGCGCTGGGGCTGGCCTGCCAACTGGATGCTGCCGAAGAATTATCCGGCTACCTCAGTCGTTACCTGCCGGCACCGTCGGCGACTGCGCAAAAATCGATGCTGGCGCAATGGCTGGCGCTGAGCGGGATTATCGCGCGGGGCCGAGGGGACCGCGAGTTGACCCAGCGCTATTGCAGCGAGGCGTTGGAAAGCCTGCCGCAGAAGCGCTACGGCCAGCGCCTGATGTGCCTGTCGACCCTGTCCAACCTGGCCATCGTCGATGCCGACCTGTGGCGCGCGCGCAGGTTGAACCGCGAATCGCTGGAGCTGGCGCAACGCGTCGGCAACCCGCTGTTTGAAGCCCTGGCCCACTACGACCGTGCACGTGTGTTGCAGGCGCGTGGCGAAATCCTGCGCTCGCTCGACGAGGTGCGTCAGGGCCTGCAACGCCTGCACGGCGTGGCGCCGCAGCGGCTGTACGCCGTACGCGCGCGGTTGTCGCTCTACGAAGGTTATCTGCTGTTGCTGCGCTGTCAGCCTGAAGCCGGACTCGCGCGCCTGCGCGCCGGCCTCAGCGAAGCCCGCGCCTGCCGGGACATCAGCGTGTTGATCGGGCACTGCGTGATCGCCAACTTCGAAGGGCGGCGTGGGGATTTCCCCAAGGCCTTTGCCGAACTCGCCGAGGCCGAGCGCTTGATGCATATCTGGGATGTGCCGCCGATCTACTACCTGGCGATGATCACCCTGATCAAATGCGAATTGTGGCTGGCCCAAGGCCGTACCGACCTCGCCGACGCCTGGCTGACTCGGCTGGGGCAGACCTACAACGGCGAACACGCGGCGGCCGCGCCGGAGTTTCATCCACACTTGGCGCAACATATCGGGCTGCAACACGCGGCACTCGATGCTATTCGCCATCAGCCTGCCGCCGCGCTGCAACGCCTCGAAACGCTGGCGCAACAGGCGCAAAGCAGCGGGCGCCAGATGATTGCCCTGATGGCGCTGACTCAGCAGGCGCATTTACTCTTGGCGTGCGGCCAGGAAACCAAGGCGCGAGCGACCGTCGCTCAGGCCCTTGAAGCTGGCGCCGGTGGCGCGCTGCAACCGTTTCAGCGCCTGTTGGAAACTCACCCGGTTTGGATGCGCGAACAGTTGGGCAAAGACCCCAATGGCGTATTGAGCCAAAGTTTGCTGGCGCTGTTGCCGGTTGTCGCGGTGGTTGAGGTGGCGCCCAACCACGAAACCCTCAGCGCCCGCGAACTGGCGGTACTGCAACTGATCGCCCAAGGCTGTTCAAACCAGGAAATCAGCAACCAGTTGTTCATTTCACTGCACACGGTGAAAACCCACGCCAGCCACATCAACAGCAAGCTGGGCGTGGAGCGTCGTACCCAGGCGGTGGCGCGGGCCAAGTCGATGGGTTTGCTGGCCTGAACCTGCAGCCGTTTATTGCGCCGCCGGGCACGCGTTGAGCGGCTTGTCGAGCACTTGGCTGATCAGCGTGGCGAAGCGCTTGAGGTTGTTCTGGTGCGCCGCCACCACGTCGTCAATGCTCGGGCCTGCCGGCGACTGCAAGGTGCTGCGGCAGGTCAGCATCGGGCGATCACCGCCGCTGGTTTGCCGCAAGCGCCAGCGCACGTCGAGCAGCGCGTATTGGCCAGGCACCGAGTCAAAACGTTGCACTTCAAGGCGCAGCGATACGGCTTGGCGGGCATCGCTGTTGGCGAACTGATCGACCAACGCACTTTTCAGCTCATCCGCCAGGCTGGCGGCCCACCATTGCGTCTCAAGAATCGCCACGCCACTGTTGCCTTGGCGAATCACGATCTGCGGGCGGTCGACTTGCGGCGGCACGCTGATGCTTTCAATGCGAATACCACCCGCGTCGGCGCGCGTTGCGTTACTCCAGTGCGCCGGGGTCAGCGTGTGAAATGCAATCGGCTCACTGCTGCACGCCGCAAGTAGCAGCAACGCAGTCATCAGCGTGATCTTCAACGGAAACGTCATGGCTGCTCCAATAGTCATTTGCGTGGTGGCGCCTGCAGGTCCAGTGGCGCGGCATTTTCAGGGCGACCGCGAATCAGCGATTCCGGGTGCCTGCCCAAATAATCCGACAGCTCGCGCAAGGAGCGCGACATGCGGCCAAGTTCATCCAGGGTTTGGGTCAGTTGCTCACGCTGCGGCGAGTCTTCGGCCAGGGTGGAATTGGCCGACTGCAACGTCTTGCTCACGTCACCCAACGTGTTTTGCACGGCGGGCAAGGTCTTGGCGTTGAACTGGGTCAGGCCCTTGCGCAATTCGACCAGGTTGCTGTCGAGGTTGCCGGCAATCCGGTCAATCGGTAGCTGGCTGATCTTGTTGACGATGCCTTCGAGTTTCTCCTGCAACTGTTCCAGGTTACCGGGGATGGTCGGGATGCTGACCGGGCGCTGGCTCGCGTCAAACCTGACTTTTTCGGCCTTCGGGTAGAAGTCCAAAGCGATGTAGAGTTGGCCGGTCAGCAGGTTGCCGCTGCGGGCTTGGGCGCGCAGGCCGTTTTCGATAAACGTGCCGATCAGGCGCACGCCGCTCGCCTCATCGTCGATGTTATGGTCCATGGCTTTAAGCAGCTTGGTGTGCGCCTGCCCGAGCAGTTGCGGGTAGATCACGATGCCGACGTTGATCGGAAAGCTGCGTTTTTTAGCATCGAAATCCATGTTGATCGACACCACCTTGCCGAACTCGACGCCGAGGAATTCCACCGGCGCACCGACTTTCAGCCCACGCAATGCCTGATCAAACCGCAGGACCATGTATTGCCCCTCACCGTTAGGGGGGGCGAGGGCGCTTTGCTGATCGTCAAACAGTTCATAGGCATGATTTTCGTCGGCCGGCTTGTCGTTGGGGCTGTAAGGCGGCGCCACAAAGGCGATTCCACCGGCGAGCATTGAGGACAACGATTCGGTTTTGAGTGCGAAGCCATTCGCGCCGACACTCAAGTCTATGCCGCTGGCGTTCCAGAAACGCGTGTTGTCGGTGACATACACATCGTTCGGCGCATGCACAAACACGTCGATATTCACGCCTTTGCCTTCGTTATCCAGTTCGTAGGCCACGACCTGGCCGACCGGGATTTTCCGGTAGTAGACCGGCGAGCCAATATCCAGCGAGCCGAGGCTTTGGGTATGCAGGGTGAAGCGTTTGCCCGGTTCGCCGTAGGTGATCGGCGGCGGGTTTTCGAGGCCCTTGAATTGGTGCGAGCGCGTATCGGACTGGCCAATGTCCGCGCCGATGTAGTCACCCGAAAGCAAGGTATCGATGCCGGACACGCCACCCGCGCCAATGCGCGGCCTGACCACCCAGAACTTCGAGTCTTCGCGGGTGAAGCTCTCGGCCTGCTTGACCAGTTTGATGGTGGCATTGACGCTTTTCTGGTCATCACTCAAGGCCACGTCGGAGACTTGGCCGATCACCACATTGCGGTATTTGACCTCGGTTTTGTTGGCGGTCAGGCCGCTGCCGGTCTTGAAGTTGAGGACGATGGTCGGGCCTTGTTGAAGCATGCTGTGAATGACCAGCGACAGCCCCACCAATACCGCAACAATCGGCACGATCCATACCAGCGAAACGCTGAAACGCTGCGTCTTGATCGCAGGCGACCCGGCGGGGGTGTCAGCCTTGTGTAAGGTCATCCGAGGTTTCCTCGTTGTGTGGGTTTTCCCAGATCAGCCGTGGGTCGAAACTCATGGCTGCGAGCATTGTAAACACGACCACCAAGCCAAAAAACAGAATGCCCAGGCGCGGCTCGATGGTGCCCAGCGCCTGGAACTTCACCAGTGCGGCCACCAGCGCTACCACGATCACATCGAGCATTGACCAGTAGCCAATCAGTTCGATAAACCGAAACAGCTTCGAGCGTTGCCTGCGTGCCCACAGGCTGTTGCGCTGCACGGTAACCAGCAGCAGCGTCAACGACACAAACTTGATGCCGGGCACCGCAATGCTGGCGATGAAAATAATCAGGGCAATGTCCCAGGCGCCATGCTGCCAGAACTCCAGCACGCCGCTCATGATAGTGCTGTCCGCGCCTGAACCGAGCATGTTGGTGTTCATCACCGGTAATAAATTCGCCGGAACATAAAACGCGAGTGCGGTGAGCATGAAGGCCCAGGTGCGTGTCAGTGAACGCACCTTGCGCCGGTGCAAGGGCGCGCCGCAGCGCTCGCACTCGGTGGGCTCGGTGCTCATGTCGCAGGCCTGGCCACAGGTGTGACACAGGCACAGGTTGAGTTCGCGGGCAGTTGGCGGCGGCTTCATACGCTGTCCCACAAGTCGCGCACATCGCGCCCGGCGATACGGATCAGCAACAGGCTGAGGGCGCCCAACGCAAACAACCCAGTGCCGGGCGCCACATCAAGCATGCCGGCCAGCTTGAACACTGCGACCATGGCGGCCAGCAGGCAAACTTCGAGCATGCTCCACGGCCTGAGTGCCTCTAGCCAGCGCATGCACAGCTTGAACGCCGGTGAGCGTTTGCCGGACAGGGCGAAACTTAGCACCCATATCAGCAACAGCAGTTGAAACACGGGCGCGATGATGATGGAAATGGCCGCCACCAAAGCAATAAAGGTGATCGGCCCCAAGCTCAGCGCCACGACTGAATCCCATAAGGTCGCGCTGCTTTTCAAACCTTGCAGGCTGATGCTCATTACCGGGTAAAAGTTGGCGAAGGCCCACAGCACGGCGGCGGTCACGGTCAGGGCGAGCCGTTGTTGCACCGACAGGCCGTTGTAACGCTGCAGTACGCTTGAGCAGCGTGTGCACACGGCCTTTTGATGTTTGGCGAGCGTGACTTTTTCGTACACGCAGTCGCAGTGTTCGCAGATGACCCGTTTACTCGGCATAACTCGTGCTCCAAACGCGACGCGCGGCGGTGCTGGATGTTGCTCTTGGTTTAATCGCGGGTGAGTAGCTTACCCGTTGCTGCATCACAGGCCTTACCCCTTGCGCAGCAGGGGCAACGTCAATCATCCGTGATTAGCCGTATGCGGTGGAGGGAACAGCAAAAAGCCAAATCGTTCCCTCCCGGCCGTCGAGAGTGGCAAATAGACGCACCCTAGCATTGTATTGCCATGGCGGAGCCGCTAATGTGAGCGCAAATTTTATCCTCGCTTCAGTTTCTTAAGGTTAAACGCCTGGAAGCAGGGCCAAGTATTCATAGTTTCTCAAGCAGCTGAAGACAACCTACAAGAAGTCAGCGCAGGGGGCATGAGAGTTAGGTCGATGCAGTTTATCGGCCTGTATGTTCATCCCGCCAGGTCTGCGATTGCCCGCGTTTGTGGCAAGCCGTGAGCCGTAAAACCGTACGTTTGCGGCGGGCAGGCGGATGACCTTCTATCCTGGAAATCACAGTATGTTGAAGAAAGCGAACAAGGCCCTGTTGGGCCTGGCCTTGTCTATGGGCCTTATGCAGGCTCATGCGGCAGAGACCAAAAAAGTCGACGTGTTGCTGGTTGGCGGCGGCATCATGAGTGCCACCCTCGGTGTTTGGCTTAACGAACTCGAGCCAGGCTGGACCATGGAAATGGTTGAGCGCCTCGATGGCGTTGCCGAAGAAAGCTCCAACGGCTGGAACAACGCCGGTACGGGCCACTCTGCGCTGGCCGAGTCCAACTACACCCCTTATGGCAAAGACGGCAAGATCGAAATCGCCAAAGCGATCGAGATCAACGAGGCCTTCCAGGTTACTCGTCAGTTCATGGCCTGGCAGGTCAAGTCGGGCGTGTTGAAAAACCCGCATTCCTTCATCAACACCACCCCGCACATGAGCTTCATGTGGGGCGACGATAACGTCAAGTTCCTGAAAGAGCGCTACGAGGCACTGCAGCGCAGCCCGCTGTTCGCCGGCATGCAATACAGCGAAGATCAGGCGCAGATCAAACAATGGGTTCCGCTGATGATGGAAGGGCGTGACCCCAAGCAGAAAATCGCGGCTACCTGGACGCCGATCGGCACCGACGCGAACTGGGGTGAAGTCACTCGCCAGTACGTTGCTGCCCTGCAAACCAAGCCTAACTTCAGCCTCAAGTTGTCCAGCGAAGTGGAAGAAATTACTCGCAACAAGGACGGCGGCTGGCACGTTGAATACAAAAACCTGAAAGACGGCACCACCCACGCCACGGATGCGAAATTCGTGTTCATCGGCGCAGGCGGCGGTGCATTGAAGCTGCTGCAAAAAGCCGACATCCCTGAAGCCCGCGATTATGCCGGCTTCCCGGTAGGTGGCTCGTTCCTGGTGACTGAAAACCAGGACATCGCCATGCAGCACATGGCCAAGGCTTACGGCATCGCTTCGACCGGTGCACCGCCCATGTCGGTACCGCACCTGGACACCCGCGTACTGGATGGCAAGCGAATGATTCTGTTCGGGCCATTCGCGACGTTCTCCACCAAGTTCCTCAAAAATGGTTCTTACTTCGACCTGTTGTCGACCACCACGCCGCATAACGTGTGGCCAATGACCAAAGTCGGTGTTGAGCAGTACCCGCTGATCGAATACCTGGCCGGTCAGTTGATGATGTCGGATGACGACCGCTTCAACGCACTGAAAGAGTACTTCCCGCACGCCAAAAAAGAAGACTGGCGCTTGTGGCAAGCCGGCCAGCGCGTACAGATCATCAAGCGTGATGCCGATAAAGGCGGTGTGTTGAAGCTGGGTACCGAGGTTGTGTATTCCCAGGACCGCACCATCGCTGGCCTGCTGGGCGCTTCGCCAGGTGCCTCGACCGCTCCACCGATCATGATCGATGTGTTGGAAAAGGTCTTCAAGGACAAGGTCGCGACGCCTGCCTGGCAGGAGAAGATGCACCAGATCGTGCCGAGCTACGGTACCAAGCTTAATGAGTCGCCAGCGCGCGTTCAGCAAGAGTGGGACTACACCGCTGAGGTTCTGCAACTGAGCAAGCCGCCAGTGATCGACGTGACGGCCTACTCAAATGCGATCCCTGCTCCGGCCAAGCCGGCTGCTCCGCAGGAGAGCAAACCGGCTCAGGACATGGCGCTGTAAAGCGGCCTGACCTGAAAAAAGTCCGGCGGGCGCTGTAACTGCAGTTACTTGAGCAGTTGAGCACGCGCTGGGCTTCCTTAAAAATCCGATGCCAAGGCCTGGCATCGGATTTTTTTATGCCTGTTTTGCGAGAACAGCTCTCTCCGGCAACGGTGTTTTCGGGTCCTTCGTTATGCGAAATACGACCTGCGGTATCAATGTATTCATGATGAGTAACTTTTATTGAAACAGGCATCGAGCTGTTCGGTAATGAGCGTACTTTTTTATCGCTTAATGTCCTGTCATTCCAAACTGTCCTCTGAATTCGCCTGAGGACAATAGTGTTTAAATAAACGCATTTTTTTATCCCCGATCACCGTTTAAATTTAAATTTTTTTCACGCCTCGCCGATAGCATAAAGCCACAACCTATTGGGGTTTAGTGCCCTGTCACTACACGAACCTTTTTGCGTAAATATTTTGGAGATTGTTAATGAGTAGCGGGTTCGCCAATATTTCCGTCAGTAAAAAACTGGCCCTTGGATTTGGGGTTGTCTTGGTATTGACCGGGATTCTGGCAGTGACCAGTTGGTCCAGCTTGAACAGTCTGATTGACCGTAGCAATTGGATGAGTGACATTACCAAGTTAAACTTCAAGGTTTCTATCCTTCGCGTAGCGCGCCTGCAATACATGATCGCGAAGGGAGACGAGAAGGTAGCGGCTAACGTCCAGGTGGCGTTGGACGACTTTAAAACCTATCAAGAGTTTTTACTCGGAACGCTCAAGAGTCCCGAAAATATTCGAGTACTGAATAAACTCAGCGCGGTGATCGCAGACTACCAAAAATCGCTCAATTCCATGCGTAGCGCTTACACATCGAGTGGCGCGATGCGGGTGCAGATGAACGTAAACGCGGAGGCGTCGGTCCGTTTGATTGATCAGCTTCAAGCCGATGCCAGCAAGGTCACGCCGGTCACTGAAAAGACCATGGGTAACTATCAGGTGATTACTCAAGCGAAAGAAAACCTGATGCAAGCACGCTACGAAGTACGCGGGTACACCTCTGTATTGACGCCAGAGGCTGCGCAGTTGGCCATGCGGTCGGTGGAGGTCGCAATCAAGGGGTTTGGCGAGGTGCAATCGGTGTTGGGCGAAGCAGAGGCCAACACAGTCGGGCAGATCGTAAAGTCTCTTTCGAATTACCAAACATCGCTGCAGACCTTTAAGTCTGCCAGCGACAACATTGCCAGTGCGCGCGCCGAGATGACAGGCCAAGGGCAAAGCATCGTCGAGCTGAGTGAGCAACTCTATCAATTCCAACTGACCCAGCGCGATGCCGAGAGCGCTCAGGCTCGCAGTGTGCAATTGGGCTGTACGCTGCTCGCCATGCTGATCGGAGTGATTGCAGCCATCGTCATCACCCGGCAGATAACGAGGCCTCTGAGCGAGACGCTGGTGGTCGTCAGGCGCATAACCTCCGGGGACCTTTCCCCTTCCGCGGCCGTGTCTCGCCAGGACGAACTGGGTCAGTTGCAACAGGGTATCCAGCACATGGGCGATACCTTGCGAGACCTGATTGGCGGGATTCGCGACAGCGTCGTGCAGATTGCGAGCGCCGCGGAAGAACTTTCTGCGGTGACGGAGCAAACCAGCGCGGGCGTTAACAGCCAGAAAGTCGAAACAGACCAGGTGGCCACCGCAATGAATGAGATGTCGGCAACGGTCCAGGAGGTCGCACGTAATGCCGAACAAGCGTCGCGTGCGGCATCCACCGCTGATGCCGAAGCGCGTGCCGGCGATAAAGTCGTCAGTGATGCGATCGCCCAGATTGAGACCCTTGCGGCTGAGGTGGATCGCTCAACCGATGCGATGAACCAATTGGAGGCGGAGAGCGCTAAAATTGGCAAGGTCATGGATGTTATCAAGGCCGTTGCCGAGCAGACCAACCTGCTCGCCCTCAACGCCGCTATTGAGGCCGCACGAGCGGGCGAAGCAGGCCGCGGTTTCGCTGTGGTCGCTGACGAGGTGCGAGGCTTGGCACAGCGAACTCAGCAATCGACTGAAGAGATCGAAACACTCATTGCAGGGCTACAGAACGGTACTCGCCAGGTCGCCACGATCATGCTGAGCAGTCGGGCACTCACGCTCAGCAGCGTAGACCTCACCCGTAAAGCTGGCACGTCGCTGCATAGCATCACAACAACGGTGTCCAACATCGAATTGATGAACCAACAGATCGCCGCCGCCGCTGAGCAGCAGAGCGCTGTCGCCGAAGATATTAGCCGCAGTATTGTAAATGTTCGCGATGTGTCCGAGCAGACCGCCGCCGCGAGTGAGGAAACGGCCGCTTCAAGCATTGAGTTGGCGCGGCTGGGCGGCCAACTGCAAAAGATGGTCAGTCACTTCAAGGTATAGAAGTAGCGTCTAACGCGAGTGCCCAAGCGATAGGTGTCGCTTGGGCAGCCGTTTTTTTGCGCATGGTTATTGTATAGCGTTGCCCACTATTAAAATGTCCATGTCCGCAGAGCGCTGGCATGCTAACCAAATAAAAGATTCTTCATGCTGTTAGTGACATAAAAATGTTATGTGCAAACAGAAGTCTTGAGAATAAACACTGTGTGCCGGTGCGGCCTTGATTTCTTCTGTCTCAGTGTGTTCGGTCAAATAACCGATAAAAGAAAACTTGGCACGGTCATTTGGCTTTGGCATGCTGAGTAAATGTATAGGACCTGAGTGCCCTGTTATGCCAATGCTTGCCGCCTCATGCGCACACGTGGTTCTTCGCTTGATTAACTGTGTACCAAACCCTTCGTTGGCGCTAACCGTTTTTCATGCTGAACTCATGGAAAAGATCCAGAACCAATCAATGTTGGCGATTCTAACGGCCTCAACATTTATTGAGGCTGTTGCCGCAGAGGCGGGTGATGTAGAGGTCGGGTTGGCGTCTTACGCGATGTTCCATCCAGGCCAACTTAGTTCGCATTTTTACGCAATCATGTCCAGTGCCACGCTGGGTGAGGCGATGAAGACTGCCTCGCACTTTTCGGTGTTATCGTCTGATAGAACCCCGCTGGTTGCGCGAGACGAATCGGGAGTGATCAGCGTTAACTTTCTGGGCATTGAGTCCTTGGGGGTGGCGAGGCACTACATCGACTGCTGCATGTCGACATTTATGGGGCTGACGCATTGGCTTGAACCTTGGGATAGGCCATTGCCCGATTCCGCCTCGTTCAGTTATGACGAACCACGCGACCTTGCGCGGCTAGAAGCAGTATTTGGTAAAAACCTGTCGTTTGGCTGCCCGATCAATAAAATCACCTTTGCGTCTGAGACCGCTAAAAAACCGCTGGCTACGGCGAATGCAGCACTGCGTATCCATCACATGAGCCACGCAAGTGAAGAACTTGCGAGGCGCCAGGTCAAACTGGCACCCGCGGTACGCAATCATATTTATATAGGGCTGACACTCAGCAAAGACGTGTCGCTGGAGATCGTTGCGCGGGAACTCAACCTTGGGAGTCGCACGCTGCAAAATCGCCTTGATGACGAGTCGACGGGTTTTCGTGAATTATTTGATGAGTGTCGCCGTCAGTTGGCGGGCGAGTTGCTGAGGCTGCAGAACTCGACTGTGACGGCGATCGCGCAGAGGCTGAAATTTCGTGACTCGAGTAGCTTTCACAAAGCCTGTAATCGCTGGTTTGGTTGCCCACCAGGCAGTTATCGGTCGCGAGTCCTGGAAGAATCTTGAATCAGTTCGCTTTGTAAAAACACAGGTCGCGTTCAGCCTGCGTCTGCTACGTTTTCACTGCCGGTAAGTGTGGCCAATTGTTTGTCGATGCTCAGAAAGTCTCCACGGAATTTTTACCGTTTGTCGCGTTCAAAACTCGGCACAGGCCCATTGCCGATGTCCTCTGCACCACAGAATGCAAAAGTAGGAGCTTTCCTCATGTTCACGCCACGTCGTCTTCTTGTTGTTGCCACCGCCGTAGCCCTTTTGTCCGGCTGCGCTTCACCTAATCCTTATGATGGCAGCCAAGGGCAAGCAAATAACGAAACGCAAGGCGGTATGAGCAAAACCGCCAAGTACGGCGGCCTGGCTGCATTGGCCGGTGGTTTGGCGGGTGCCGCAATCGACCATAACAACCGTGGCAAGGGCGCTCTGATTGGCGCCGCCGTCGCAGGTCTGGGTGGCGCAGGCTATGGCTACTACGCCGACCAGCAAGAAAAGAAACTGCGTGAGAGCATGGCCAACACCGGCGTTGAGGTGCAGCGCCAGGGCGATCAGATCAAGCTGATCATGCCGGGTAACATCACCTTCGCGACCAACTCCGATGCGATTTCCAGCAGCTTCTACACGCCGCTGAACAACCTGGCGGGCTCGCTCAAGCAGTTCAACCAGAACACCATCCAGATCGTTGGCTACACCGACAGCACCGGCAGCCGCCAGTTGAACATGGACCTGTCCCAACGCCGTGCGCAAAGCGTGGCCAACTACCTGACCTCACAAGGCGTGAGCCCGACCAACTTGAGCGCACGCGGTGCCGGCCCGGATAACCCGATTGCCAGCAACGCCGACGTGAATGGCCGTGCGCAGAACCGTCGCGTAGAGGTTAACCTCGGCCCGATCCCTGGCCAGCAATATGGCCAGCCTGCTCAGCAGCAGCAACAGGCGCCACAGCAGAACAACCAGTTCCAGGGCAACCCGTACCAGCAGTACCAGTAAACGCTGGCCACTAAAAAGGGCGCCGTGCATTCAATGCACGGCGCCCTTTTTTGTGGCTGTCGATTACATCAGTCGATGTATTCGAAGACCTTCACGATCTTTTGCACACCAGACACGCCTTGTACCAAGTTGGAGGCGCGAGTGGCTTCTGCCTGGGTCAGCAGGCCCATCATGTAGACAATGCCGTTGTCGGTGACGATTTTAATCCGCGAGCCGGGAATCGCACTGTCGGTGAGCATTTGCGCCTTGATCTTGGTGGTCAGCAAGGCGTCGTTGCTGATGGCCAACAGCGTGATCGGGTCCATCACCTGCAGTTCGTTATGGACCTTCTTCACCCGTTGCACGGTGGAGGCGGCTTGCTCGGCTTGAGCTTTGAGGTCGGCACGCGGCGTTTGGCCGGCGAGCAGTACAACGCCGTTGAAGCTGGTCACGACGATACGCGATGCGCCGTTGCCGAGGTCGGTAGCCGCCTTGGCGACGTTTACTTCGACCTTGGTTTCGATCAGCGAGTCGTCAATTTTGCTGCCGAATGTACGTGTGCCCTTGTCGTCCTGGATGGGGGTGTCACGTGTCGCGGTGATTGCCGTGCTGCAGCCGCTGATGGCAAGGCACAGCGTAATGGCCAAAAGGCTTAGGCGGTTAACGGTCATTCTTCACTCCCGAACAGTTGGCTGTCGATCAGATCGCACAGGCAGTGGATCGCCAGCAGGTGGACTTCCTGAATGCGTGCAGTGACATTGGCCGGGACGCGAATCTCTACGTCCTCGGGCAGCAGCAACGAGGCCATGCCGCCGCCGTCGCGCCCAGTCAATGCTACGACAATCATTTCGCGATCATGTGCGGCCTGGATCGCTTGAATAATGTTTGCCGAGTTGCCGCTGGTGGAGATCGCCAGCAGCACGTCGCCGGGTTGGCCCAGCGCGCGGATCTGCTTGGAGAAAATTTCGTTGTAGCTGTAGTCGTTGGCGATCGAGGTGATCGTCGACGAGTCGGTGGTCAAGGCGATGGCCGGCAGGCTTGGGCGCTCGCGCTCGAAGCGGTTGAGCAGCTCGGAAGAGAAATGCTGGGCATCACCAGCCGAACCGCCATTGCCGCACGAGAGCATTTTGCCCTCGTTGAGCAAGGCATTGACCATGACCTGACTGGCTTGCTCGATGTGCGGTGCAAGTACGTCCATCGCCTGTTGCTTGGTGTCGATGCTGGCCTGGAAAAGCTGGCGAATTCGGGATTGCATGTCCATCTGTGTGACCTTAAGTAGCGCGGCTGTTTGGCACAGTCATGTGCAGCCCGCAATGCAAAGAGCAAAAGTGTGGGGTGAAAATGTCCGGTGAATCAGCTGTCGAAGGCATTTTTCAGCCAGTTCGGATCAGCCGGGCCAGACGGTGTGCTTTCTATGGCAACCACATCGAAACGGCAGGGGGAGTCAGCCCAGCGATGCTCTTTGAGCAGGTAAAACTGCGCGGCGAGTATCAGCTTCTGACGCTTGCGCCCGTCGATACTGGCGAGCGCGCCACCCCATTGTGTGTGTTTTCTATAGCGGACTTCGACGAATACTACTGTATCGCCGTCAAGCATGACCAGATCAAGCTCACCGCGTTTACACAACCAGTTCTGCGCCAGAAGGCGCAGACCCTGTTGTTGCAGATAGTTGAGGGCTTGAAGTTCGGCATCCTTGCCGCTTTGAGCACTGGACCGCTCGGGCATCAGCGCGGGGTGTCCGGCAGGCGCTGGATTTCGCCGCTGACGAATTTGGCCCATGGCATCTGGCGATCAACGCGCTGGTTGGCGCTGACGCCCAGGCTGCCCGAAAGACCGTCAACGCGCGTGTCCGGCAATGCTTTGAGCTGGCCCAGGCGCGGCGCCAGGCGATAGGCATCAACGCCCATCGCGTACAGGCGGCCGAGGCTGCCGTTGGCTTGTGGCCATTGGGCGGTCACTTGGTTGCGCAGCGGGTCAGTGGTGTTGAGCAGCCACGGGGTTTCGCAGAACATCACGTTAGTCATGTCCAGGTACTGGTTCTTGTCACCGCTCGCGCTGAACACGTGGGAGGTCGCGTACACAGGCACATCACCGGCGTACTGGAAGTTCAGCGTCGGCTTGATCTGTTGGGCCAGTTGCGGCGTAACCGCCATGAAGATGAACTCGATGTCCTGGCGGCGCGACGGCTGCGCCGCTACGTCGGCACCGACGGTGTTTTGCAGGCTCTTGGCGCGACCTTCGCTTTTACGCAGTTGGAACAGGTCGGCAATTTGTTGGGCGAGGGCAACCGGCTGGTCAACGTACTCGACGCCGACGACGGTGCCGCCATTGGCTTCCCAATCCTGGCGGAACGCCCTGTAGACCCGCTCGCCCCATTCGCCTTTGGGCACCATGGCGGCGGCGCGGTGCAGGCCATCGGCGCGGGCGCGGCGCGAGACTTCGCGGGCTTCGTCTTCAGCAGCCAAGCCGAACTGGAACAGTTGCGGCGGGCTTTGATCGGTTTCGCTGTAGTTCAGCGCCAGGGTGGTAATCGGCAGTTGCGCGCGTGCGCTGAGTTGTTTGACCAGCGGCTTCTCGAGCGGGCCAATCACCAGTTGCACACCGGCGGCCTGGGCCTTGGCGTAGAAGTCATCCAGCGAGGTCAGGCGCGAGGTGTCATAAAACTCGATGACCGGTGGTTTTTGCCCGGCTTGTTCAGCCTGGTAATGTGCCGCCATGAAGCCTTCGCGCAGCGCTTTGGCAACGCCGGCCAGCGGGCCGTCCTGGGGCAGCAGCAGGGCAATCTTGTTCAGCGGTTGGCTCGCCAGCTCCTTGAGCTTGGTCAGCGGGGTCGGCAGATTCACCGCTGCAGGGTGGCCGGGGTTTTGCGCACGCCACGTGTCGATGGCTGCTTGCTGTTGCTCCAGCGTGCCCGCGCCCTTGACCGCTTGGGCCAGGCTGATCCAGCCGTCGAGTGTCGGGTTGCCGCTGGCTTGCAACTGTTCGGCAGGCAGGGCGGCAATCAGCGCCCAGATGGCTTCGTGGTTGCTTTTGGCGGCATCACCACTCAGCAGCGGGGCCATGGCGACACGCTCGCGAGCGGCAGCCAGGGTTTGGCCATCGGCTTCATAAGCGCGTGCATGCACGGTGCCGGTGCGGATCTGCTGGTCTGTCGGCAGCTCCTTCAGGCTTTGCAGGCTGGCGTGGTTCAGTGCCGTCAACGCGGCCTTGGGCTGGTTGCGCGCCATGGCCAGTTCGGCGGCCAGGGTGCTGGCAAATACTTGCGCGGCCGGCTTCAGGACACCCAACGGCACTTGCGCAAGAATCTGCGACGAGCGGCCAGGGTTGTTCTGGTGGTAAGCCAGGTCAGCCGCGCTCAGGCGCAGCAACGCGGCCTTTTCCGGCGTGTTGGCGGCGGTGGCCTGTTCGAGCAGTTGCTCGATACTGGCATCCGGGGTCCGTGGGAGGTCGCCAAGGCTGGATGAGGGCGAGCTGGAACACGCGGCCAATAAGGCAGCGAGGCAGAGGGCGGAGAGCAGCCGTAGGCAAGCGATCATGTAAGTGTTCCTGATACCGATCAAGTGAGCGTGGAAGTGTACCCAAGCACTGGCCCAGGCGCGATGTTAGTGGCATTAAACCGTCGATTTAGGTCGTGCAATTGTTGCAAACGGACATCGACAGCTGAAAAGGCAATGGCGTTGAGGGCATATTTTAAAGGCGCCTACGCGCTACAATGGCACTTTTGCCAACCATCGAGGTGTGCGTTTTGACTGCTCCAGGTCCTTTGAATTCCACTGCAGGCTCGCTATTTGTGGTGGCGACGCCCATTGGCAACCTGGACGACATCAGTGCTCGGGCGCTTAAAGTGTTGCGCGAGGTTAAATTGGTCGCGGCGGAAGACACACGGCACTCCCAACGTTTAATGCAGCATTTTGGTATCAGCACGCCATTGGCCGCGTGCCACGAGCATAACGAGCGCGAAGAAGGCAGCCGGTTTATCACCCGTCTATTGGCCGGTGATGATGTGGCGTTGATCTCCGATGCCGGCACGCCGTTGATTTCCGACCCGGGCTACCACCTCGTCCGCCAGGCGCGCGCGGCTGGTATCAATGTAGTGCCTGTTCCGGGAGCGTGCGCGCTGATTGCTGCTTTATCTGCTGCAGGGTTGCCATCGGACCGGTTTATCTTCGAGGGTTTCCTGCCGGCCAAGGCCGTTGGGCGGCGCGCGCGCCTTCAAGCCCTGAAGGAAGAACCGCGCACGCTGATCTTTTACGAAGCGCCGCACCGCATCCTCGAATGCCTGCAAGACATGGAGTTGGTGTTCGGTGGCGAGCGCCTGGCGCTGTTGGCCCGCGAGTTGACCAAAACCTTCGAAACTCTCAAGGGCTTGCCGCTGGAAGAGCTGCGCGCTTTTGTCGAGGGCGATAGCAACCAGCAGCGTGGTGAGTGTGTGGTGTTGGTGGCCGGCTGGACGCCACCAGAGAATGAAGACGCGGTAGGCAGTGAGGCCATGCGGATTCTGGATTTGCTGCTTAAAGAGATGCCGCTGAAGCGGGCGGCTGCACTGGCTGCGGAAATTACCGGGGTGCGAAAAAATGTGCTGTATCAAGTGGCGCTTGATAAACAGAAGGTCGAATAGTTCCGGGGTTAAAACGGTATTTGGTCTGAACGTGATGGCATTGCTGCACTTTTAATACTTGTCCTAAGCCCGTCGTGCCGTTAACCTTTGCGGCGGAGAGTCGATTGGACAGTCGCTGCCCTCTATGAAAATTAGGGGGGGGAGGAAAGTCCGGGCTCCATAGGGCGAAGTGCCAGGTAATGCCTGGGAGGCGTGAGCCTACGGAAAGTGCCACAGAAAATAACCGCCTAAGCACTTCGGTGCCGGTAAGGGTGAAAAGGTGCGGTAAGAGCGCACCGCACGACTGGCAACAGTTCGTGGCTAGGTAAACCCCACTTGGAGCAAGACCAAATAGGGTCCCAAGGCGTGGCCCGCGCTGGGACCGGGTAGGTTGCTAAAGATGTCCAGTGATGGCCATCGTAGACGAATGACTGTTCAAGACAGAACCCGGCTTACAGATCGACTCTCCACCTTTTTCCTTCTGCCCGAATCTCGGTCAGAAATCCGGTAGCAACGCAAGAATCCCTCCCTGCCAAATCATTGGCAGATGCGTCTTCGTAATACCAAAAAAATCTTACTCTTAATAAATCACTTTAACTTTAAGCCCTAGCTCTATGAGCTATTTGCGGTTGTTGAGTCAAAAACATCGTCGAACTCTGGTTTCTCCTCCTTTTACGCTCCTAAATCTCCGTTCTGTAAGGCTTTTCCTTGAATCCGCGCCTTGACGGTGTGGTGGGCGCATTCCTATAGTGTGCGCAAGTGGCGGAAAGTGGCACAAAGTGGGTTTTTTGAACGTAAAACGCTAAAATTTGGAGAAACGCACCTGTGTTTCGCGGAGCTAACGCTATCAGTCTCGATGCAAAAGGCCGTCTCGCTATGCCGAGCCGGTATCGTGACGAGCTGATTTCGCGAAGTTCCGGGCAATTAATCATCACCATTGATGCCGTTGACCCTTGTTTATGTGTTTACCCGCTCGATGAGTGGGAGTTGATTGAAACCAAACTGCGCGCTCTGCCTTCATTGCGTGAAGAAAACCGCCGGCTGCAACGCTTGCTGATTGGTAATGCCGTCGACCTCGATCTCGATGGCAGTGGTCGTTTCCTGGTCCCGCCGCGTTTGCGCGAGTACGCCAAGCTCGACAAGCACGCAATGCTGGTCGGCCAACTGAACAAGTTCCAATTGTGGGACGAAGGTGCCTGGGACGCTGTTTCTGCAGCTGACTTGGCGGCTATTCAACAACCGGGCGCTATGCCTGATGAACTGCGTGATTTGATCCTGTGACTATTGATAGCGGCTTTAACCACATCACCGTACTGCTTGACGAAGCCGTTGAGGCTCTCGCCGTACGCGCGGATGGCTGCTATTTGGATGGCACGTTCGGCAGGGGCGGGCACAGCCGGTTGATACTCAGCCAGCTCGGGCCAGACGGCAAACTCCTCGGGTTTGACAAAGACCCTCAAGCGATTGCCACCGGGCAAGCGCTAGCGGCCGAAGACGGCCGCTTTGTCGTTGTACAGCGCAGCTTTGCCGAGCTGGGTGCCGAAGTCGCCGAGCGCGGCATGGCAGGCAAGGTGGCCGGGGTTTTGCTCGACTTGGGCGTGTCCTCGCCGCAACTCGATGACCCGGAGCGTGGCTTCAGTTTCATGAACGACGGCCCGCTCGACATGCGCATGGACCCGACGCGCGGCGTCAGTGCTGCCCAGTTCATCGCCACCGCGCCCCACGAAGAAATTACCCGTGTGTTCAAAGAGTACGGTGAAGAGCGTTTCGCCGGCCGCATGGCACGTGCCGTGGTCGAGCGCCGCGAAATCCAGCCGTTTGAACGCACCGCTGACTTGGCCGAAGTGCTGAAAGTCGCCAACCCGGCATGGGAAAAGGGCAAGAACCCGGCGACCCGTGCGTTTCAGGGCCTGCGCATTCACGTCAACAACGAACTGGGCGATCTTGAGGCTGGTCTCGAAGCCGCGTTGGAAGCCCTCGAAGTTGGCGGTCGCCTGGTAGTGATCAGCTTCCACTCCCTGGAAGACCGCATCGTCAAACTGTTCATGCGCCGCCTGGTCAAGGGCGAGTCGGATAACCTGCCGCGCAACCTGCCGGTACGGTTTGAAGCCTTCGTGCCGAAAATTAAAATCCATGGCAAGGCGCAGTTCGCTTCTGAAGCTGAACTCAAGGCCAACCCACGTTCGCGCAGCGCTGTCATGCGTGTCGCGGAGAAGTTGCGGTGAGCAAGCTTTTCGCCAAACCCCTGCCGGGCGGCAGCTTCTTTATGTTGCTGCTGTTTGTCGGCGTGCTGGTGTCCGCGATTGCGGTGTCCTACAGCGCCCACTACAACCGCCAACTGCTCAATACCCTCTATGGGGAATTGAGCGTGCGTGACAAAGCGCAAGCGGAATGGGGTCGGCTGATTCTCGAACAAAGCACCTGGACCGCGCATAGCCGCATTGAAGTGCTGGCGACTGAGCAGTTGAAGATGCACATTCCAAGCGCCGCCGACGTTCGCATGGTGGCGCCATGATGAAACTTGAGGGTGCACTCTACCCGTGGCGCTTCCGCCTGATGATCGGCCTGCTGGCGCTGATGGTCGGCGCAATTGCCTGGCGCATCATTGACCTGCAAGTGATCGATCGTGACTTCCTGATCGGTCAGGGCGACGCGCGTAGCCTGCGGCATATCCCGATTCCTGCGCACCGCGGTTTGATCACCGACCGTAACGGCGAACCGCTGGCCGTGAGCACGCCGGTGACCACGCTGTGGGCCAACGCCAAGGAACTGCAAACCGCCAAGGAAAAATGGCCACAGCTGGCTTCCGCGTTGGGCCAGGACCCAAAAGCCTTGGCCGAGCGCCTGGAAGCCCAGGCCAACAAAGAGTTCATCTACCTGGTTCGCGGGCTCACGCCTGAGCAGGGCCAACAAGTGCTCGACCTTAAAGTCCCCGGTGTCTATGGCATCGAGGAATTTCGTCGTTTCTACCCCGCCGGTGAAACCACCGCGCATATGGTCGGCTTTACCGACATTGATGACCATGGCCGCGAAGGTGTAGAGCTGGCCTACGATGAATGGCTGGCGGGTGTGCCTGGCAAACGGCAGGTCATCAAGGACCGGCGCGGCAGACTGATCAAGGATGTGCAAGTCACCAAAAACGCCAAGGCCGGCAAGCCCTTGGCGTTGTCGATTGACCTGCGCCTGCAGTACCTGGCCAACCGCGAGCTGCGTAACGCGATCATCGAGAACGGTGCCAAGGCCGGTAGCCTGGTGATCATGGACGTGAAGACCGGCGAGATCCTCGCCATGGTCAACCAGCCGACCTACAACCCGAACAACCGTCGCAACCTGCAACCGGCGATGATGCGTAACCGCGCAATGATCGACGTGTTTGAGCCAGGTTCGACCATGAAAGCCATCTCCATGAGTGCCGCTCTGGAAACCGGGCGCTGGAAGCCGAGCGACAAAGTCGAGGTGTACCCAGGCACGCTGCAGTTGGGCAAATACACCATTCGCGACGTATCGCGTACCGAAGGCCCGGTGCTCGATTTGACCGGTATTTTGATCAACTCCAGTAACGTCGGCATGAGTAAGGTCGCCTTCGATATTGGTGGCGAAACCATTTACCACCTCGCGCAGAAAATCGGCTTGGGCCAACCCACCGGTCTCGACTTCCCGGGGGAGCGCGTGGGCAACCTGCCGAACTACCGCGACTGGAAAAAAGCCGAGACCGCCACGCTGTCCTATGGCTACGGCCTGTCGGTGACCGCGATCCAACTGGCGCATGCTTTCTCTGTATTGGCCAATAACGGTCGGATGGTTCCTTTAAGTCTGATCCACGTAGACGAAGCGCCGAAAGCCACCCAGGTGATTCCGGAAAACGTCGCCAAGACCATGCAAGGCATGCTGCAACAAGTGATCGAAGCACCGCGCGGCGTCTTCCGTGCGCAGGTGCCGGCGTATCACGTGGCAGGCAAGTCCGGTACCGCGCGTAAAACCTCGGTGGGCACCAAGGGTTATGCCGAAAACTCTTATCGTTCGCTGTTCGCAGGCTTCGGCCCGATGAGCGACCCGCGCTACGCCATCGTGGTCGTGATTGATGAGCCGAGCAAGGCCGGCTACTTCGGTGGCCTGGTCTCGGCGCCGGTGTTCAGCAAAGTGATGTCCGGCACCCTGCGCCTGATGAACATCACGCCGGACAACCTGCCGCCGACTCAACAGGCGAACGCCGGGCCACCGGCCGCTGCTGCCAAAGCCAATGGAGGGCGCGGCTGATGTCACTTAGCTTGAACAAGATTTTTGCACATGCCGGCCGCGATCTGCTGATTCGCGAGTTGAGCCTGGACAGCCGTAATGTACGCGCCGGTGACCTGTTCCTGGCGGTGCCTGGCGGCAAGTTCGATGGCCGTGCGCACATCGCCGATGCGTTGCAACGCGGTGCGGCGGCAGTGGCGTATGAAGTGGAAGGCGCCACCGTGCTGCCGATCACCGACGTGCCGTTGATTCCGGTCAAAGGCCTGGCGGCGCAACTGTCGGATATTGCCGGGCGTTTTTATGGCGACCCGAGCCGTCAATTGAACCTGGTGGGCGTGACCGGCACCAATGGCAAAACCAGTGTGACCCAACTGGTCGCGCAAGCGCTTGACCTGCTGGGCCAGCACTGCGGCATTGTCGGCACGCTGGGCACCGGCTTTTATGGCGCGCTGCAAAGCGGCATGCACACCACGCCCAACCCGATTGCGGTGCAAGCCACCCTGGCCGACCTGAAAAAGGCCGGTGCCAAGGCGGTCGCCATGGAAGTCTCCTCCCACGGCCTCGACCAGGGGCGCGTTACGGCCTTGGCCTTTGACGTGGCGGTGATGACCAACTTGTCGCGCGACCACCTGGATTACCACGCACCCTGCAGGCCTATGCCGCGGCCAAGGCCAAGCTGTTTGCCTGGAATGATTTGAAGTGCCGAGTGGTCAACCTCGATGACGCATTCGGTCGCAGCTGGCGGCCGAAGACAGCGAGGCGCGCCTGATCAGCTACAGCCTGGAAGACGCCAGCGCTTATCTGTATTGCCGCGAAGCCCAATTTAACGACGAAGGCGTGCGCGCCACGTTGGTTACGCCACAAGGCGAGCATCACTTGCGCAGCACCTTGCTCGGGCGCTTCAACCTGAGCAACGTGCTTGCCGCCATCGGCGCGCTGCTCGGCCTGGATTACGCGCTGGATGAAATCCTGCGTGTGCTGCCCAAGCTCGAAGGCCCGGTCGGTCGCATGCAGCGTTTGGGTGGCGGCACCCAGCCGCTGGTGGTGGTCGATTACGCGCACACCCCGGACGCGCTGGAAAAAGTCCTCGAAGCCCTGCGCCCTCACGCCAAGGGCAAATTGCTTTGCCTGTTCGGCTGCGGCGGTGACCGTGATCGCGGCAAACGCCCATTGATGGCCGAGATTGTCGAGCGTTTGGCCGATGGCGTGCTGGTGACCGACGACAACCCGCGCAGCGAAGCCCCAAGCCAGATTTTCGACGACATTCGTGCAGGCTTTAACGATGCGTCCAAGGTGACCTTCGTCGCCGGTCGCGGCGCAGCCATTGCCCAACTGATCGCCGGCGCCAGCGCCGATGACGTGGTGGTACTGGCCGGTAAAGGCCACGAGGACTACCAGGAAATCAACGGCGAACGCCAGGCTTTCTCCGATCTGGTCGAGGCCGAGCGCGCCCTGGCTGCCTGGGAGCTTGCCCATGCTTAAAGCGATGAAGTTCAGCGAACTGACCCAGGCCCTGTCGGCCGCGTAGTGTCGAGCGATTGCAGCTTCGACGGCGTCAGTATCGACAGCCGTAACATCCAGCCGGGGCAATTATTTGTCGCGCTGACAGGCCCGCGTTTCGATGGTCACGACTACCTGAATGAAGTCGCCGCCAAAGGTGCCGCCGCCGCATTGGTGCAGCGTGAAGTGGCAGATTCGACCTTGCCGCAATTGTTGGTCGCCGACACTCGCCTGGCCCTTGGGCAACTCGGTGCACTGAACCGCGCCGCCTTTAACAAGCCGGTTGCGGCAGTCACTGGCTCCAGCGGCAAAACCACGGTCAAGGAATTGCTGGCCGGTATTCTGCGTACGCGTGGGCCGGTATTGGCGACCCGTGGCAACCTGAACAATGATTTCGGCGCGCCGCTGACCCTGCTCGAACTGGCCCCGGAGCATACGGCGGCGGTTATCGAGCTGGGTGCTTCGCGCGTCGGCGAAATCGCCTACACCGTGGCGCTGACCAAGCCCCACGTAGCAATTATCAACAACGCCGGTACTGCGCACGTTGGCGAGTTCGGCGGCCCGCAAAAAATCGTCGAAGCCAAGGGCGAAATCCTTGAAGGCCTTGATGCTTCGGGCACCGCCGTATTGAACCTCGACGACAAGGCTTTCGAAACCTGGCGTGTACGCGCCGCCGGGCGCAAGGTCTTGACGTTTGCCGTGCTCAACGCGGCGGCTGATGTTCACGCCTCGGCTGTCACCGTCGATGCGCGTGGTTGCCCCTCCTTTACCTTGCACACCCCGCAAGGTAACGAACACGTGCAACTGAATTTGCTCGGCAACCATAACGTCGCCAATGCCTTGGCCGCCGCTGCTGCTGCGCACGCCCTGGGTGTGTCGCTGTTCGGTATCGCCACCGGCTTGGGCGCGGTGCAGCCGGTCAAGGGCCGCACGGTCGCGCAACTGGCGAGCAACGGCATGCGCGTGATCGACGACACCTACAACGCCAACCCGTCCTCGGTTAATGCCGCTGTTGACCTGCTCAAAACGTTTGCCGGGCGCAAGGTTTTGGTACTCGGTGACATCGGCGAGCTGGGCGATTGGGCTGAGCAAGGCCATCGCGAAGTCGGTGCCTACGCCAGCGATAAGGTCGACGCCCTGTATGCGGTCGGCCCGAACATGGCACACGCGGTTGATGCATTCGGCCTGGGTGCGCGGCATTTTGCGACCCAAGCCGAGTTGATTCAGGCGCTGAGTGCGGCTGAGCAAGACCCACACACCACTATTTTGATCAAGGGATCGCGCAGCGCGGTGATGGAAAACGTCGTCGCGGCTTTGTGTGGCTCAAGTACGGAGAAACATTAATGCTGCTGCTGCTGGCTGAGTATCTGCAACAGTTCCACAAAGGCTTTGCGGTCTTTCAGTACCTGACCCTGCGCGGGATTCTGGGTGTGCTGACCGCGCTGTCTCTGTCGCTGTTCCTGGGGCCGTGGATGATCCGCACCCTGCAGAACCTGCAAATTGGTCAATCGGTTCGTAATGACGGCCCGCAGTCGCACCTGTCCAAATCCGGCACCCCGACCATGGGCGGCGCGCTGATCCTGTCGTCCATCGGCATCAGCACCTTGCTCTGGGCTGACTTGCACAACCGTTACGTCTGGACGGTGTTGCTGGTGACCCTGTTGTTCGGCGCCATCGGCTGGGTGGACGACTACCGCAAAGTGATCGAGAAAAACTCCAAAGGGCTGCCAAGCCGCTGGAAGTATTTCTGGCAGTCGGTGTTTGGCCTTGCCGCCGCGATCTTCCTTTACACGACGGCGCCGAGCGCAGTCGAGACCACCTTGATCATCCCGATGCTCAAGGACGCCAGCATCCCGCTGGGCATTGGTTTTGTGGTGCTGACCTACTTTGTGATCGTCGGCTCCAGCAACGCGGTCAACCTGACCGACGGCCTCGACGGTTTGGCGATCATGCCGACCGTGATGGTCGGCGGTGCGCTGGGCATTTTCTGCTACCTGTCGGGTAACGTGAAATTCGCCGAATACCTGCTGATCCCATATGTACCGGGCGCGGGTGAGCTGATTGTGTTCTGCGGCGCGCTGATCGGTGCCGGCCTCGGGTTCCTGTGGTTCAACACCTACCCGGCGCAAGTTTTCATGGGCGACGTCGGCGCACTGGCGCTGGGCGCAGCCTTGGGCACCATCGCGGTGATCGTCCGCCAGGAAATCGTGCTGTTCATCATGGGCGGTGTGTTCGTGATGGAAACCCTGTCGGTGGTCATCCAGGTGGCCTCCTTCAAATTGACCGGGCGCCGGGTATTTCGCATGGCGCCGATTCACCACCACTTTGAACTCAAGGGCTGGCCTGAGCCGCGCGTGATTGTCCGTTTCTGGATCATCACCGTGATTCTGGTATTGGTCGGCCTTGCCACCCTGAAACTGAGGTAGAAACGAGTGTCCCTGATCGCTTCAGACCACTTCCGCATCGTTGTCGGCCTCGGCAAGAGCGGCATGTCCCTGGTTCGCTTCCTGGCGAACCGGGGCACGTCGTTTGCCGTGGCCGATACGCGGGAAAATCCACCGGAGCTGGTCACGCTGCGCCGTGACTACCCGCACGTGGAAGTGCGTTGTGGCGAACTGGACGTCGAGTTTCTGTGCCGCGCCGACGAGCTCTACGTGAGCCCTGGCCTGGCCCTGGCGACACCCGCTCTGCAAGCTGCAGCGGCGCGTGGCGTGAAGCTCTCCGGCGATATTGAGCTGTTCGCGCGTAACGCGAAGGCGCCGATTGTGGCCATCAGCGGTTCAAACGCGAAAAGCACCGTGACCACACTGGTTGGCGACATGGCGGCTGCGGCCGGCAAGCGCGTGGCGGTGGGCGGCAACCTCGGCACACCGGCGCTGGACTTGCTGAGTGACGACGTCGAGCTGTACGTGATGGAGCTGTCGAGTTTCCAACTGGAAACCACCCATGACCTCGGCGCTGAAGTGGCCACCGTGTTGAACGTCAGCGAAGACCACATGGACCGCTACAGCGGCCTGCCGGCTTATCACCTGGCCAAGCACCGGATCTTCCGTGGCGCCCGGCAAGTGGTGGTCAACCGTCAGGATGCCCTCAGCCGTCCGTTGATGGGCGAGGGCCTGCCGTGCTGGACCTTCGGCCTGAGCAAACCCGACTTCAAAGCCTTCGGCATTCGCGAAGAGAACGGCGAGAAATACCTGGCCTTCGAATTCCAGAACCTGATGCCGGTGCGCGAGCTGAAAATCCGTGGCGCGCATAACCAGTCCAACGCCCTCGCGGCTTTGGCTTTGGGGCATGCCGTCGGCCTGCCGTTCGATGCCATGCTGTCCAGCTTGCGCACGTTCGGCGGGCTTGAGCATCGCTGCCAATGGGTACGCGACCTCAACGGCGTCAGCTATTACAACGACTCCAAAGCCACCAACGTCGGCGCCGCATTGGCTGCCATCGAAGGCTTGGGTGCCGACATCGACGGCAAGCTGGTGCTGATCGCCGGTGGCGACGGCAAAGGCGCCGATTTCAAGGACCTTAAAGGTCCTGTGGCTGCGCATTGCCGCGCTGTGGTGCTGATCGGCCGCGATGCCGATTTGATCGCTGCCGCCCTCGGCGACGCCGTGCCGCAAATTCGCTCGACCTCTTTGGACGATGCAATTGCCCACTGCAAAGCCCTGGCTCAGCCCGGCGATGCGGTGCTGCTGTCGCCGGCGTGCGCCAGTTTCGACATGTTCAAGCACTACGAAGAGCGCGGCCAGCTGTTCGCCCGCGCCGTGGAGGCCTTGGCATGAATTTCAGAAATATCATCAAGCCGTACCCGTCGCCGATCATCACCGGGCGTGGCATCGACCTTGATTTCCCGATGCTTGCCGGTTGCCTCGCGCTGCTTGGCCTTGGGCTGGTGATGATCACCTCGCGTCCTCCGAAGTGGCCGCCGTGCAGTCGGGCAACACCCTGTACATGATGATCCGTCACTTGGTGTACCTGGTGATTGGCCTCGGTGCGTGCATTGTCACCATGATGATTCCCATCGCCACCTGGCAGCGCCTGGGTTGGTTGATGCTGATCGGTGCGTTCGGCCTGCTGATCATGGTGATCCTGCCGGGCATCGGGCGCGAGGTGAACGGTTCGATGCGCTGGATCGGCTTCGGTGCGTTCAACGTACAGCCATCGGAAATCGCCAAGGTGTTCGTGGTGATCTACCTCGCCGGTTACCTGGTGCGCCGCCAGAAAGAAGTCCGCGAAAGCTGGATGGGCTTTTTCAAACCGTTCATCGTGCTGCTGCCAATGGCCGGCCTGTTGCTGATGGAGCCCGACTTCGGTGCCACCGTCGTGATGATGGGCGCGGCCGCAGCGATGCTGTTTCTCGGTGGCGTGGGCCTGTTCCGCTTCACCTTGATGGTGGTGTTGGCCGTGGCCGCCGTGACGGTGCTGGTGCAGGCGCAACCCTACCGGATGGCCCGCCTGATTACCTTTACCGACCCGTGGTCCGACCAGTTCGGTTCCGGCTACCAGTTGACCCAGGCGCTGATCGCTTTCGGTCGCGGCGAATGGTTGGGCGTGGGGTTGGGCAACAGCGTGCAGAAGCAGTTTTACCTGCCGGAAGCGCACACCGACTTCGTGTTCTCGGTACTCGCCGAAGAGCTCGGCGTAGTCGGTTCGCTGTGCACCGTCGCGCTGTTCGTGTTCGTGTGTGTACGCGGCATGTACATCGGCTTGTGGGCCGAGAAGGCCAAACAGTATTTCGCCGCGTACGTGGCGTACGGCTTGTCGTTCCTGTGGATCGGCCAGTTCCTGATCAACATCGGTGTGAACGTCGGCCTGCTGCCGACCAAGGGCCTGACCTTGCCGTTCCTCAGTTACGGCGGCAGTTCGTTGGTGATTTGCTGCGCGTGCCTTGGTTTGTTGCTGCGCATCGAGTGGGAGAGTCGAACCCACTTGGGCAGCGAAGAGATGGAGTTCAGCGAAAGCGACTTCGCCGAGGAGCCGACCCATGGGCGCTAACGTGCTGATCATGGCGGGCGGCACCGGGGGCCATGTGTTCCCGGCCCTGGCGTGCGCGCGTGAATTCCAGAACCGTGGCTACAGCGTGCACTGGTTGGGCACACCGCGCGGTATCGAAAACGAGTTGGTGCCAAACGCTGGTTTGCCGCTGCACCTGATCAACGTCACCGGCCTGCGTGGCAAGGGCAAATTGTCCCTGCTCAAGGCGCCGTTTGTGTTGCTCAAGGCCGTGTGGCAAGCGCGCAAAGTGATTCGCCAATTGCAGCCGGTGTGCGTGCTCGGTTTTGGCGGTTACGTGACCGGCCCTGGTGGCGTGGCGGCCAAGCTCGCCGGCGTGCCGGTGATCGTGCATGAACAGAACGCCGTCGCTGGCACCGCCAACCGCTTGCTGGTGCCGTTGGCCGCGCGGGTGTGTGAAGCGTTTCCGAAGACCTTTAGCGCCTCGGGCAAATTGCGCACCACCGGTAACCCGGTGCGTACCGAACTGTTCATGGGCATCGCCCGTGAAGCACTGGTCGGGCGCAAGGCGCACTTGTTGATCCTGGGCGGAAGCCTGGGCTCCGAGCCTTTGAACAAATTGCTGCCTGAAGCGCTGGCGCAACTCCCGCTGGAAGTGCGTCCGCACGTGTTCCATCAGCTGGCAAGCAGCATGCTGAAGTCACCGCAACGCGGTATCGCGAAGCCGGTGTTGAGGCCAATGTGCAGCCCTTCATCAAAGACATGGCCCAAGCCTATGGCTGGGCCGACCTGGTGGTTTGCCGCTCCGGCGCGCTGACCGTCAGTGAACTGGCCGCCGCCGGTCTGCCGTCCTTGCTGGTGCCTTTGCCCCACGCGATCGACGATCACCAGACCCGCAACGCCGAATATTTGGCCGGGGAGGGCGCTGCCTTCCTGCTGCCGCAAAGAACGACTGGCGCCGCTGATTTGGCGGCACGCCTGACCGAGGTTTTGATGCAACCGGAACGACTCAACAGCATGGCGAGCACCGCAAGCCGCCTGGCCAAACCTGACGCAACCCGCACCGTGGTCGATATTTGCCTGGAGGTGGCCCATGGTTGAGAATCAGAAAGCCATGCCACAGCCGGAAATGCGCCGCATCCGTCGCATCCACTTCGTCGGCATCGGCGGTGTGGGCATGTGCGGGATTGCCGAAGTACTGCTGAACCTCGGCTACCAGGTGTCCGGCTCTGACTTGAAAGAGTCGCCGGTCACCGACCGCCTGAAAACCTTCGGCGCACACATCTTCATCGGCCACCGTGCCGAGAACGCTGCCGAAGCTGATGTACTGGTGGTTTCAAGCGCCGTGAACACCTCCAACCCGGAAGTCGCGACTGCCCTTGAGCGGCGTATTCCGGTGGTGCCGCGTGCCGAAATGCTCGCCGAGCTGATGCGCTATCGCCACGGCATCGCCGTCGCCGGTACGCACGGCAAAACCACCACCACCAGCCTGATCGCGTCGGTGTTCGCCGCCGGTGGTCTGGACCCGACATTTGTGATTGGTGGCCGTCTGAATGCCGCGGGCACCAATGCCCAGCTTGGCACCAGCCGTTACCTGATCGCCGAAGCCGATGAAAGTGATGCGAGCTTCCTGCACCTGCAGCCGATGGTTGCGGTGGTCACCAACATCGACGAAGACCACATGGCGACCTACGACGGTGACTTCAACAAGTTGAAGAAAACCTTCGTCGAGTTCCTGCACAACCTGCCGTTCTATGGCTTGGCCGTGGTGTGCCTGGACGACCCGGTGGTGCGCGAAATTCTGCCGCTGGTGAAACGTCCGACCGTGACTTACGGCTTCAGCGAAGACGCCGACGTGCGCGCGATCAATGTGCGCCAGGCAGGCATGCAAACCTACTTCACCGTGCTGCGCCCAGACCGCGAGCCGTTGGATGTGTCGGTGAACATGCCGGGCAACCACAACGTACTTAACTCCCTGGCGACCATCTGCATCGCTTCCGATGAAGGCGTCAGTGATGAAGCCATCGTCGAAGGCCTGTCGCGCTTCGCCGGTGTCGGCCGTCGCTTCCAGGTCTACGGCCAACTGCCGGTAGACGGCGGCGACGTGATGCTGGTCGACGATTACGGTCACCACCCAACCGAAGTCGCCGCGGTGATCAAAGCCGTACGCGGTGGCTGGCCGGAGCGCCGCCTGGTGATGGTTTACCAGCCGCACCGCTACAGCCGTACGCGCGACCTGTATGACGATTTCGTCAATGTATTGGCCGATGCCAACGTGCTGCTGTTGATGGAAGTCTACCCGGCCGGTGAAGAGCCAATCCCCGGTGCCGACAGCCGCAAGCTGTGCAACAGCATCCGTCAGCGTGGTCAGTTGGACCCGATCTACATCGAGCGTGGTGTAGACCTGGCGCCGATCGTCAAGCCGTTGCTGCGCGCCGGTGACATCCTGCTGTGCCAGGGCGCCGGCGACATCGGCGGCCTTGCGCCTAAATTGCTCGCGAGCCCGTTGTTCGCAGCTGTGCAGGGGACGTCGAAATGAGCATGAATTACGACAGCCTGTTTTCCACTATCACGCCTGCCGATTTCGGCCGCGTGGCGGTGTTGTTCGGCGGCAAGAGCGCTGAGCGCGAAGTGTCGCTCAAGTCCGGCAATGCGGTGCTTGAAGCACTGCTGAGCGGCGGCGTGGATGCGTTCGGTATCGACGTGGGCGATGATTTTCTCGCCCGCCTGCAAGCTGAAAAAATCGACCGCGCCTTCATTATTCTGCACGGCCGTGGCGGTGAAGACGGCAGCATGCAGGGCTTGCTGGAGTGCGCCGGTATTCCTTACACCGGCAGCGGCATTCTTGCCTCGGCACTGGCCATGGACAAGCTGCGCACCAAGCAGGTGTGGCACAGTTTGGGCATTCCTACACCGCGTCACAGTGTTCTGTGCAGCGAAGGCGATTGTATTTCTGCAGCCAAGGAACTGGGCCTGCCTTTGATCGTCAAACCAGCCCATGAAGGCTCCAGTATCGGCATGGCCAAAGTGAACTCGGCCGCCGAATTGATCGACGCATGGAAAGCGGCAAGTACCTATGATTCGCAAGTGTTGGTGGAACAGTGGATTCAAGGTCCCGAGTTCACCATCGCCACCCTGCGTGGCCAGGTATTGCCGCCTATCGCATTGGGCACGCCCCATACCTTTTATGACTACGACGCCAAGTACGTGGCTTCCGATACTCAGTACCGGATTCCGTGTGGCCTCGACGCAGACAAGGAACAGGAATTGATGGACCTCACGGCGAAAGCCTGTGAGGCGCTGGGTATCGCCGGTTGGGCGCGGGCAGACGTGATGCAGGATGAGCAAGGGAATTTCTGGTTCCTTGAAGTCAACACTGCTCCCGGCATGACCGACCACAGCCTGGTACCCATGGCAGCCCGTGCAGCCGGTCTGGATTTCCAGCAGTTGGTGCTGGCGATTCTAGCGGCAAGCATTGAGCCTAGAGGCTAAGAACATGAACGGCGCATCGCTTCGTCATCAGCCCCCACAAGCACCCGGCCGCAAGCCGGTGCCACGGGGTGCCAGCCGAATGGTGGCTAAAGAGCCGATGTCGGCGCGCCTGCCCAAAGCCAACTTTGGTTTTATCAAAGCGCTGTTCTGGCCGGTGTTGCTGGTGGTGTTGGGCTTCGGTACTTACGAAGGCGCACAGCGTTTGTTGCCGTATGCCGACCGCCCGATCACCAAGATCAGCGTGCAGGGCGACTTGAGTTACATCAGCCAGCAAGCGGTGCAGCAGCGTATCGGCCCGTACCTGGCGGCGAGCTTCTTCACCATCGACCTGGCCGGTATGCGCTCAGAGCTGGAACAGATGCCGTGGATCGCTCACGCCGAAGTCCGCCGCGTATGGCCGGACCAAGTGACGATCCGCCTGGAAGAACAACTGCCCGTGGCCCGTTGGGGTGATGAGGCGCTGTTGAACAACCAGGGCCAGGCGTTCACCCCGCGTGAACTGGCCAACTACGAGCACCTGCCGCAGTTGTTCGGGCCGCAACGGGCGCAACAGCAAGTGATGCAGCAGTACCAGGCCTTGAGCCAGATGCTGCGGCCGCTGGGCTTCTCCATTGCACGCCTGGAACTGCGTGAACGGGGTAGCTGGTTTTTGACCACCGGGGCAGGCAGTTCCGGCCCGGGTATCGAGTTGTTGCTGGGACGCGACCGCTTGGTGGAAAAGATGCGCCGCTTTATTGCCATCTATGACAAGACCTTGAAAGAACAGATTACGAACATTGCGAGCGTCGACCTGCGTTACGCCAACGGCCTTGCCGTCGGCTGGCGTGAACCGGCTGCGCCCACGGCAGCGCAACCCGCTGTCGCGAAGAATTAAGAAGAGGCAGGACCCATGGCAAACGTGCAAAGCGGCAAAATGATCGTCGGTCTCGATATCGGCACCTCCAAGGTGGTGGCGCTGGTGGGCGAGGTCGGGGAAGACGGCACGATCGAAATCGTCGGTATTGGCACGCATCCGTCCCGTGGCCTGAAGAAGGGCGTGGTGGTGAACATCGAGTCCACCGTGCAATCGATCCAGCGCGCGATTGAAGAAGCGCAGCTGATGGCCGGTTGCCGGATTCACTCGGCGTTCGTCGGCGTTGCCGGCAACCATATCCGCAGCCTGAATTCCCACGGCATCGTGGCGATCCGCGACCGCGAAGTCAGCGCGGCCGACCTTGAGCGCGTGCTTGACGCCGCCCAGGCCGTGGCGATCCCGGCTGACCAGCGCGTGCTGCACACCCTGCCGCAGGACTACGTGATCGACAACCAGGAAGGCGTTCGCGAGCCGCTGGGCATGTCGGGCGTACGCCTGGAAGCCAAGGTTCACGTGGTGACCTGCGCCGTCAACGCTGCGCAAAACATTGAAAAATGTGTGCGTCGCTGCGGCCTCGAAATCGACGACATCATTCTTGAGCAGTTGGCCTCGGCTTACTCGGTACTGACCGACGACGAAAAAGAACTCGGCGTGTGCCTGGTCGACATCGGCGGCGGCACCACCGACATCGCGATCTTCACCGAGGGTGCGATTCGTCACACCGCGGTGATCCCGATTGCCGGCGACCAGGTCACCAACGACATCGCCATGGCGCTGCGTACCCCGACCCAGTACGCCGAAGAAATCAAAATTCGCTACGCCTGCGCCCTGGCCAAACTCGCCGGTGCCGGTGAAACCATCAAAGTGCCAAGCGTCGGCGATCGTCCGCCGCGCGAGCTGTCGCGCCAGGCATTGGCCGAAGTGGTCGAGCCACGCTACGACGAGCTGTTCACGCTGATTCAGGCTGAACTGCGCCGCAGCGGCTACGAAGATTTGATCCCGGCCGGCATCGTGTTGACCGGTGGCACCTCGAAGATGGAAGGCGCAGTCGAACTGGCCGAAGAAATCTTCCACATGCCGGTGCGCCTGGGCGTTCCGCATGGCGTCAAAGGCCTCGGCGATGTGGTGCGCAACCCGATTTATTCGACCGGCGTGGGCTTGCTGTTGTACGGGCTGCAAAAGCAGACCGACGGCATTTCCCTGTCGGGCCCGAGCATCCGTGACAGCTACCGCAGCGACGACGAAGCGAAAGCGCCGTTGTTCGAAAGGCTGCAGGCTTGGGTCAAAGGCAATTTCTAAAGATTTACCGCGACACCGCAACACCAAAAAGCAGTAGGCGAAAAAACTAGAGATAACGAAAGGAGAGGGAACATGTTCGAACTCGTAGACAACATCCCCGGCAAGCCCGGTCATCAAAGTGATCGGTGTCGGCGGTGGCGGCGGCAACGCTGTCAACCATATGGTCAAGAGCAACATTGAAGGCGTTGAATTCATCTGCGCCAACACTGATGCCCAAGCGCTGAAAAGCATCGGCGCGCGGACCATCCTGCAATTGGGCACTGCGGTGACCAAGGGCCTCGGCGCTGGCGCCAACCCGGAAGTCGGCCGTCAAGCCGCGCTGGAAGACCGCGAGCGTATTGCTGAAGTGCTGCAAGGCACAAACATGGTGTTCATCACCACCGGCATGGGCGGCGGTACCGGTACCGGTGCAGCCCCGATCATTGCCGAAGTGGCCAAGGAAATGGGGATTCTGACCGTTGCTGTCGTGACGCGTCCGTTCCCGTTCGAAGGCCGCAAGCGTATGCAGATCGCCGACGAAGGCATCCGTCTGCTGTCTGAAAGCGTCGACTCGTTGATCACCATTCCCAACGAGAAGCTGCTGACCATTCTGGGTAAGGACGCCAGCCTGCTGTCGGCTTTCGCCAAGGCTGACGATGTACTGGCCGGTGCCGTTCGCGGTATCTCCGACATCATCAAGCGCCCGGGCATGATCAACGTCGACTTCGCCGACGTACGTACCGTCATGAGCGAAATGGGCATGGCGATGATGGGCACTGGCTGCGCCAGCGGTCCTAACCGTGCACGTGAAGCCACCGAAGCTGCGATTCGCAACCCGTTGCTCGAAGACGTGAACCTGCAAGGTGCACGCGGCATCCTGGTGAACATCACCGCCGGCCCTGACCTGTCCCTGGGTGAGTACTCCGACGTGGGTAGCATCATCGAAGCCTTCGCTTCCGAGCACGCCATGGTCAAGGTCGGCACCGTTATCGACCCGGACATGCGCGACGAGCTGCACGTGACCGTGGTTGCTACCGGCCTGGGCGCAAAAATCGAGAAGCCTGTGAAGGTTATCGACAATACCGTTCACACCGGCCACAACAGCCACGCCAGCCAATCGGCTGCCGCTCCAGCGCCTTCGCGCCAGGAACTGCCGTCGGTTAACTACCGTGATCTGGACCGCCCTACCGTGATGCGCAACCAGGCTCAGGCCGGTGCTGCGGCCTCGCGTAGCCCGAATCCACAAGATGACTTGGATTACCTGGACATCCCGGCATTCCTGCGTCGTCAGGCCGATTGATGGAATGTATCAGGGCTATGAAGGTGATTGGTGTTCAGCAAAGGTCTGGTCTGCTATTATCGCCAGCCTTTGTTGATACCAGTTCGCAATTTGCGCTCAAGCGGTCCAAGCCATGATTAAACAACGCACCCTGAAGAATATTATCCGTGCCACAGGTGTAGGTCTGCACTCCGGGGAGAAGGTATACCTGACCCTCAAACCTGCACCTGTCGACACCGGCATCGTGTTTGTTCGTGCCGACCTGGACCCTGTGGTGCAGATTCCTGCTCGCGCGGAAAATGTTGGCGAAACCACGATGTCGACCACGTTGGTCAACGGTGACGTCAAAGTGGACACGGTGGAGCACTTGCTCTCGGCCATGGCTGGCCTGGGCATCGATAACGCCTACGTCGAGCTCTCCGCGTCCGAAGTCCCGATCATGGATGGCAGCGCTGGACCCTTCGTATTCTTGATTCAATCTGCCGGCCTGGAAGAACAGGACGCAGCCAAGAAGTTCATTCGCATTCTGCGGGAAGTGACAGTAGAAGACGGCGACAAGCGCGCCACCTTCGTCCCGTTCGAAGGCTTTAAAGTGAGCTTTGAGATCGATTTCGATCACCCGGTATTCCGTGACCGCGTGCAAAGTGCAAGCGTGGATTTTTCCAGCACTTCGTTTGTAAAAGAAGTTAGCCGCGCCCGTACCTTTGGTTTCATGAGTGACATCGAGTACCTGCGCAAGCACAACCTCGCACTCGGCGGCAGCGTTGAAAACGCCATTGTGGTCGACGCGGATGGTGTACTGAACGAAGACGGCCTTCGCTACGAAGACGAATTCGTGAAGCATAAAATCCTCGATGCAATCGGTGACCTCTACCTGCTGGGCAATAGCCTGATAGGCGAGTTCAAAGGCTTCAAGTCGGGCCATGCCCTTAACAACCAGCTGCTGCGCAAGTTGATTGCTCAGACAGACGCTTGGGAAGTCGTGACCTTCGAAGATGCCAGCACCGCACCGATCTCTTACATGCGTCCCGTCGCGGCGGTGTAAGTAACAACTCTCTTTTCTTTAGTTTTAAAAGGCTGCCTTCGGGTGGCCTTTTTTTATTGCCGAAAATTCATGCACTGGGGCTCGCCACACGTTGCGGGTGCCTGATTCACGCAGTCGTTGCGTCGACGATCCGATTGCGCCCGCTGCGTTTAGCCTCATACAGCGCCTGATCCGCACTCAGCAGCAGCGCCTCCAACGACGTGCGGCTGTGTTTCTCCCAGATGCTCATGCCGATACTCACGGTAATCGGCCGTTCAGCGTCGGCCACCAGTGGCAACAGCTCGACACTGCTGCGGATGTGCTCGGCGATCACCCAGGCACCCGTCAGGTCGGTATGCGGCAATACCACTGCGAACTCCTCACCGCCATAGCGCGCGGCCAGGTCGGCGGGGCGGCGGATATTGCTGCCGATCACCTGGGCAACCGTGCGCAATGCCTCGTCGCCACCGTGGTGACCATGGCGGTCGTTGAAGGCTTTGAAGTGGTCCACGTCGATCATCAACAGCGCCATTGGCTCAGTCGAGCGCTGTGCGCGGTCCCATTCCAGGCGCAGGCGTTCATCAAGGGTGCGACGGTTGGCCAGGCCGGTCAGGGCATCGGTGGCTGCCAGTTCTGACAGCACCTGTTCGGCACGATGGCGGCGGCGCAGCTCAAGGCGCAGCATCCACGTTAACCACAACAGGCCAACGCAGAGTACGCCGGTGGCCCCGCTGGTCAGCCAAGTGGCGCGCTTCCAGGGCGCGAGTACGTCTTCACTGGACAGCGCCACCACCACTATCAGCGGCAGCTCCCCGACCGTGGTGAAGGTGTAAAAACGTTCCTTGCCGCTGGTGGTCGAGATGGCTTGGAAGCTCCCGCTGCCTTCACGCAGCATGCGCTTGAAGTTCGGCCGATCACTGAGGTCCTTGTTGATCATGTCGCGTTCGAGCAGCGGCTGCTGGGCCAACAGAATGCCGTTGCTGCTCAGCAGGTTCACGGTGCTGCCGTTGCCAATGGTGAGGCTGCTGAATAGCTGGTCGAAGTACGCCAGGCGCATGGTCGCCACTGCAACGCCGGCGAATTCACCGTTGGGGCCAGACACGCGACGACTGAATGCGATGCGCCAGACCTGCTCGCAATCGCAGTGGATCTTGAACGGTCGGCTGATAAACAAACCCGCCTGCGCGTCATTTGCGTGTACCTGGAAATAATCGCGGTTGGCAAAGTTGCGCGAGGTGGGCTTGAGGGTAGATGAATCAGCGGCGACCGCGCCATTCGCGTCCAGCAACAGCACTTCGCCCTTGAAGGGCGCAGCCGTAGAGAGGTCAAATTGCACCAAGTGCTGGATGTCGGCGGGCACCTGCGACAAGTCTTCGCGTTGTTTTGCCTGGATCAGTCCCTTAAGGGCAAGGTCGTAGAGCTCGACGTTACGCAGCACATCGGCGTTGATCAGTTGGGCAATATTGGTGGTTGAGCGCGTGGCCGCCCGCAGGGTGCTGGCGTGTTCACGAATCAGCAACGCCGCGACGATAATCACAATCACGATGACAGTGAGGCCACTGCCCAGAATCAGCAGAATTTCCGGGAGTGCAGGCGGTGTACGAGCAGGGCGTTGACTCATCGCGCAGACTTCAGCAGTGAAGATGCTGGCAGTTTAGTTCTACGCGACGAAAATTGATTCACTGCTTTGCAAGAAACCGCCGCGGTTTAGAACACGTTGATCGGATAGTCCACGATTACCCGGTATTCATCCACATCCCGGTCCACCGCCGAATAGCCGTTACTCCCACGGTTTTCGGCCCACTGCAGGCGTACCGCCAAGTTCTTCGCCTTACCGCCTTGCACCACGTATTTCACGTCGATGTCGCGTTCCCAATGCTTGGCGTCTTTGCCATCAGCGCTGTACCACGTGCTGTAGCCACGGCTGTTGGGGTCGACTTTGGTGAGGTCGGTCTTGCCGCTGATATACGACACGGCAGACGTCAGCCCAGGCACGCCGAGGCCGGCGAAGTCGTAGGCGTACTTGAGTTTCCACGAACGCTCGTTGGGGCCGTTGAAATCCGAGTACTGCTGGGAGTTGTCCAGGTACACGCTGTCGCCTTGGGTGATGTAGTCGAACGGCGTGTCGCCGTGTACCCGCTGGTAGGCGGCGGTGACGCTGTGGTTGCCCACGCCCACGGTGAAATGCAGGCTGTAAGTGTTGTTGTCGATGTTGCCCAGCAGCGATTGGCCGGTGTCCTGGGTGTGGTAGTAGTGCAGGCCCGGGTTGAGGCTTACCCAGTCGTTCAGCGCGTAGGTGTAATCCAAGTCGTAGTAATACTGGTGCCACACGTCCTTGAGTTCGGAGGCATACAGGTTGCTGGTCAGCCCCGGCAGGCCGCTGAAAGACACGCCAGCCCAGTTCAGGTGCTGGCTGTCGGCAGTGTTCGGCAGCGCGCCGTAGCTGGTGCCGATGCGCCGGTGGCCGCTCTGGTTGTAGAGCTTGGTGAAGCTGGCCTGGCCGCCTTCGAACATCCAGCCGTCAAAGCTGTGGTTGGTCAGGCTGACGCCACGAAAGGTCTGCGGCAACATGCGCGTCATGCCGCCGGCGATCACCGGGTTATTCAGGAACAGGTCGCCAGCCTTCAACTCGGTGTCCAGGGCACGCATTTTCAAGGTGCCGCCTGCGGTCGAGAACGAACCCGGTGCTTTACCGTTGCCACTGCCGTAGGGAAGGATGCTGGAGCCGTCGGTGCCGCCACCGCCGTCGAGTTTCAGGCCGAGCATGGCGTTGAGGTCCAAGCCAAAGCCGACTGTGCCTTGGGTGTAGCCGGATGTGAACGTGCCGAGAAAGCCCTGGCCCCACTCTTTGCTGTCATCGGTATGAATGTCGCGACGGTCACGGTTCATGTAGTAATTGCGGGTGTTGATCGTCAGGTGTGAGCCTTCGATAAAACCGTCGGCCGGCGCGGCGTCTGCTGCGTGGGCGAGGGGGGCGATAATTGCTGTGATCGCTAGGAATAGTGGGGTTAACGTCAGCGAGTTCTTCACTGGGGGAGCTCCTTTGATCAATCGAAAACGGCCAATGTCGTGGGGGTGTGCCTGGCCTTTTTTTGCGGCAAAAAAAAGCCGCTTGAGTCAGCGGCTTTGAGACGGAATCCCAGGTTAGAGCCCTAAGATTCAGTCGATGTGGATTCGAGCAAGCGGAAGCTGTCTTTGCCGTCGCGCTCATGCTTGCTTGAAAATCAAGCAGTTGAGCGGCGGGGGCGGAGTGTAACAAGATAATGACTGTTGCCCAAATCGCAACAGTCAGACTGAAAGGAATGGGGCTCTACCTGATGAATGCAGCGCCAATGCTGGGAGCATTTTTGACTGAGTTCGGCCCTGTGATTCAGCTCAGCTACACCGGCAAGGTAATGCCAAAGGTATTACCGCCGCTCTCACTGCGCACGAACACGTCCCCGCCATGCATCAACGCAATCGCTTTAACAATCGCCAACCCCAACCCATGGTTCGCCCCGCTGTTACTGCGCGACGCATCCACCCGATAAAAACGCTCAAACAGCCGTGGCAAATGCTCGCTGGCAATCTGCTCGCCGGGGTTGGTCACGCCAATCGTCACCTGACGTTCGCGCACGTCAATGTTCACCTCGATAACCTGCCCCGGCGCGGTGTGCTGCACCGCATTGCTCAGCAGATTAATCAGCGCACGGCGCAAGTGGGCTTTTTCGATGTGCACCAAGGCATCACCGTTTACCCGCACGTTGACTTGGGCGTCTTCCAGGATGAAATCCAAGTAGTCGAGCGTGGTCGCCACTTCATCGGCCAGCGAGCTTTGCGTCAGTTTGGTCGCCTTGCTGCCCTGGTCGGCGCTGGCCAGGAACAGCATGTCATTGATGATCGAACGCAAGCGTTCCAGCTCTTCAAGGTTGGATTGCAGCACCTCGAAATAATGCTCGGCCGAACGGCCACGGGTCAGCGCCACTTGGGTCTGCCCGATCAAGTTGGTCAGTGGCGAGCGCAGTTCGTGAGCCACGTCGGCATTGAACGACTCCAGGCGCGAGTAGGCCTGCTCCACGCGGTCGAGCGTGGCGTTGAACGAGTTGACAAACTGGCTCAGCTCCGGCGGCAGCGGCGACAATTGCAGGCGCCCGGAGAGTTTTGGCGGCGCGAGTTTCTGCGCCTCGTCCGATAGTTTGCTCAGCGGCTTGAGGCCGATACGCGAGACCCAAAACCCCAGTAGCGCCGCCAGCACCACGCCGACAAACGCCAGGCCGATCAACGCGATCAGCAGTTGGTGCTGGGTGGCGCGGAAGTTTTCGGTGTCGATGGCGATCATAAAGCGCAGCGGCGGGCGTTGGTCTTTGGCCGGGAACTGGCTCACCAAGACCTTGAACGGGTATTCACGCTCCGGCAGGCGCAAATCGCGCTTGCCGGTCGGGCCTTCGGCGAACGCACGTATCTGCGCATCAGGGTTGCCGTATTCGTAGTTCGGATCGCTGCTCACCACCCAGAAGCGGATGCGCTTGTCTTCCTCGCCCAACAGCTTGAGTTTGGCCTTGATCTTCACCCAATGCTCCGGCGTGCCGAAGCGGCTGACCGAGGATTCAAGCACGCTGTAGCGCGCATCCAACTCGGCGCCCGGCAACAACCCCAAGCCACGGTCGACCTGTTGATAGAGTGCGCCGCCGATCAATACGAAGATCAGCAGCGCCACCAGCGTGAACATGCCGCTCAGGCGCAGCGCGATGGAGTTAGCCGCCACTGTGGTTCTCCAGCACGCGGCTCTGCAGCAGGCGGCTTTCCAGTACGTAGCCCATGCCGCGAATGGTGTGCAGCAGTTTTTCTTCGAACGGCCCGTCGAGTTTGGCGCGCAGGCGCTTGATCGCCACTTCGACCACGTTGGCGTCGCTGTCGAAATTGATGTCCCAGACCATTTCCGCAATCGAGGTTTTCGACAGAATTTCACCCTGGCGCCGCGCCAACACGCTGAGCAGCGAGAACTCTTTGGCGGTGAGGTCCAGGCGCACGCCGTTGCGACTGGCCTTGCGGCTGATCAGGTCGATCCACAGGTCGGCGACGGTGACTTGCACCGGTTCGTGGCCGCCGCTGCGGCGGGTCAGCGCTTGCAGGCGCGCCACCAGTTCGAGGAACGAAAACGGCTTGCCCAAATAATCGTCAGCGCCTTCGCGCAGGCCGCGAATGCGGTCTTCCACGCGCTCGCGGGCGGTCAGCATGATCACCGGCGTCTGCTTGCGCGCGCGCAATGCGCGCAACACGCCGAAGCCATCGAGGCCGGGCAGCATCACGTCGAGCACGATCACTGCGTAATCGTTCTCCAGCGCCAGGTGCAGGCCTTCGACGCCTTCGCGCGCCACGTCGACGGTGTAGCCTTGCTCCGTCAGGCCGCGGTGCAAGTAGTCCGCGGTTTTTTCTTCATCTTCAATAATCAGGACTCGCATGAGCCTTTTGCTCCAGGGCGGGGCCTCAGCCTCAATGTGTGGTCGTCAGCGCCAGCGCTGGTTTGGGCCTGTGGAAAAACTTCTCCAGGTACAAGTATATGACCGGCGTGGTGAACAGCGTCAGCGCTTGGCTCACCAGCAAGCCGCCGACCACGGCAATACCCAGCGGCTGGCGCAGTTCTGCGCCTGGCCCGGAACCGAGCATCAGCGGCACCGCACCGAGCAACGCTGCGAGGGTGGTCATGATGATCGGCCGAAACCGTGTGACGCATGCCTCATAAATCGCCTCCTCGGGCGGCAACCCGCGCACGCGCTGGGCTTCCAGGGCGAAGTCGATCATCAGGATGCCGTTTTTCTTGACGATACCGATCAGCAGCACCAGCCCGATCAACGCCATGATCGAAAAGTCCTGGCCCAGCAGCCAGAGCATGATCAGCGCGCCCAAGCCCGCCGAGGGCAAGGTCGAGATGATCGTCAGCGGGTGCACAAAACTCTCATACAGCACACCCAGAATGATGTAGACAGCCACCAGCGCGGCCAGAATCAGCCACGGCTGGCTGGCCAATGAGCTCTGAAACGCTTGCGCCGCGCCCTGGAACGAGCCGATCAGAGTGGCCGGCATGCCGATTTCGTTCTTGGCCTGGTTGAGCATGATCACGGCATCGCCCAACGCCACGCCGGGCGCCAGGTTGAAGGACAGGTTGGCCGCCGGGAACATGCCGTCATGGCTGATGGACAACGGCCCCACGGTTGGCGGGTCGACGTTGGCGACTGCCGACAGCGGCACCATTTCGTTGGTCAGCGGTGAGCGCAGGTAGAAGTAGTTCAGGCTCTCGGCACGGCCGCGTTGCTGAGTGTCGAGTTCCAGCACCACTTGGTACTGGTTGATCTCGGTCTGGAACTCGTTGATCTGGCGCTGGCCGAAGGCGTCGTACAGCGCCTGGTCAACGTCGGTCGCCGTCAGGCCGAAGCGCGCGGCGGCTTGGCGGTCGATGCTGATGTGGGTGATGCTGCCGCCCAGTTGCAGGTCGTTGGACAAGTCGCGGAAGGCCGGGTTGGCGCGCAATTTTTCGGTCAGGCGCTGGGTCCAGGTGTTCAGCGTCGGGCCGTCGTTGCTTTTAAGCACATATTGGTACTGAGCGCGGCTGGGGCCGGAGCTCAGGTTGATGTCCTGGCCGGCGCGCAGGTACAGCACGATCCCTGGCACCTTCGCCAGTTGGGGGCGGATGCGGTCGATGAATTGGCTGGCGGACACGTCGCGATCACCACGGTCTTTCAAGGCGATCCAGAAGCGGCCGTTGGCGATGGTCTGGTTGCTGCCGGTGACGCCCACCGAATGCGAAAACGCCTCCACCGCAGGGTCGGCCTTGACGATCTCGGCGAGCGCCTTGTGCTTGGCGACCATGTCCGGGTACGACACATCCGCTGCCGCTTCGCTGGTGCCCAGCACAAAACCGGTGTCCTGGACCGGGAAGAAACCTTTGGGGATAAACACGTAGCCGACCACGGCCAGTGCCAGGGTCACGGCAAAAATCGCCAGCATGCTGCGCTGATGCGCCAGCGCGCGGCGCAGGTTGCGCGCATAACCGGCCAGCAGGCGTTCGCTGAAACCCGGTTTGTCGTGAACAGGATGGGTCGGCGCGCGCATGAACAGCGCGGCCAGGGTGGGCGCCAGCGTCAGCGAGACCACCACCGAAATCAAAATGGTCGAGGTGGCGGTCAGCGCAAACTCCTTGAACAGCCGCCCGACCACGCCGCCCATGAACAGCAGCGGAATAAACGCCGCCACCAGCGAGAAGCTGATCGACACCACAGTAAAACCAATCTCGCTGGAGCCCTTGATCGCCGCCTCACGTTTGCTTAAACCCGCCTCCAGGTGGCGGTGAATGTTCTCCACCACCACGATGGCATCGTCCACCACAAACCCCACCGCGATCACGATGGCGACCAGCGTGAGGTTGTTGAGGCTGAAGCCCATCACATACATCAGCGCGAAGCTGGCGATCAGCGACACGCCGAGCACGCTGGACACAATCAGCGTGGCCGACAACTGGCGCAGGAACAGCGCCATCACCGCCACCACCAGCAAGATGGCGATCAGCAGGGTCACTTCCACTTCATGCAAAGAGGCGCGAATGGTCTTGGTGCGGTCGGTCAACACGCTGACCTGCACCGAGGCTGGCAACATGCCTTGCAGGCGCGGCAGCTCGGCTTGAATACGGTCGACGGTCTCGACGATGTTGGCGCCGGGCTGGCGCGAAATCACCAGGTTGACCCCCGGCGTGTCGCCGGACCAGGCCTGCACGTAGGCGTTTTCCGAACCGTTAACGACTTTGGCGATGTCGCGCAGTTGAACCGGTGCGCCGTCTTTGTAGGAAACGATTAACCGGGCGTATTCATCCGGGTGAAACAACTGGTCGTTGGTCGACAGCGTCGACACGCTGTTCTCACCGTAAATCGCGCCCTTGGCCAGGTTCAAACTGGATTGCTGGATGGCCACGCGCACGTCAGCCAGGGTCAGGCCGATGGCCGCAAGTTTGTCGGGCGAGGCCTGCACGCGAATCGCCGGGCGCTGCTGGCCGGTGATGTTGATCTGGCCGACACCGTCGATCTGGCTGATCTGGCGCGCCAGCAAGGTTTCTACGTAGTCGCTCAGTTCGGTGCTGGGCATGCTGCTTGAGCTGACGCTGAGGATCAGCACCGGGCTGTCTGCCGGGTTGACCTTTTTCCAGGTCGGCAGGCTCGGCATATCGCTGGGTAACTTGCCGGACGCGGTATTGATTGCGGCCTGCACTTCCTGCGCTGCGGTGTCGATGCTTTTGCTCAGGGTAAATTGCAGGGTTAACAGGCTGGAGCCCAAGGCGCTGCTGGAGGTCATTTGCGTCATGCCGGGGATGGCACTGAATTGCACCTCCAACGGCGTTGCCACGGATGACGCCATGGTGTCCGGGCTGGCGCCGGGCAATTGCGCGCTGACCTGAATCGTCGGGAACTCCGCTTCCGGCAAAGGCGCGATGGCCAGGCGCGGGAAGGCAATGGCGCCCAACAGCACCAGGGCAAAGGTCAGCAGCAGGGTGGCGACCGGGTGGTCAACGCACCAGGCGGACGGCGAAAGGCGGCTGCTCATCGTTGCACCTTGGCATCGACGGTCTGAATTACCTGCGGCGGTTCCTTGAGCACTTCGACCTGGGCACCGGCCTTGAGGCGCGACTGGCCATCGCTGACCAGCACATCGCCGGCTTGCACGCCCTTGATGATGTTCAGGTCGCTGTTCTGGTAGACCACCTGCACCGGCACCACCTCAACTTTGTCAGCGTTTACCCGGTACACAAAATGCGTGTCCAGGCCACGTTGCACCACGGTCGGCGGCACTACCAAAGCATTTTTGTCGAGGGCGGTTTGAATCTTGATGGTCACCAGTTGCCCCGGCCACAGGCGCTGCGAGGCGTTGGTGAACTCAGCCTTGGCGCGCAAGGTGCCGGTGCTGGAGCTGATCTGGTTGTCAATCAGGCTCAAGTGGCCTTCACCGAGCAAGTCGCCGGTCTGGCCGTCGGTGTCGGCGCCCAGGTAGGCATCGACGCTGGCCTGGGCAGGCGCCGCGATCAGGCCTTGCAGGGTCGGCAGCATCTGTTGCGGCAAGGAAAACTCGACGCTGATCGGGTCGATTTGCGTCACGGAAAACAGGCCTTGGGCGTCACTCATGCGCAGGAAGTTGCCTTCATCCACATTGCGAATGCCGACGCGACCTGTGACCGGCGAGCGAATTTGCGTGTAGGAAAGCTGCACCTGAGCCGAATCAATCGCCGCCTGATTGCCCTGCGCCGTGGCCTTCAGTTGGTTGACCAGCGCTTGTTGCTGGTCATAGGTCTGCTTCGACACGCCGTTGTCGATGCTCAGTTCCTTGTAACGTTTGAGGTTCACCAGCGCCACTTGCAGTTGCGCCTGGCTTTCGCCGAGTTGCGCCTTGGCCTGGTCGAGGCTGGCGCGGATCGAACGGTCATCAATACTCGCCAACAGGTCGCCGGCCTTGACCTGTTGGCCTTCCTTGACCAGCAATTGGGTGAGGATGCCATCGACTTGCGGGCGAATCACCACACTGTGCATCGACAGCACCGAGCCGATACCACTGACAAACCGCGGCACGTCCTGTTGCGTAACGCTGACCACGCGTACCGGAATCGCGGTGGGCGCCGCCAGTTTGGTCTTGGCCGGCCGGGTCAGTGCCCAGGCTGCAATCGCCACTACCACGACGACACCCACTATCAGGGCAGTTTTGCGTTGAATGTGCATGGGATTACGCCGTAGGCGCGGTTGCAGGTTTCTAGCTGCAAGCCGCAAGTTAGAATGTGTATGAGTGCTTTATAGCGCTATAAGCCGGTCAGGATCGTGACGGCTAACTGACAGCCGTGACAGCTAACGTTGTTAACCTGTCGCTTGAAGCTTACCGCTTGCAGCCCCGGCCCCGGTATACTCGCGGTTTTACACCTATAGCTGCGCCGGAGCCCTTATGACTTCCCCGACACAACCGCCTGTTGAAGCGACCGACCTCGTCGACCCGGCCGACGCTGCAAGCGTTGAACAAGCCGAGATCCCGGCGTTCAAGTTTCCGTTCAAACCGGGTGAATTGGCCGGGGCCAAAAATGCCGCCCAGCCCCGGTACAAAAATGGCGCTAAAAACGGCCATACCAAGTCGCCAGGCATGGCTCCGCCGGGTACTCGCCGTTCGATGGGTAAACGCTGAGGCTAAAAATCCGTACACCGTATCGGCATTTGCCTACAACGCTTGCTGATAATTCTGCTTGTAGCGCTACGGTCGGTTCTAGAAAGCTTGCATCACATTGGCTTCGCCCCGGTTTTTTGGGGCCGGGGCGTGGTGACGCTGGTCTTTCTGGAAAAGGATGTTCGCTGTGGTCTTAGTACGGGTCTCTGTTGCGCCTGCCTTATTGGTCCTGGCCGCTGTTTTTTGCGCCCCTGCGACAGCTGAAGAATCACCGCGCGCCCTGCGTTTCGCGGTCGCCGCGCAATTCCCGCCTTTTCAAAGCCGTAATCAGCAAGGTCAGCTGGTGGGTTTGAACATCGATTTGGGCAATGCCTTGTGCCAACAGCTCAACGTGCGCTGTACCTGGGTCGATCAGGTTGTCGTGGAAAATTTTGCAGCCCTGGAGGCCCGCCAGTTCGATGCAATCATGGGCATAGCCGCCACGTCGAGGCGGCGCCAACGGGTGAATTTCACCGATAATCTTTATCCGTTCACCACCCGCTTGGTGGCGCGCAAAACATCAGGGTTGCTGCCGACCGTGCGCTCGCTCAAAGGCAAGCGCGTCGGCGTGCTGCTGGGCAGCAACCGTGAAGCGTTTGCTCAATCCCACTGGGCGCCGTCCGGCGTGAGTATCCAGAGCTTTTGGCTCAACGATGAACTGGCTCGCAGCCTGGTGGCGGGCCATATCGATGCGACGTTGCAAGGCACCGTAGAAATCCGCCAGGCATTGCTCGACACCACTGAAGGCCAGGATTTCGACTTTCTGGGCCCGGCGGTGTCGGCTGATCTGCTTGGCGACGGCGTGGCGATTGCGCTGCGCAAGCCTGATACCGAGCTGCGCGATCAACTTAACCATGCGCTGGAACAACTCATGCACAGCGGCGAGTACCAGCGAATTCTTGCGCACTACCGACTGGAAGCCAGCGATGGCTAACGGCGGCAAACGCCACCAGGGCGCTAACGCGTCTACCCCTACTTTGGGAATTTGCCTACGAACTAAACAGGCGAGTCGCAGTTAAAGACCGGCCAGTGCTTGTTAAAACGTCTGCGGCGTTTTGGCCATGCGTTACGTGGCCCGCATGCCTCACACTACTTTGGCATTGGACGGGTATATGACTACGGCAAGACAACTGCTGACACTGACGACGTTTTTTCTGATTTTACTGGTCGGTGCGGGCTGCGCGGTTGCGCCCCCAGCCGATAACCTGCGGCCCGAAATACGCTTCGGGGTCGAGGCGGATGTACCGCCCCTTAAATTCCACGACGCCCAAGGTGAACTCGCAGGCCTGAACATCGAGTGCTACGCGCAAAGCCACCCCTGAACTGACCGCGGCGCTGAACAAGGCACTGCAACGCTTGAAAGACACTGGCAAATACGCGGCCATTACCCTGGCTTACCTGGGCCCGTCGCCGGTTAAGCGGCGCGCAACGAGATAAACGCATAGTTGGCCGGCACCTCGGTGGCAAGCTGCGCCCCGGCGTCGAGCAATTGTTCGGCGATGTCCATCCCGGAGACGTGGAACACCCACTCATTGGCCACGCTCGGCTGGTCAGCGGCCAACTCGATTGCCTGCGCAAACGCGTGCATGTCCGGCAGGTACGCGGTAAACCCGTCGCCCTTGAGCGCCGTGGTGCGAATACCCAGCAAGGCGCACACCGCCTCCTTGGTGTGCACGTCGTCACGGTCGGCCTGGCGTGAGCGGCTGATTAAGTCAGCCAACTCCAGGTCCACCAATTGCCCACCGACGATCAGCGCAGGGCCTTGTTCCCAGGATTCCGGCGGGCAGTCCTTGGCGGCAGGGCTGAGCGGGATGTGCGGGTTGATCTCCATCGGGTAGATGCGGCACACCAGCGGGCGACGTTCATAGATGCGGCACAGGTTGTCTTCGTCAAGATTCCGGCAGCGCCCCGTGTTGTAGGCGGCAAAGGTAATCGCCACAAACGCCTCGGCGCTGCCGCAAGGCACAACCACCGAGCGCCGCTGCGCGTGTTCGCGTTGTTGCACGGGCAAGCCCAGGCCGGTGCCCAGAAAACCTTCCACCAGAACGATGACGTTACCGCCGTCCGCCGCCCACTGGCGGGCCTCTTCGAGGGTCAGTGGCACATGATGGTCGGTGCAGCATTTGCCGCAACCCACGCAGGAAAAATGAGTGTTCATGGAGGTTCTGTCACCAGGCAAGGTCAGAGGGCACTCTTGAACAGTGACGGGTTTTTACCTCTTCGCACTGCTCACACACTTGGCAAGCAAGTTATGCGCCAGCGACGGTCAGGCCTCGGGCATCCGGTCGCGCAGCACAAACACCATGCCCGCGCTTTCGTACAGTTGCCGGGCGCGCGCGTTGCTTTCGCGCACCTTGAGGTCGACCCACGGTTCGCCGCGCTGCTTGAACACCGCAAAAGCCTGCAGCAACAACGCGCGGCCCAGCCCTTGGCCCTGCGCGGCGGGGTGTATGCACAGGTTCTTGATAAACGCGCTGGTCCAGCAGTGCGCGACGCCAAGAATGCCGTCGCCATGACTGGCCACCAGGCACAGCGTCGGGTCGAACTCGGCATCGGTCAGGAACCGTTGGCGCCATTGCTCAAGGCTGGCGACACGGCCGCCGCCTTGCGCCTCGCCCAAGCGCAACACGGCATGAATCGCCGGGGCCAGTTCGTCGCGGTAATGCGCCAGCCGAGTACCCGCCGGCCACTGCGGCGCGGGCAGGCTGCCGGTGAGGTCGCGGCGCAACAGTTGAAAGTACTCCGCCACTGTTTACAGGCCTTTTTGCGCCACGGTCTGCGCAGCAATCACCAGGCATTTGGTCAGTTCGGGCGAGGAAAACTTCGTCAGCACCGCGTCGGCCCCGGCCAGGCGGGCTTTTTCGCTGTTCATGGCGCTGTCCAGGGAGGTGTGCAACAGCACGTAAAGCTCCTGGAAATCCGGGGTTTCGCGCAGGGTGCGGGTGAGGGCGTAACCGTCCATTTCGGACATTTCGATGTCCGATACCATCACGTTGATCTGCTCGACAGTGCCCTGCAATTCCAGCAGCACGTCAATCGCTTCCTTGGCGCTGCGGGCGGTGTGGCACGTCAGGCCGAGGTTGCGCAAGGTGTGGACCGATTGCTGCAAGGCCACTTGGCTGTCGTCTACTACCAAAATTCGCGCGTTGCCCAGCACTTCGGCCTCTTCCATGGTCAGGTCGGTCGGCGCCACTTCAATCGGGGCCGGCGCGATACCGTGGATAACCTTTTCGATGTCCAGCACCTGCACCAGCCCGCCTTCAACCTGAGTAACACCGGTGATAAACGAGCGATTGCCGCCGGAGCCATAGGGCGGCGGGCGAATGTCGGTGGTCAGGCAGTGCACAATTTTGCTCACCGCTTGCACGTGCAAGCCCTGCTTGGAGCGGCTGACATCGGTGACGATCAGGCAGCCGCCGTTCGGGTCTTCCAAGGGCATTTCGCCCAGCGCGCGGCTCAGGTCGATCACCGACAGCGACGCACCGCGCAGGGTGGCGATGCCTTTGACGTGAGGGTGCGACTCCGGCAGCTTGGTCAGCGGTGGGCAGGGGATAATTTCGCTGACTTTCAACAGATTGATGGCCATCAGCTTGCCGCTGCGCAAGGTAAACAGCAGAAGCGAGAGTGAGTCTGCGCGGGCTTTGGTGGTGGACATAAAAACCTTCTGTGGATCAGGGAAGACAATCTATAGAGGGTTATCGACTTGTCAGCGCCAGGCTTTAACCGGATTTGATGATCGTTGTCACCAGCGCAACTGATCGTTCTCACGCAGAGCACGGGAACGATCATTCGCCTGGAAGTGGTGGTGTCAGCCTTTCCACACCTGCGGGTTCACCAGGTCCTGCGGGCGCTGGCCGAGCAGGGCGCTGCGCAGGTTTTGCAACGCGCGGTTGGCCATGGCTTCACGCGTTTCATGGGTGGCCGAGCCGATATGCGGCAAGGTCACGGCGTTGCTCAGTTGGAACAGTGGCGACTCAGCCAGCGGCTCCTGCTCATACACATCTAGTCCGACGCCACGAATGCGTTGGCTTTGCAGGGCTTCGATCAGCGCCGGTTCGTCTACGACCGGGCCACGCGAAATGTTGATCAGGATTGCGCCGGGCTTCATCAGGCCCAGCTCGCGCGTGCTGATCAGGTGGCGAGTCTTCTCGCTTAACGGCACCACCAGGCAGACGAAGTCCGACTCGGCCAGCAATTGGTCGAGGCTGCGAAATTGCGCGCCCAGTTCCTGTTCCAGCGCGGGTTTGTGGCTGTTACCGCTGTACAGGATCGGCATGTTGAAACCCAGTCGCCCACGCCGGGCCACGGCTGCGCCGATGTTGCCCATGCCGACGATACCGAGGGTCTTGCCGTGTACATCGCAGCCGAACAATGGCGCGCCGACGCTGGCTTTCCACTGGCCGGCCTTGGTCCAGGCGTCCAGCTCGGCCACGCGGCGCGCGCTGCTCATCAGCAAGGCAAAGGCCAGGTCGGCGGTGCTTTCGGTGAGTACATCGGGGGTGTTGGTGAGCATGATCCCGCGTTCGTTAAAGTACGCTACGTCGTAGTTGTCGTAGCCTACGGAGACGCTGGAGACCACTTCAAGCTTGCTCGCGCCTTCGAGCTGCGCGCGGCCGAGTTTGCGGCCTACACCGATCAGGCCGTGGGCGTGGGGCAGGGCTTCGTTGAATTGAGCGTTGAGGTCGCCGCGCTTGGGGTCCGGGGCGATGACGTCGAAATCCTGTTGCAGGCGTTCGATCATTTGCGGGGTGACGCGGCTGAAGGCGAGGACGGTCTTTTTCATGGCAGGCGGGCTCATCGACTACTGAAGAATGGTAAGCACGCTAACATTGCTGCCGTTTATTGTCAGGACGCTGAGTGGTTGGATTGGATCTTTGATGTGGCGCTTTCGCGCAGCAAGCGGGTTCGATGTGTTCTTTGGATTTTCGTACATATCCGTTGTCTGGGTGATGGTTTGTATCGGTTCCGCTCTTACAGCGAGTCACTTTTGAAAGGACCGGAAGCCGGCCTGAGTGGTTGAAGCAGATCAAGGGCGGGTTTTGCATACATGGCAGACTGCTTTTTTTGCTTTTTGTTGGGAGGGGGCTTGCTCCCGATAGCAGTTTTTACAGTTGATACATGAGTTGACTGACCCAAC
>NZ_VUAZ01000048.1 GCF_009296165.1 Pseudomonas kitaguniensis | reverse complement strand
GCTTGCTCGCGATTGCGGTGAGTCAGATAAGTATTTTTCAACTGACACATCAGAATCGCGAGCAAGCCCGCTCCCACATTTTTGACCGCGTTCGGTTTGGCAGAGTGGGTCGGCTTTCAGGGCGCCGGTTTAGCCCCGTTGTTATTGGAGCGAGGTGGGCTATTCGCCGCGATAGATGCAGCCGCTGGTGCAGGTCTCATGGATGCGAATCGCGCTGAGTTCCGGCAGCAGCGGTTTCAGCTCATTCCAGATCCACTTGGCCAGCACTTCGCTGGTCGGGTTTTCCAGGCCAGGAATGTCATTCAGGTAGTTGTGGTCGAGGCGTTCATAGAGCGGCTTGAAAATCGCCTTGATCTCCGAGAAGTCGCGAATCCAGCCGGTATGCGGGTCCACGTCGCCGCTCAGGTGAATCGCCACCTTGAACGAATGCCCGTGCAGGCGCCCGCACTTATGGCCTTCCGGCACGTGGGGCAGGCGGTGGGCGGATTCGAAGGTAAACTCTTTGAAGATTTCCACAGTGTTTTCAGCTCGGTCAGGTGTCTGGCAGTCGGCAAGTTTAACAGCTTGATCCGTCACCGCGCATACCGCTGGGTTAAAGCGCTTGCAAGCGCTCGCCCAAACCGCCGTTATCGGCCAGTTGCAGGAACTCATCGCCCAGCCGCTGGCTCTCGCTCATCGCGGTTTGCCAGTACTTGTTGCGGCTCACATCGTCGCCCAGGAAGCGCTTGAAGTCGCTGCGGTCCGGCAATTTGCCATGCGGCAGGCGTGCGAGGTAGTCCCTCGACGGTGCGAGCAATAACACATCCTGCAAGCCCTGTGGATGGCTGCGGCGCCACGGCAAACCCTTGTCGAACCAGCCGGGGATAACCCGGTCAGTGAAGTGCGGGTACAGCACAATGTCGTCGCCGTGGTAGGGCAGGTCGAGGTGATAGTCAAGCAGGCCGCCGTCGCGGTAGGTGCCTTGGCCGGCGCCGGGCAGGTCGCGCACACCTTGCATCACCAACGGGATCGAGCCGGACGCCAACAGCGCCTGGCGCAGGTTACCGAGCTCCAGGTTCAGAAAGCGCGACGGGAAATCCGTCAGCGGATGCACCGGCGGCGCTTGGCGTGGGTCGTGGATGATCAGCCGTTCAAAGTGCCGTGACAGGCGTGCGCGGCCGCGCAGGTTATCGGCGATCACTGACGACAAGCCCAAGCCGAGGCGCCCGCGATGGTCATCGGCGAGCAGGCCGTGGCTTTTGACCACCATGATGTTCAGGCGATAGTCGGGGTTGTCCAACACCCGCGCATCGCGACCGGCCAACAGGTCATCGAGCATGCGCTGACAACTGCGGCTGACCTCAGCCATGCTCACGCCCTTGGCGAAACGCTGTTCGTTGTACAGGCGGCCGAGGTCGAGCAGGCCTTGCACCGGGTCGGGCAAGCAGGCACTGGCGAACCGCCAGGAGCCGATGGAAGCGCCGATCAGCGCGCGTTCGCGTGGCGCGCGCGGCAGCCAGTCGCCGAACAGCGCGAGGTCCAGACCCTGGATGCCCAGCGCCTTGGGGCCACCTGCCGCACCGGGCAGGGTACCGACATCCGCAGGCGCCAGGCCTTGTTCGCGAATACGTGCAAAGGCGCGTTTGCCGGCCTTGAGGGTCAGGGCGGGAAACTTGATGTGAATGGCTGTCATACCGGTCTCATTTGAAGCGAGCGGGGCATTATAGGAAAACTCGCACACGCATAGGTAAAGATGGCTGTATGAAATTGCCATGGTGGCAATTCAGTTTCAGTTAAGTTGCAGCGAGTACGGTGGCCTGCGTAGGAAAAACATCCTGAAACGGAGACTTACCATGAAGCGCCTCACAGCGCTGGTCGCCGCCTGTATCATCGCGTCCACGGCGGCACTGGCCCAAGCAGTGGACCCCGACACACCACTGAAATTGCCTGGCACTGTTACAATTGTCGCCTTCGATCAGCTGGAAGCTACAGCCCTGGCGCTGCATCCAGGTTCAACCCTGCTCGACACCGACTTGGACGAGGCCTATGGCAAGTACGTCTATCAAGTCGAACTCGAAGACGCGCATGGCATCGAGTGGGACGTCGAATTGGACGCGCTGTCCGGGCACGTTCTCAAGAATCATCAGGATACGTAATGAAGGTATTTCGACGCGCCGGCGGTTTGATGGTGCTGGCGCTCCTGGCTTTTTGCTCAAGCCTGGCCGCCCGCGACCTTAACCAGGATGAAGCCTTGGCGCTACGCCAGCAGGGGCTGATCCTGCCGCTGGAGGAATTGTTGCAGCAAGCCATGGCGCGGCATCCTGGCTCGCGGTTGCTGGAAGCCGAGCTTGAAAAAAAAACACGGCCACTACGCTTATGAAGTAGAGCTGGTGACCCCTGCAGGCGTGGTGCGCGAGATCAAACTGGATGCAACCACCGGTGCGTTGCTCAAAGATAAGGAAGATGACTGATGCGCCTGCTCCTGGTGGAAGACAACGTTCCGCTGGCCGATGAAGTGCTGGCTGGCCTGCAGCGTCAAGGCTATGCCGTCGACTGGCTGGCCGATGGGCGTGATGCCGTGTATCAGGGCCGCAGCGAACCCTATGACCTGATCATCCTTGACCTTGGCCTGCCCGGTTTGCCCGGGCTTGAGGTGCTGGCGCAATGGCGCGCCGCGGGCCTGGCTACGCCGGTGCTGGTACTCACGGCGCGCGACTCGTGGGCCGAACGTATCGAAGGGCTCAAGGCCGGTGCGGATGATTACCTGAGCAAACCGTTCCACCCCGAAGAGCTGCACCTGCGCATCCAGGCCCTGTTGCGCCGCTCCCACGGCCACGCCAACCAGCCCACCCTGCAAGCCGCCGGCCTGCACCTGGATGAAGGGCGCCAGTGCGTGCTGCGCGATGGCGACGAGATTCAGTTGACCGCCGCCGAATTCCGCCTGCTGCGCTATTTCATGTTGCACCCGGAACAAATCCTTTCGAAAAGCCACTTGGCCGAGCATCTGTATGACGGCGAGACCGAGCGCGACTCCAATGTGCTGGAAGTTCACGTCAACCACCTGCGCCGCAAGTTGGGCCGCAGTGTGATTGAAACCCGGCGCGGCCAGGGTTACCGGTTTGGCGCCAGCCCTGCATGAGGTCCATTCAGCGGCGCTTGAGCCTCGGTTTGATCAGCGTGATGGTGATCGTCGGCGTGGTGTTGGCGCAAACCAGTCTGTGGTTGTTCGAGGCCGGTTTGCAGCGCTACCTGGAAGCTGGGTTGCGCAACGACAGCGAGAACCTGCTGGTGGCGCTGGTGCGCGGGCCGAACGGCGTGCAGCTGGACGAACATCGTTTGTCGCCGGCCTACCAGCGGCCGTTTTCGGGGCACTATTTTCGTATCGACTTTAGCGACACGCATTGGCGCTCCCGTTCGTTATGGGACCAGGAACTGCCGCGCTTGCCCGAGGCTGGGCTAAAGGGCAACTTGCAGTTGGGGCCGGAAGGCCAGCAACTGCTGGTCCTTCGTTCGGACTACAAGCGCTTCGGCCAATTGATTTCCATCAGCGTGGCTCAGGACTACACGCCGGTGCGGGAAAGCTTTCGCCTGATGCGCCAGATTGGTCTGGTGCTGGGCCTTGCGGCGTTGCTGCTGGTGCTGATTTTGCAGCGGGTCACCGTGCGCCGCGCCTTGCGCCCACTCGAAACCGCGCGCGAGCAGATCGCCCAACTGCAACAGGGCCAGCGCTCGCAACTCGACACCCAAGTGCCGCTGGAGCTGGAACCGCTGGTGGCGCAGATCAACCATCTGTTGGCCCACACCGAAGACAGCCTCAAGCGTTCGCGCAACGCGTTGGGCAACTTGGGCCACGCCTTGAAAACGCCATTGGCCGTGCTGTTGAGCGTGGCCTCCAACGAACAGTTGAAGGCCCATCCGGAATTGGCCAGGTTGTTGCGTGAACAGCTTGATCACGTGCAGCAGCGGTTGAATCGCGAACTCAACCGTGCGCGCCTTGCGGGTGAAACGCTGCCGGGTGCGTTGTTTGACTGTGAAAAAGAACTGCCGGGCTTGTTGGCCACGCTGAGCATGATCCACGGTGAACACCTGGACTTGAGTTACCACGTCACGCCTGGGTTGCAATTGCCTTGGGATCGCGAGGACCTGCTGGAGTTGCTGGGTAATCTGCTGGACAACGCCTGCAAATGGGCGGACGCCGAGATACGCTTGAGCATTCGTGACACGGCGCACAGCTACGTGTTGGTGGTCGAAGATGATGGGCCGGGGATTCCGCAAATCCAGCGCGACCAAGTGTTCAGCCGTGGCACGCGTTTGGATGAACAGATTGACGGCCATGGCTTGGGGCTCGGGATCGTGCGCGACATCGTCGAGGTGTGGGGCGGGGTGTTGCAGTTGCAGGAGAGTGAGCTGGGTGGCTTGAAGGTGTTGGTCGAACTGCCCAAACGGCAGGCCTGAGTGGCCTTTTCTGTGGGAGCGGGCTTGCTCGCGATGGCATCAACTCGGTGTACCTGATGGCCCGAGGTGTCTGCATCGCGAGCAAGCCCGCTCCCACAGTTGACCGCATGCCAGCTTGAGGGGCTGGTAGCTGTGCCGCTTACACGCGAAATTGCCCCTGCTGTTGATTGTTACTGCAGGTTGGTCTGCTCGGCAATCGCGCGAATCACTTCCAGCACCGAACCGATCTTCTCGCTATTGGCCGCCAAGCCTTCGATTTGGGCCATGCTGGTGCTCATGTCCGCCACCCATTGCTGACGAATAGCCAGCGCCTGCACTTCACATTGCCTGGCACGCTGTGGCGCCAGAGTTTTTGACATGCGCGCGCGCCTGCTGCAAAGTGCGCGCCCTCTAATAAGACCTCTTAAAGCCTGCACGCTGGCAGCCACCCGAATGGCTGCTCGGGCGCGGGCATGCCTGTTTTTTTGTTTCTGTCTTGAGGTAACCATGATTAACGCATTCATCGCCGCGGTTGGCACCATGCTGGTGCTCAGCCTGTCCCGCGTGCATGTGGTCATCGCCATTATCGTTGGCGCCCTGGTCGGTGGTTTGACCGGTGGCCTGGGCATCGAGGCCACGCTCAAGGCCTTCAACGGCGGTTTGGGTGGCGGCGCCACTGTGGCGTTGTCCTACGCCTTGCTCGGCGCTTTCGCGGTGGCAATTGCCAAATCCGGGCTGGCCCACGCGCTGGCCGACAAGGCATTGATGTTGGTGGATCGCCAAGAGGCCACCGGCGGCAATCACGTCAAATGGCTGTTGATCGGCCTGTTGTGGGCGGTGGCCATTGCCTCGCAAAACATCCTGCCGATCCACATCGCGTTTATCCCGTTGCTGGTGCCGCCGCTGCTGTACGTGTTGACCAAGTTGCAATTGGACCGTCGCCTGATTGCCTGCGTCATGACCTTCGGGCTGATCACGCCTTACATGTTCCTGCCGGTGGGCTTTGGCAATATCTTCCTGAATCAGATCCTGCTGGCCAACGTGGCCAAGAGCGGCGTCGACATCAGCCAGGTCAACGTCACCCACGCCATGGGCTTGCCTGCATTGGGCATGGTGGTTGGCCTGCTGGTGGCGGTGTTTATCAGCTACCGCAAGAAGCGCGTGTATGACCTGGAGAAAATCGAGCGCGTCGAGCAGGTGGCGGTGCAGTACAACCCACTGACATTGCTGGTGGCCGGCTTGGCGATTGCGGCGGCGTTCATTATTCAGTTGTGGCTGGACTCGATGATCATGGCGCGTTGGCCGGGTTCCTGATTTTCTCGGTGTCGGGCATCGTGCGCTGGCGCGAAACCGACGACCTGTTCACCGAAGGCATGAAGATGATGGCGATGATCGGCTTCATCATGATCGCCTCGTCGGGCTTTGCCGAAGTGCTCAAGGCGACCGGCGACGTGCGCTCGCTGGTGGAAACCTCGGCGGCGTTTATCGGCCACAGTCGTGGCGTGGGTGCGCTGCTGATGTTGCTGGTGGGGCTGTTGGTGACGATGGGCATCGGTTCGTCGTTTTCCACAGTGCCGATTCTGGCCGCGATTTTCGTGCCGCTGTGTGTGCAACTGGGCTTCAGCCCGCTGGCCATCGTGTGCATCGTCGGTACGGCGGGTGCGCTCGGCGACGCCGGCTCGCCTGCCTCGGATTCTACGCTCGGGCCGACCTCCGGCCTGAATATCGACGGCCAGCACCACCATATCTGGGACACCGTGGTGCCGACGTTCCTGCACTACAACATCCCGTTGCTGGCGTTTGGCTGGATTGCGGCGATGACGCTTTAGCGGGGGGGCTTGCCACAGGGTGCCCTACAGCTATTTCTAACTTGGCCGTTAACCTCTCAAGTCGCCACTAATAAGAGAGAAAAGCCATGCGTCTGAGTTTAAAGGGCAAAGTTTTGGCCCTCGCCGTCGTTCCGGTGTTGCTGTTTGCCATGGTCATCAGCCTGACCACGGTGTGGATTCTGCAAGGGCAAGCGCGCAACGAGGTGGATGAAACCCGCCAGCGTCTGCTCGATGACGCCAAGGCCACCCTGCAAAGTTACGTTGAGGTGGCGATGACCACCATCAAACCGCTGTACGACGCGGCTGCCCCCGGCGATACCGCGGCGCGGGCCGAGGTGGTCAAGCTGCTGTCGAATACACGCTACGGCAAGGACGGCTACTTCTTCGGCTACGACTCCGAAACCATCCGCCTGTTCAAGGGCAACAGCCCGGACGGCGTGGGCAAGAGCTTCAAGGACAACCGCGACCCCAACGGCGTCTACGTCAACCGCGACCTGGTCAAGGTCGGCAAGGACGGCAGCCATTACCTGCAATACAGCTCAACCCAGCCGGGGCAAACCGAACTGGTGCTCAAGCTGGGTTACACCGATTACCTGCCGAAGTGGGACATGGTGATAGGGACCTCGGTGAACCTGGATGGCATCGAAGCGCAGGTGGCGGTGGTCGAGGCCAAGGTCGAGAAGCGTATGGAAGGCGTACTGCTGAGCATCCTCGGCCTGGCGGTGGTGGTGCTGCTGGTGATCGCCGCGGTCGGCATGGTGGTGGCCAATACCATTCTGCGGCCGTTGAACCTGATGAAAGCCAACCTCGACGACATTGCTGCCGGCGAGGGCGACCTGACTCGCCGCCTGGCAATCACCAGCCACGATGAGCTGGGTGATCTGGCTGGCGCGTTCAACCGTTTTGTCGACAAGATCCACGGCTTGGTGCGCCAGATCACCGAGATGACCACGCAACTCACGGGGCTGGTCAGCCAGGTGTCCGACCAGGCCCAACGTTCCGAACAGGCGATGGAGCGTCAGCGCCACGAAACCGACCAGGTGGCTACCGCGATCAACCAGATGTCCTCCGCCGCACACGAAGTGGCGCGCAGTGCGCAGGGCGCCGCCGTCGCCGCGCAACAGACCGATGCAGAAGGCCAGGCCGCCAAGCGTGTGGTCGACGGCAGCATCGCGCAGATCCATGCGCTGGTGAACGATATTCGTAGCAGCGGCGTGTCCCTCGACAGCTTGCAGCAGGATGTGTCGTCGATTGTCAGCGTGCTCGGGGTGATTCGCTCGATTGCCGAACAGACCAACCTGCTGGCACTCAACGCCGCCATCGAAGCCGCGCGGGCCGGTGAGGCCGGGCGTGGTTTTGCGGTGGTCGCCGACGAAGTGCGCGCCCTGGCCAGCCGCACCCAAACCAGCACCCAGGAAATTCAGGGCATGATCGACCGCCTGCAAAAAGGCACCGAGGCCGCTGTGGATGCAATGCGCCGCTCCAGCGATGCCGGTGATGGCACGTCGGCCCAGGCCAACCAGGCCGGGACGTCACTCGATACCATGGCCCAGTTGATCGGCACCATCAATTCGATGAACGCGCAGATCGCCAGCGCCGCCGAGGAGCAAACCGCCGTGGCCGAAGAGATCAACCGCAGCGTGCACCAAATTGCCGTGGCGGTGGACAGTGTGGCCGATGAAACCCGGTTGGGCGCGCAAACCTCGCGCAGCCTGGCCGACCTTGGCCAGCGGTTGGGGCAATTGGTCGGGCAGTTCAAGATCTGACACCGCAGCGGCCGTTGCTACGAGACAGCACGCATCAGCAGGCCGAAGCGTAAATCCATCTGCGCAGGGATCGGCACATACACCGTGTGCCCATCGCCCGGCGCCACGTCGATGGCCTCGCCCTTGGCGTTATGCATCATTGCCAAGGCGAAGTGAACGTTGCCGGCGGGCGTCATCAACTCCAGGTGGTTACCCACCGCAAAGCGGTTCTTCACCTTGACCTCGGCCAACTCGCCGCAGCGCTCGCCGGTCAGTTCGCCGACGAATTGCTGGCGTTCCGACACTGAGCTGCCGTGTTGGTAATTCTGGTATTCGTCGTGCACATGGCGGCGCAGGAAACCTTCGGTGTAACCCCGTTGGGCGAGCGATTCCAAATCGGTCATCAAATGGCGGTCAAAGGCGCGACCGGCCACTGCATCATCAATTGCCTGACGATACACCTGAGTGGTGCGCGCGCAGTAGAAGTGCGATTTGGTACGGCCTTCGATCTTCAACGAATGTACGCCCATCCGGGTCAAGCGTTCCACATGTTGCACGGCACGCAGGTCCTTGGCATTCATGATGTAGGTGCCGTGTTCGTCTTCAAACGCCGGCATCAGCTCATCCGGTCGATTGGCTTCTTGCAGCAGGAATACTTGATCAGTCGGCGCACCGATGCCCAGTGTCGGCTCCGGCGGATACGGCTGGACGATGTCGCCGGTGGCGTTTTCCACGGCCGCAGTGGCCTGGTACTTCCAGCGGCACGCGTTGGTGCAACTGCCTTGGTTGGCATCGCGCTTGTTGAGGTAGCCCGAGAGCAGGCAGCGCCCGGAATACGCCATGCACAAGGCACCGTGCACAAACACTTCGAGCGCCATGGTCGGGACCTGCCGGCGGATCTCGTCGATCTCTTCCAGTGACAGCTCGCGTGACAAAATCACTCGGCAAATGCCTTGCTGCTGCCAGAACTCCACGCTCGCCCAATTCACCGTATTGGCCTGCACCGACAAATGAATCGGTATCTGCGCGAAGTGGCGGCGCACCAGCATGATCAGCCCGGGGTCGGACATGATCAGTGCATCCGGGCCCATCGCTATCACGGGCGCCAGGTCGTTGAGAAAGGTCTTCAGCTTGGCGTTGTGCGGCGCGATGTTCACCACCACGTAGAAGCGTTTGCCCAGCGCATGGGCCTCCTGAATGCCGAGCGCCAGGTGGGCGTGGTCGAACTCGTTGTTGCGCACGCGCAGGCTGTAACGCGGCTGGCCGGCGTATACCGCATCGGCGCCGTAAGCGAAGGCGTAGCGCATGTTTTTCAGGGTGCCGGCGGGGGCGAGCAGTTCGGGGGCAAGAATAGGCGGCATGGTCGGCACCGGGTTCAAAAAGTGCCGCAGGTTAGTGCAGGTATGAACCGTCGTTATTGATCTGCGTCTACGCTTGCAACAAAGATGGCACTCGCAGGGCTTGCAGCGGACTAAGCAGCAGGGCGCATATACGCACCCGGCTTTTTGACATGGACCGGACATGAATCAAACCAACCTGCAATTCAAAACCCTGCTGTTACTGCTGGTGCTGGTGACCATCGCTTTTATCTGGATATTGCTGCCGTTTTATGGCGCGGTGTTCTGGGCGGTCATCCTCGGCATTATCTTTGCCCCGATGCAACGGCGCCTGCAAATGCGTTTCGGCTGGAACCGTAACCTGACGTCTCTGACCACGTTGACGGTGTGCCTGGTCATCGCGATTCTGCCGGTGATCATTACCAGCGTGTTGCTGGTGCAAGAGGGCGCGACGCTGTACAAAAATATAGAAAGCGGCCAGTTGGATGTGGCGGGCTATATCGAGCAGTTCAAAAACTTCCTGCCGCCTTACTTCCAACACCTGCTGGACCGCTTCGGCATGGGCAACCTCGAAGGCCTGCGCGAAAATATCGTCAAAAGCGCGATGCAGGGCAGCCAGTTTTTCGCGACCCAGGCGTTCAGCTTCGGCCAGGGCACGTTTGATTTTCTGGTGAGCTTTTTCATCATGCTCTACCTGCTGTTTTTCCTGCTGCGCGATGGCCCGGAGCTGGTCCGCAAAGTGCGCACGGCGGTGCCGTTGGCCGAGCCGCAAAAGCGTCGGTTGCAGCTCAAGTTCAACCGTGTGGTGCGCGCAACGGTCAAGGGCAACGTGCTGGTGGCCGTGACCCAAGGTGCGCTGGGCGGTTTGATCTTCTGGTTTCTGGATATTCCCAGCGCGTTGCTCTGGGCGGTGCTGATGGCGTTTCTGTCGCTGTTGCCAGCGGTGGGCGCGGGCATTGTGTGGGGCCCGGTGGCCGCTTACTTCCTGTTAAGCGGCTCGATCTGGCAAGGCGTGGTGCTGGGCTTGTTCGGCGTCTTTGTGATCGGGCTGGTCGACAACGTGCTGCGCCCGATTTTGGTGGGCAAGGACACCAAAATGCCCGACTACCTGATCCTGATCTCGACCCTCGGCGGCCTGTCGGTGTTTGGCCTGAACGGGTTTGTGATCGGGCCGCTGGTGGCGGCACTGTTTATATCCAGTTGGGCGCTGTTCGTCGAAAGCAAGCCACGGGTCAAACTGCCGTTGCCTTAGCAGGGGGGGAGCAGCAAGTTGCGAGCTTCAAGCTGCAAGCGATCAGGCTTGTAGCTTATAACTTGTAGCTTGCAGCTGCTTCTGTGCCGCGTTTAACGAGGTGAGCGGGCCGCTGATGGGCTCGCCATCGCGTACCACGTACCAACAGGCCAGCAACCCATGCTCCCGAAGAGAAGCGGGGACGGCGCTGCCGATAACGGACATGATCTGAACAGTGGGCATAAGGACCTCCAATTGCTATTGGGGTCACCATACGGGCCTGATGCCCGGAGGAAAAATCAACGGGCTCGATAGTCGACATCAACGCCAGACGTCAGTCGACTACCTGGTCGAGCATGCTCACCACTTCCTGTTCGCTGATCAGGCCTTTGAGCACCAGGTTTTCTGCCAACAGCGCCAGGAACTTCGCGCTGCGGTGGCCTTCAAGGTGCTTGAGTTCGGTCAGCGCACTATAAACCTTGCTGGAAGTACACAGGCCAGCGGTGCGGTGTGGGTTTTGCGTGGGCATCGGTCGATTGTCCTTGTTGTTATTGGGTGGACAGGGTCAATAGTGAGACTGTTTCGTTACGTCAACATGACAGCCCGAAGCGCGTTTGGGCAAGTAGACATTGGCCATAATGATGTACGAATACGCCTCGACCATTGTCCTCACAGCGACGTTGGCAGTAGCAACCTGGACGTGCGGGCAAAAAAAGGCCCCGCGTGTGGGCGAGGCCTGTTCCTGTCATGTCAACTTAGTGTTACCAGCCACGGCCGTAGTAGCCGTGGGGAGGGCCGTAGTAGGCACGCGGTGGGCCGTAATAGACCGGCGCCGGGCGGTAATAAACCTGTTGTTGCACATACACCGGTGGTGGCGGTGCGTAATAAACCGGTGGAGGCGCGGCGTACACCGGCTGCGGCTGCACGTACACTGGTTGTTGCTGCACGTAGACCGGCTGGGACTGGCTGGCAACCATGGAACCGACTACGGCTGCGCCAACCAAAGCACCCAATACGGCCGGGCCACCCCAACCACCACCGTGAGCTGAGGCTTGGCCTGCCATAGCGAGTGCGCCGATAAGCAAGGCGATTTTGGGGATTTTACGAATCATGGTCATTCCTCGGTTAGCCCCTGCGCTTGTGGTCTGCAATCAATAGACTCAAGGATTGTCGCGGGGATACTTTTAAGACAACGTATTTCTGAAAAACAGCACAGCCGATAGGTAAAGGTTGTGTAAGGTCTGTACCGATTTGCTTACTTAAAGGAGTTTGCCATGCAGATGCACCCCAACAAGGACACCCAGCTGTGTATGTCATTGTCGGCACGCCCCGGAAACTTTGGCTTGCGGTTTCACAACCATCTGTACGAACAGCTGGGTTTGAACTTCTACTATAAGGCTTTCAGCAGTCAGGATTTGCCCGGCGCGATCGGTGGTATACGGGCGCTGGGCGTTCGTGGTTGTGGCGTGTCGATGCCGTTCAAGGAAGCCAGCCTCGCGCTGGTCGATGAGCTGGACAGCTCGGTCAAGGCGATCGCGTCCCTCAACACTATCGTCAACACTGACGGCCACCTCAAGGCCTATAACACGGACTACATCGCCGTCGAACAACTGCTGAAAAAGCATGCTGTACCCAAGGCTTCGACCTTTGCCCTGCACGGCAGCGGCGGTATGGCCAAGGCGGTGGGCAGCGCCTTGCGCGATGGTGGTTATGCGAATGGCGTGATTGTGGCGCGCAATGAGCTGGCCGGTCGCGCGCTGGCGCAAAATTTGGGCTACGAGTGGCAGGCAGAGTTGGGGCCGTTGCGCCCGCAGATGTTGGTCAATGTGACGCCGATTGGCATGACCGGCGGGGCGCAGGCGCAGCAGTTAGCCTTTGCGGCTGAGGCTGTTGATGCGGCTGACACGGTGTTTGATGTGGTGGCGATTCCGGCTGAAACGCCGTTGATTATGCTTGGGCGGGCCAAAGGTAAGCGGGTGATTACCGGGTTGGAGGTGATTGCGATCCAGGCGTTGGAGCAGTTTGTGCTGTATACCGGCGTGCGGCCGACGCAGGCGCAATTTGAGGCGGCGGTGGCGTTTGCGAGGGTTTAAAACGGTGGCTGGCTTATAAGCTCAAGAGCGCTTTTGTGGGAGCGGGCTTGCTCGCGATTGCGCTTTGTCAGTTGAAAAATACTTATCTGACGCA
>NZ_VUAZ01000047.1 GCF_009296165.1 Pseudomonas kitaguniensis | reverse complement strand
GCCGACCGCTCGCGGGTGGTGTGGGTGAAGCGTCCAACAGCGTCAGCGCCTTGATCGGCGAAGTGGCCAGCGCCACCCACACCGTTGAAAACATGCGCCAGGACGCCGCGCGCATCACCGAAACCCTCGGTGTGATCGGCGCGATTGCCGGGCAAACCAACCTGCTGGCACTGAACGCGGCGATTGAAGCGGCGCGGGCGGGCGAGCAAGGCCGTGGTTTTGCGGTGGTCGCCGACGAAGTGCGCGCGCTGGCTGCGCGCACCCAAGCCAGCACCTCGCAGATCAACGAGATGCTCGCGCGCCTGACCACCGGCGTGAGTTCGTCGGTGGCGGCCATGGAAAACACCCAAGCCAGTTGCCAATCGGCGGCGGATGCCACGGCACGGGTTAATACCGGCCTGGATGAAATGGCGGGCTCGGTCAGCCATATCAACAACCTCAGCACGCAGATCGCCACAGCCGCCGAGCAGCAAAGTGCGGTGACCGAGGAGATCAACCGCAGCATGGTGCAAATCCGACATATGGTCGACGAGTTGGTGCAAAGCGGCCACACCACCCAAACCAATACGCAAAGCCTGTTGGATGCGAACGGCCGCGTGATTGCCCTGATGAGTCGTTTCAAGGTGCGCTGATAAGTGGCTGTGGCACTTCCGTGCAATGCGCGGGAGTGGGACTATTCTGAAAGTTCCGAGCCACACAGGAGGTGGGTCATGCACGCTGTCGAGCATTCAAGCCGCTTGGAGCGGATCAGCCAGGAGCGCTTTATCGAAGCGCCCCTGGAGGTTGTTTATGACTATGTGAGCCAGCCTGATCGTTGGCACGAGTGGCACCCTACGGCGCTCAGTGCCGACACCGGCGGGTCATTGCAAGCCGGTACACGTTTCAACGGGGTTATCGACTTGCTCGGTGTGCGTGTACCCATGAGTTATCGCGTGCAGGTGGCGTGTCGGCCTGGTGAGTTCAAGAGCGTGTTTACTTCGTTGGTGGTGGATGGCTCGGTGCACTATTTTTTGCAAGCGCATCGCGGTGGTACGTTGTTTAAACGTGTATTGACGTATGAGACCGAGCTGCAACTTGCAACGCTTCATCAGCGCATGCTTGAGCTGTCCAATGTGGCGCTGGACCAGCTTAAGCAGCGGCTGGAAACGGGTCTTTAGAGTCGGTACACCGAGCCAAAATTGTGGGAGCGGGCTTGCTCGCGATGCAGTCAACTCAGTGTGACTGATACTCCGAGGTGCCTGCATCGCGAGCAAGCCCGCTCCCACACATGAAGTTTTGGACCCTTTCAGAAGTGACTCGCCATCAGTAATAACTCCAAAGCTGAGACCCACAAAAGCGCGTAGATGCCTGTGCTACGATGCGGCCGTCACCATCCCCCCCTGCCTGATCGCGAGCCCCCATGAAAACCCCGTTGCGACTAGCCCTGCTGTTTGCCTTGCTCACCCCTGCCCTTGCGCTGATCGCCATGCCGGGCATGCACCCGGTGCATTGATTGATGCTCGCCGGTTACCTGGGGCTGTTTTTCGCCGCCTTCGGCGCCGCCACGTTGTTGCCGATGCAATCGGAAGCGGTGCTGGTGGGCTTGTTGATCAGCGGGCATTACAGCCTGTGGCCGTTGCTCGCAATCGCCACCGTCGGCAACGTGCTGGGCTCGGTGGTCAATTGGTGGCTGGGGCGCTCGGTTGAACGCTTTAAAACGCGGCGCTGGTTTCCGGTCAGCCCCCGACACCTGGAAAAGGCCAGCCGCCACTACCAACGCTGGGGGCATTGGTCGTTGTTGCTTAGTTGGGTGCCGATCATCGGCGACCCACTGACACTGGTGGCGGGCGTCATGCGCGAGCCGTTCTGGCGGTTCCTGCTGTTGGTCAGCGTTGCAAAAGGCGCCCGATACGCGGTGCTGGCGCTGTTGACGCTGAGCCAGCTCCCCCACGCCCTGCAGGAATAATCCTTGTTTTCGCCGAGTTAGGCGCGCGCTTCATTCGCTTAATCCTCGATTAATGCCTGGCCCGAAGACTCCGATTTTTCCCTGCAGAGCCCCGCCCCATGCAAGCCACATGCACGCGCTTTCTCACCCCTTTATTACTCGCAGCGGCCATCACCGGCTGCGCTACCGCCAAAGAAACCACCTACGGCCCGCAGTTGCAGGGCTTCCAATACCCGTATCCGCTTGAGCAGTTCAAATTCTCGTCACAAGGCCAAGCGTTGCAAATGGGTTATATGGACGTGAAACCCAAGGGCACGCCGAATGGACGCAGTATCGTGCTGATGCACGGCAAAAATTTTTGCGGCGCCACCTGGGCAGGCTCGATCAAGGCCCTGAGCGACGCCGGTTACCGCGTGGTGGTGCCTGACCAGATCGGCTTCTGTACCTCCAGCAAGCCCGAAAGCTACCAGTACAGCTTCCAGCAACTGGCAATCAACACCCATCAACTGGTGGAAAAACTCGGGATTAAAAAGGCCACGCTGCTGGGGCATTCCACCGGCGGCATGCTCGCCACCCGCTACGCCTTGATGTATCCGGCGCAGACCGAACAACTGGCGATGGTCAACCCCGTTGGTTTGGAAGACTGGAAAGCCATGGGCGTTCCTTACCGCACGGTCGACCAGTGGGCGCAAGCCGATAGCCAATTGACCTACCAAAGCGTGCGCGACTATCAACAAGCCAACTACTACCTTGGACGCTGGGAACCTGCGCACGATCGTTGGGTAGACATGCTGGTAGGGCTGCACAACGGGCCAGGCCGGAAGGAAGTCGTGCGCAACTCGGCGTTGATCTGGGACATGATATTCACCCAGCCGGTGTACTACGAGTTCAAGGACTTGAAAATGTCCACCTTGCTGCTTATTGGCACCTCCGACACCATCGCGCTTAACAGCGACCTGGCGTCACCGCAAGTCAGGGCGAAAATCGGCAATTACGCAGAACTCGGCAAGCACGTGGCCAAGCTGATTCCCAACGCAACCCTGGTGGAATTCGCCAACCGGGGCCACTCGCCACAGCTCGAAGACCCTGACCAGTTCCACACGGCGTTGCTGCAAGGCTTGAAAGCCCTCTAGCCCGGTGAGTTACGGGGTGCCAGTGGCATGACTGCGCCGCCCCGTTAATCCTCACTTAATCGTTGCGCCACAGCATCCGGTCACTGCCTCCGGAGACTGACTCATGCCCCTGATCCGTTCACTGTGCGCCGCCAGCCTGCTGCTCGGCAGTGCCCTTCCCGCCTTCGCTGCCACCGAAAGCCCGGCCTACGGCCCTGAACTGCAAGGCTTTGAATACCCCTATCCGGTTGAGCACTTCAACTTCCAGTCGCAGGGCAAATCCCTGCAAATGGGTTACATGGACGTACCGGCCAAAGCCCCTGCCAACGGCCGCAGCGTGGTGCTGATGCACGGCAAAAACTTCTGCGGCGCGACCTGGGATCAATCGATAAAAGCCTTGAGCGACACGGGTTACAGGGTGATCGCAGCCGACCAGATCGGCTTTTGCACCTCCAGCAAGCCGGACCATTACCAGTACAGCTTCCAGCAACTGGCGATTAACACCCACCAGTTGCTGGATAAACTCGGCATTCAAAAAGCCACCCTCGTCGGCCACTCCACCGGCGGCATGCTCGCCACCCGTTACGCGCTGCTGTACCCGGCGCAAACCGAGCAACTGGCGCTGGTCAACCCGATAGGCCTGGAAGACTGGAAAGCCTTGGGCGTGCCGTACCTCAGTGTCGACCAATGGTATGAACGCGAGCTGAAAGTGAGCGCCGACGGCATCCGCAAGTACGAACTGAATACTTACTACGTCGGACGCTGGAAGCCCGAGTATGAGCGCTGGGTCGACATGCTCGCGGGCCTGAATAAAGGCCCGGGGCATACTCAGGTCGCCTGGAACTCGGCGTTGATTTACGACATGATCTTCACCCAGCCGGTGTACTACGAGTTCAAGGACTTGCAAATGCCGACCCTGCTGCTGATCGGCACCGCCGATACCACCGCCATCGGCCGTGATGTTGCGCCGCCCGAGGTCAAAGCCAAGCTGGGTAATTATGCGGTGTTGGGCAAGCAAGTGGCCAAGCTGATCCCGCACGCTACGCTGGTGGAATTCCCGGGCATGGGGCACGCGCCACAGATGGAAGATCCGGCCCAGTTTCACAAAGCGTTGTTGCAGGGTTTAAACGCCCTTTAAGTCAACTTTTATCGAGGCACTCGTGAATGTCGGTACAGATCGCAGTCATTGATGATTGGCAGAAGGTCGCCAGTGGCGTGGTGGACTGGTCGGCGCTGGCGTCCGTTGGCCAAGTGCATTTCCTGCACGATTACCCGGCGGACACGGCGTCAATGATCGAGCGTTTGCAGGCATTCACGGTTATTTGCCTGATGCGCGAACGCACCCTCTTCGACACAGCGCTGTTGCAGGGCTTGCCCAACCTCAAGCTGTTGGTGACCGGCGGCATGCGCAATGCCGCCATCGACATGGCGGCCGCCAAGGCGCTGGGCATTCAGGTGTGCGGCACCGACAGTTACAAGCAGGCGGCGCCGGAATTGACCTGGGCGTTAATCATGGCTTCAACGCGCAATTTGCTCGCCGAAGCCAACTCCCTGCGTGCCGGCAACTGGCAGGTTGGGCTGGGTGGCGACCTGTACGGCAAAACTCTGGGGGTGCTCGGCTTGGGCAGTATTGGCCAGAAGGTCGCGCAGTTCGCGCAGGTATTCGGCATGCGCGTGGTGGCCTGGAGCGAAAACCTCACGCCCGAACGTGCCGCCGCGTCGGGTGTGACCTGGGTCAGCAAGCGCGAGTTGTTCGAGCAGGCGGATATTCTCAGCGTGCACTTGGTACTCAGCGATCGCAGCCGCGGTTTGGTGGATGCCCAAGCGTTGAGCTGGATGAAACCCACTGCGCGCTTGGTCAACACGCGCGCGGGCCGATTGTGGATGAGCAGGCGCTGGTTCAGGCACTCGAAAGCGGACGCTTGGCCGGGGCTGCGCTGGACGTGTATAGCGAAGAGCCACTGCCGGCAGATCATCCGTTTCGGCGCTTGCCCAACGTGTTGGCCACCCCGCACGTGGGGTATGTCAGCGAACAGAATTACCGGCAGTTCTACCAGCAAATGATCGAAGATATTCAGGCATGGGCCAACGGTATGCCCATGCGCGTGCTTGGCTGACGCACCCATTCAGTGCATACGCACCACCTGCTGGCGGTTGCATCGCCCCGCTTTGAGTACTTTGCCGGCAAGCCCGGCTGCAGATTTTAAATTTGCATATGGTTACAAGTTTATTGTCCTACAAACCCCGGCAAAAACCCTACAGGCGCTGAGATCTGTCCTAGACTCATGAACCATGGGTCCGTTCCAAAACAAAAACCCCGCAAAAAATCTAAACTTTCCAACTCTGCCATAGGTCCAGTTTTAAGGGAGGCGAGCACGTGTCTAGCGAAATGCCCGTCCATCCAATCTATTTCTGCTTGCCGTGCAACTGGCATAAGCCTTGCCAGATCTGTACAGCGCTTGCGCGCCTGGCCGCAGGATGCGGTCATCGGAGCTAGTGGCAGCGGGCCATTAGCCCACCAAAACGTGGGAGAGCATTATGATCAGTGCCGCAGTAGATACTCAGGGAGAGCGTTTTAGTCAGCCGGTAGGGGGGCCTACGTCATTGGCCGACCTGCCCAACACTGTGCGGCCGATCGTGAGTCAGAATCCTAATCGCAAGAAAGTGCTGTTTGTTACCTCCGAATTCGCCGATCTGGTGAAAACCGGTGGCTTGGGCGACGTCTCCGCTGCCCTGCCCCGCGCCATGGCTCACCTGCACGATGTGCGGGTGCTGATCCCTGGCTATCCGCAGGTGATGGAAAGCGACAACCCGATTCATATCATCGGCGAGTTGGGCGGCCATGCCGCACTGCCGCCATGCAAGATCGGGCGCATGGACCTCAAGGACGGCCTGGTTATTTATGTGCTGATCTGCCCTGAGCTCTACGAGCGCGAAGGCACTCCTTATGGTGCCAATAACGGCCGCGACTGGCCGGACAACCATATTCGCTTCGCCCGCCTGGGCCTTGCCGCCGCCGACATGGCCGCCAACCTCGCCCAGATCCACTGGTGCCCGGACCTGGTGCACGCGCATGACTGGCCTGCTGGCCTGGCACCTGCCTATATGCACTGGCGTGGCTCACGCACTCCCACGCTGTTCACCATTCATAACCTCGCCTATCAAGGCGTGGTCAGTTTGGCGTCGACCCCTGAGCTGGGCATCCCGCCGCATGCCTTGCAACAAGAAGGCATGGAGTTCTACGGCAAGATGTCGTTCCTCAAGGCCGGCATGGCGTACTCCAGCCACATCACCACCGTGAGCGCGACCTATGCGCAGGAAATCACCACGCCGGAATTCGGATGCGGCCTTGATGGCTTTTTGGCCAGCAAGACCCAGCAAGGCCTGCTCAGTGGCATTCCCAACGGTATCGATGAGAGCTGGGAAACCTCTACCGACACGCACCTGACCCATAACTTCAATATCGGTGACTGGGAAGGCAAAGCCGTTAACGCCGCGCACGTTCGCGAGCTGTTCGGCCTGCATGACTCCAGCGGCCCTTTGTTTGCTGTGGTCTCGCGCCTGGTGTATCAAAAAGGCCTGGACCTGACTGAAGCCGTGGCCAGTTTTATTGTCGAGAACGGCGGCCAGATCGCCATTATCGGCCGTGGCGAACCGGAAGAAGAACACGCCATGCGTGAACTGGCGCTGCGGTTTCCCGGCCAGGTTGGCGTACGCATTGGCTTCAATGAGACCGATGCGCGGCGCATGTTCGCCGGCAGCGACTTCCTGCTGATGCCATCGCGCTATGAGCCTTGCGGCTTGAGCCAAATGTACGCGCAACGCTTCGGTTCGTTACCGATAGCGCGCAACACCGGGGGCCTGGCCGACACCATCGAGAATGGCGTGACCGGGTTCCTGTTCAATGAATCCACGGTGCAAAGCTACGAAGAAGCGCTGAGCCGCGCCTTCAGGGTGTTCGCCAACACCGGCCTGCTCAACGCCATGCGCTGCCGCGCCATGACCCAGCCTTTCAACTGGAGCCAAGCGGTGGAACCCTACGCTGAACTGTACGAACAGCTTGTGGCTAAAGCACTGGGGAAATCGGCTAAATAATCAAGGGAGGTCTTCATAGATGCCGTTACGGACTTTGGAAACCTGGCCCCACGGCGCAATCATGCTGGACGCGCAACACACGCGTTTTGCCTTGTGGGCGCCAGACGCGTTTTATGTCAGCGTTGAATTGGAAAACGGCAAGTCCATCGCCATGCTGCCTCAGGCAGATGGCTGGTTCGAGACCGAAATACAGTGCCCGGCGGGCACTCTTTACCGCTACAACATCGACGGCGAAATGGACGTTCCCGACCCGGCCTCCAGGGCTCAGGCTGCGGACGTGCACGGTTGGAGCGTCGTCGTCGACCCGCTCGCCTACCAATGGCGACACAGCAACTGGCAAGGTCGCCCGTGGCACGAAGCGGTGATTTACGAGGTGCATGTCGGCGCGCTGGGCGGCTACGCAGGCGTTGAACAGCACCTGCCACGCCTGGCCGAATTGGGCGTTACCGCGATTGAATTGATGCCGTTGGCGCAATTCCCCGGTGAACGTAATTGGGGTTACGACGGTGTTCTGCCCTACGCGCCCCAAGCCTCCTACGGCACCCCCGAACAGCTCAAGCAATTGGTAGACAGTGCCCATGAACACGGCCTGGCGGTGATTCTTGACGTGGTCTACAACCACTTCGGCCCCGACGGCAATTACCTCGGCCAATACGCCAAAGGCTTCTTTCAAGAAGACGTGCACACGCCATGGGGCGCGGGCATTGATTTTGATCGGCGCGAAGTGCGCGACTTCTTCCTCGATAACGCGCTGATGTGGCTGCTGGAATACCGCTTCGACGGCTTGCGCCTGGACGCGGTGCACGCCATCGACAACCCCGGCTTTTTAGAGGAGCTGGCGCAGCGCGTGCGCCAGCAAACAGATACCGGGCGCCATGTGTGGCTGGTGCTGGAAAACGAATTCAACCAGGCCAGCCTGCTTGAGCACTCGTTTGATGCGCAGTGGAATGACGACGGCCACAACGCCTTGCACGTGTTGTTGACTGGCGAAACCGACGCCTACTACAGCGATTTTGCCAAAGACACCACCGCCAAACTGGCGCGCTGCCTGAGCGAAGGTTTTATCTATCAGGGCCACACCACTCGCCATGGCCATACGCGTGGCGAGCCCAGCGGGCACTTGCCGCCGAGCGCGTTCGTGCTGTTTTTGCAGAACCATGACCAGATCGGCAATCGTGCCTTTGGCGAGCGCCTGCACCAACTCTGCTCGCCGCAGGCGCTGAAAGCTGCGACCGCCTTGTTACTGCTGTCGCCGATGATTCCATTGATGTTCATGGGCGATGAAGTCAACGCCAGCGAACCGTTCCTGTTTTTCACCGACCACCATGGTGAACTGGCCGAGGCCGTGCGCGAAGGCCGACGCAGCGAGTTTGCGGAGTTTGCCGCGTTCCAGGACCCGGAGCGGCGTGAGCGCATTCCTGATCCAAACGCCTTGACCACGTTTCTGCAGTCGGCGCCCACCCTGACCGAGAACGAACACGCGCAGTTTTACCGCCACCTGCTGAGCCTGCGTCACCAGCACATCGTGCCGCACTTGCCGGGCACTGTGGCGTTGGGTGCGCAGGTGCTGGCAGACGGCGCCGTCACTGCACGCTGGCGCCTGGGCAATGGCAGCGTATTGCAGATCGACCTTAACTTGAGCGCAACGCCGCTCAATCACCCCGCGCCGCAACACCTGCTATTCGAAACGCCTGCCACGGGTGGCGCGCAACTCGCGCCGTTCAGTGCACGCGTGGCCTTATTCCCTGTTGGAGAGCACTCTTGAGCGAAGCGAACCTGGAAATACTCGCCAGTCGCGCGGGCCTGGCCGTCGATTGGATCGACGCAAACGGCCGCCCGCAACATGTAAAACCCGAGGCTCTGCGCGCCGTGCTCAAAGGCCTCGGCCACCCGGCGGATACCGATGCCGAAATCGACGCCAGCTTGCTGGAAATGGAGCAGGCGCAACAAGACAAACACCTGCCGCCGCTGATGACCGTCGACAGCGGCGAAGGCCTTGACCTGGCGCGCTACTTCGAACCCGACACGCTGTGCCGGGTCAATTTGGAAGGCGGCGAAAGCCTCGAATTACGCCTCGACGGCGACGCCGTGCTGCCAGGCGTCATCGCCCTTGGCTACCATGAGGTACACATTGCCGAGCAGACCTTTACCCTCGCCGTCGCGCCCACCCATTGCTACAGCGTGGGCGAAGCGGCTGACAGCCAACCTGCGCGCGCGTGGGGGTTAAGTGCTCAGCTGTACGCGCTGCGCCGCTTGGGCGATGGCGGGTTCGGCGACACCCTGGCGCTGGAACATCTGGTGCGCGCCGCCGCCGAGCGCGGTGCCGACGCACTGGCTATCAGCCCGATGCACGCGATGTTCAGCGCCGATACCTCGCGCTACAGCCCATATTCGCCCTCCAGCCGGCTGTTTCTAAACAGCTTGTACGCGTCACCTGCGTGCATCCTCGGTGAGCGCGAAGTGCGCAACGCGATCGAAACCCTCGGCTTGACCGAGGAGCTGCACAGCCTCGAACAACGCAGCCTGATCGACTGGCCCGCCGCCGCCAGCGCCAAGCAACGCCTGTTGCGCGCGCTGTATGAAGACTTCCGCCATGGCCAGCACCCGCAACAGGCCGACTTCCTGAGCTTCCGCCAGGCCGGTGGCGAAGCGCTGGAAAACCATTGCCGCTTCGAAGCGGTACAAGCCGTTCGCGCCGCCGCCGGTGAAGACCTCGATTGGCGCCATTGGCCAGAGGCTTGGCGCCACCCGCAGAGCCCGGCACTGGCAGAGTTCGCCGAGAACAATCGTGAAGACATCGGCTACTTCGCCTTCTGCCAATGGCTGATTGCGCGTTGCCTTGAGCGCGCGCAACAAGCTGCACGGGGCAGCGGCATGGGCGTCGGACTGATCGCCGACCTGGCCGTGGGCGCCGACGGCGGTGGCAGCCAGGCCTGGAGCCGGCAAGATGAGTTGCTCGCGAACCTGACCGTCGGCGCACCGCCCGATATTCTCAACCGCGCGGCCAAGGCTGGGGCATCTCGGCGTTTTCGCCTGAGGGCCTCAAACGCAATGGCTTTCGCGCGTTTATCGAAATGCTGCGCGCCAACTTCGCCCACGCCGGCGGCTTGCGCATCGACCATGTGATGGGCCTGCAGCGCCTGTGGGTGATCCCTATGGATGCCTCGCCGCGTGAAGGCGCCTACCTGTATTACCCGGTGGACGACATGTTGCGCCTGTTGGCGCTGGAATCGCATCGCCACCAAGCCATCGTGCTCGGTGAAGACCTCGGCACCGTGCCCGATGGCCTGCGTGAAAAACTCAGCGGCCGCTCGATTCTGGGCATGCGTGTGTTGCTCTTCGAACAAGGCCACGATGGCCAGTTCACGCCGATCCTCGACTGGCCGGACAATGCCCTGGCGACCACCAGCACGCACGACTTGCCGACCCTCAATGGCTGGTGGCACAGCCGCGACATCGAGTGGAATATCCAACTCGGCCTGATCGACGCGCCCACCGTGGAGCAATGGAGCGAACACCGCTTGCGCGAGCGTCAGGCGCTGCGCCAAGCACTGAGCGAAGACCCACAGAACTTCGTCGATGAAATCCGCAACGACACCGACCATGTGATCGATGCCAGCGTGCGCTACCTGGGCCACACCCGTGCACCGCTGGTATTGCTGCCTCTGGAAGATGCGCTGGGCGTTGAAGAACAAGCCAACCTGCCCGGCACCACCGACACCCACCCTAACTGGCGCCGCCGCCTGCCGGGCGAGGCTGCCAGCCTGCTCGACAACGCCGGCGCCGCTCGCCGCCTCGAACTGTTGGCCGTCGCGCGCAACCAAGCCTATGAGCGTGACCGATGAAAGCACTGCCCCTGCGCGCCACCCAGCGCCTGCAATTTCACAAAGGTTTCACCCTGGATGACGCGGTGCCGTTGGTGCCGTACTTTGCCCAACTGGGCATCAGCCACGTGTATGCCTCGCCGCTGCTCAGCGCCCGCGCAGGCTCCATGCACGGCTACGACGTGGTCGACCCGACCAGCGTCAACCCCGAACTAGGCGGCGAACCTGCGCTGCGCCGCTTGGTGGCGGCGCTGCGTGAACACAACATGGGGCTGATCCTCGATATTGTCTCCAACCATATGGCGGTCGGCGGCGCGGATAACCCGTGGTGGCTGGACCTGCTGGAATGGGGCCGCTTAAGCCTCTACAGCGAGTTCTTCGACATCCAATGGCACTCGCCCGACCCGTTGCTCAAGGGCCAACTGCTGATGCCGTTCCTCGGCAGCGATTATGGCGAAGCCTTGCAAAGCGGCACGTTGGTGCTGCACTTCGACGCTGCGCACGGGGCGTTTTACGTCGAGCATTACGAACACCGCTTCCCGATCTGCCCGCGTGATTACGCCTCTATTCTGGGCAGTGATGACTTGCTCAAACCGTTGGCTGAGCGCTTCAGCGCCCTCGCCTACCAGGACGACGCTTATCACGAAGCGGCGTGGCTCAAGCAGGCCTTGGCCGAACGCGCCACCGAAGCCGAGGTGTTGCGCGCCATTGAACAGCGCTTGGCTGAGTTTGACGCGCGCCAAGCCGACGGTTTCACGCGCTTGCACGCGCTGCTTGAGCAACAGGCCTACCGCCTGGCGAGCTGGCGCACGGCGGCGGACGACATTAACTGGCGGCGCTTTTTCGACGTGAATGAGCTGGGCGGCTTGCGCGTAGAGCGCAGCGCCGTGTTTGAAGCCACTCACGGCAAGATTTTCGAACTGATCAGCCAGGGCTTGATAGATGGTCTGCGCATCGACCACATCGACGGGCTCGCCGACCCACGCGGTTATTGCCGCAAGTTGCGCCGTCGCGTCGATTCACTCTCACCAGAGCGGCATTTGCCGATCTTCGTTGAGAAAATCCTCGGCGAAGGCGAAACCCTGCGTGAAGACTGGCAGGTGGACGGCACCACCGGTTACGAGTTCATGAATCAGCTGTCGCTGCTGCAACACCATCCCGAGGGCTTTGAGCCGCTGGCCGAACTGTGGACCCGCCACAGCGAGCGGCCTTCGGCGTTTATCGAAGAGGCGTGGCTGGCACGCCAGCAGATCCTCAACGGTTCGCTGGCCGGTGACTTCGAAAGCGTGGCCCAAGCCCTGTTGCAAGTGGCCCGCGATGACGTGATGACCCGCGACCTGACGTTGGGCGCGATACGTCGCGCCTTGCAGGAACTGATCGTGCACTTTCCGGTGTACCGCACCTACATCAGCGCTTTGGGCCGCAGCGAGCGCGACGACGTGTTTTTCCTGCAGGCCCTGGCCGGTGCCCGCAGCACCTTGAGCGAAGGCGACTGGCCAGTGCTCGACCACCTGGAAAAATGGCTGGGCGGCCAGCCGTGGCGCAATCGCCCGGTGGGCCGTGAGCGCAAGATGCTCAAGCATGCGTGTGTGCGCTTCCAGCAACTGACCTCGCCGGCAGCCGCCAAGGCCGTGGAAGACACCGCGTTTTACCGCTCGGCCGTGCTGCTGTCGCGCAACGACGTAGGCTTCAGCACCGAGCAATTCAGCGCACCCGTGGAGGCGTTTCACGCCGTCAACCAACAGCGCCTGGAGACGTTTCCTGACAACCTGCTGGCCACCGCGACCCACGACCACAAACGCGGCGAAGACACCCGCGCACGTTTGGCCGTGCTCAGCGAATGCGCGCCGTGGTACGCCGCACAGGTTGAAGACTGGCGCAGGCTGGCCGCGCCGTTGCGCAACGACGCCAGCACCCCCTCGGCAGGCGATGAGTTGATCCTTTACCAAGTGCTGCTGGGTAGCTGGCCGCTGGACCAGGGCGACGACTTTGCCGGCTATCAACAGCGGCTGTGGCAGTGGCAACAAAAAGCCCTGCGCGAAGCCAAGTTGCAGAGCAGTTGGAGCGCGCCCAACGAGGCGTATGAACAAGGCGTCGAAGCCTTCCTGTCACGCGTGTTGCTCAGCGATGAGGGGCAACCGCTGCGCAGCGCCATCAACAACGCCGCGCAGGCCATCGCGCCGGCGGGCGCTGTTAACGGGCTGGCGCAATCCTTGCTTCGCCTCACGGTGCCGGGTGTGCCGGATTTGTACCAGGGCGATGAGTTCTGGGACTTCAGCCTGGTCGACCCGGACAACCGTCGCCCGGTGGATTTCAACGCGCGGCAACAGGCGTTGGATACGCCACCGGAGGTGGGTGAGCTGTTGTTCAACTGGCGTGACGGGCGAGTCAAACAAGCGCTGATTGCCCAAGTGCTGGCCTTGCGCAAGGCCCAGCCCGAGCTGTTCCAGCGTGGCAGCTACACGCCACTTGAAGTGGTCGGCCAACACGCCGAACACGTGGTCGCTTTTTGCCGCGAGCACCAGGGCACACGCGTGCTGGTGGTGGTGCCACGCTGGTCACATGAGCTGCTTGAAAACGGGGTGCACCCTCAGATCAATGCGCAGGTTTGGGGCGATACCCGGGTGAAATTACCGTTCGCCGCCACAACACAAAACTGGAAGGGACTTTTTCACACAGGCGCAGTCACACCAGACAAGGAGCTGTTGATCAGCGCTGCGCTGGGGGATTTCCCGGTCAATGTCTTTATCAATCCTGATGATCAAAAAAGCTGAACATTTTCTGCGAGGAGCATTTTGATGAGTACTGAAGACAAACGCGTTCGCGAATTAGCGCATCAGATCTGGGAATCTGAAGGCAAGCCCCACGGTGAAGATGCACGTCACTGGGAAATGGCGCGCAAGCTGGCAGAAGCCGAAGCGCTGACGCCGAGTAAACCCAAGGCAGCCGCCAAGCCGAAAACCGCGCCCAAACCTGCGGCAAAGGCCAAGCCGCCCGCGCCTGGCGCGAGTAAACCGGTGCCCCCGGCCGCTAAAAAACCAGCAGCTCCAAAAAAGCCCAAGCCTTAGCACTCGCAACCTTTTTACCGCCTCCTTCCGCGGTTGTCGGCAGGAGGCCATTCCACTACCCATTGCGTCAGCTGAAAGATCGTCGGCACGGTCCCGTTCGGCCCGAATAAATACCTCTGCAGGAGCAATTTGATGAGCAAACCAGAAAAAAGCCAAACGACGCCGGAAAACGAGCCGTCGCGGATTCGTGAAGGTTTGCCCTTCCCGCTTGGCGCCACGTGGGATGGCCTTGGCGTTAACTTTGCGCTGTTCTCAGCCAACGCGACCAAGGTTGAGCTGTGTCTGTTCGACGACACCGGCGAAGTTGAGCTGGAGCGTATCGAACTGCCCGAATACACCGATGAAACCTTCCACGGCTACCTGCCCGACGCCCACCCCGGGCTGATCTACGGCTACCGCGTGTACGGTGCGTATGACCCGGCCAACGGCCATCGCTTCAACCACAATAAATTGCTCATCGACCCCTACGCCAAGCAGTTGGTCGGCGAGCTCAAGTGGTCTGAAGCGCTGTTTGGCTACACCATCGGCCACCCCGATGATGACCTCAGTTTTGACGAACGTGACAGCGCGCCCTTCGTGCCCAAGTGCAAGGTCATCGACCCGGCGCACACCTGGGGCAACGACCAGCCGGTGCGCGTGCCGTGGGATCGCACGATCATTTACGAAACCCACTTGCGCGGCATCAGCATGCGCCACCCTTCAGTGGGCGAATCGGTGCGTGGCACCTGCGCCGGCTTGATGGAAGCAGACGTGCTCAAGCACATCCGCCAGTTGGGCATTTCGTCTGTCGAACTGTTGCCGGTGCATGCGTTCGTCAATGACCAGCACTTGCTCGAAAAAGGCATGACCAACTACTGGGGCTATAACAGCATCGCGTTTTTTGCCCCCGACCCGCGCTATTTGGCGAGTGGCAAGATCGCCGAATTCAAGGAGATGGTTGCGCACCTGCACGACGCCAAGCTGGAAGTGATTCTGGACGTGGTCTACAACCACACGGCCGAAGGCAACGAGCGCGGCCCTACCCTGTCGATGCGCGGTATCGACAACGCCTCGTACTACCGCTTGATGCCCGACGACAAGCGCTTTTACATCAACGATTCCGGCACCGGCAACACCCTCGACCTGAGCCACCCGTGCGTGCTGCAAATGGTCACCGACTCGCTGCGTTACTGGGCCACGGAAATGCACGTGGACGGCTTCCGCTTCGACTTGGCAACCATCCTTGGCCGCTACCGCGAAGGCTTCGATGAGCGTCACAGTTTCCTCGTGGCCTGCCGCCAAGACCCGGTACTGCGCCAGCTTAAATTGATCGCCGAGCCGTGGGACTGCGGCCCTGGTGGTTACCAAGTGGGTAACTTTCCGCCGGGTTGGGTGGAATGGAACGACCGTTTCCGCGACACCGTGCGCGCCTTCTGGAAAGGCGACGACGGCCAACTCGCAGACTTTGCCGCGCGCATGACCGCTTCCGGCGAAATGTTCAACCACCGTGGCCGCAGGCCTTACAGCTCGGTGAACTTCATCACCGCCCACGACGGTTTCACCCTGCACGACTTGGTGTCGTACAACGACAAGCACAACGAAGCCAACGACGAGAACAACCAGGACGGCAGCAACAACAACCTGTCGTGGAACCACGGCGTCGAAGGCCCGACCGACGACCCGGAAATCAACGCGCTGCGCCTGCGTCAAATGCGCAACTTCTTCGCCACCCTGCTGCTGGCCCAAGGCACGCCGATGCTGGTGGCCGGTGACGAGTTCGCGCGCACCCAGCACGGTAATAACAACGCGTATTGCCAGGACAGTGAGATTGGTTGGGTCAACTGGGAACTCGACGACGACGGCAAGGCGCTGCTCAAATTTGTAAAACGCCTGATCAAGCTGCGCATGGCTTACCCGATTCTGCGCCGTGGTCGGTTCCTGGTGGGGGATTACAACGAAGACATCGGCGTAAAAGACGTCACCTGGCTGGCGCCGAGTGGCGATGAGATGAGCACCGAACAATGGGAAGACAGCCACGGCCGCTGCCTGGGCATGCTGATGGATGGGCGCGCGCAGGAAACCGGTATTCGTCGAGCAGGCGGTGACGCGACCTTGTTGCTGGTGGTGAACGCACACCACGACATGGTCAATTTCCGCCTGCCACCAGTGCCCGAGGGTGAATTCTGGACCTGCATGCTCGACACCAACGACCCGGCCGTGCTGGGCCAGGAACGCTTTGAGTTCGAGCACGAGTACGCTGTCACCGGCCGCTCACTGCTGCTGTTTGAACTGCAGCGCGACGAGGTGTGAAATGGCCTTGCACGGATTCCTTCAAGGCACACCCGGCTATGCTGACACGCAAGCGCTGGGTCATGCCCTGAAGGCCCTTCAGGAAGAAGGCCTGGACCAGCTGCCGTTACCCGGCAGCGGTCAGACGCTGCAGCGTTTCAGGGTGTTGGCGCAAGTGGCAGCGCATGACTTGCGCCTGTGCAAACTGTTCGAAGGGCACACCGATGCCTTGGCGATCATGGCTGAACTCGACAGCCCCCTGCCGCCCTTGGGCAGCGTGTGGGGCACGTGGGCCGCCGAACCGCCGAGCGCCAAAGTGCGTGTGCGGCGTAATGGCCACAGCATGATCATCGACGGTCGCAAGGCCTGGTGTTCCGGTGCAGCGGTGGTCAGTCACGGCTTGTTGACCGCTTGGGATGAGGAGGACCGCCAGCAGTTGGTGGCGGTCGATATGCAGCAGCCCGGCGTGAGCGTGACAGATGAAGGCTGGAGCGCCGTGGGCATGGCGGCCACCGGCAGCGTCGAGGTTGTATTCAGTGGTGCCAAAGGTGTTGCCGTCGGCGGGCCGGGTGATTACCTCGCCCGCCCCGGCTTCTGGCAAGGCGGCATCGGCATTGCGGCGTGCTGGTATGGCGCCGCGCAACGCTTGGCAGAGGTGCTGCGTGAGCAGTGCGCCAAGCGCCCCGAACCCCATGCGCTCGCGCACTTGGGCGCGGTCGACAGTGTGCTGAACAGCGCGGCCTGTGTGTTGCGCGACTGCGCAGCGCAGGTTGACCGCGCGCCCCAGGCGGATGCTCGCCAATGGGCTCAGCGCGCCCGCGCGTGCGTCGAAGACAGTGTTGAACAGGTAATGCGCCATGTCGGCCGCGCAGTCGGTGCCGGGCCTTATTGCAAAGACCCGCAGTTTGCTCAACTGATGGCGGACTTGCCGGTGTATGTACGCCAAAGCCACGCCGAACGCGACCTGGCCGCCTTGGGCGAGCAGGTTGCCGAAGACGGCGCAGGGAGGTGGCAGTTATGAAACCCAATCCAATCGTCGGTCAGGGCACGCCACTGCATCAATGGCAGGCCTCGGCGCACATGGCCGAGTTACCGCACGTCAGCGTTGAACAGTTGGTGCCCGAGGGGCATCGCGCGGTGATCATCGCGCCCCACCCGGACGATGAAGTACTGGGGTGTGGCGGCCTGTTGCAAGGCTTGGCCCTGCTCGACCGGCCGATTCAATTGATCTCGGTGACTGACGGCAGCGCCAGTCACCCAGGCTCGACACATTGGCCGGTTGAGCGCTTAAGTGTGGTGCGCCCGCAGGAGTCGGCGCAAGCCCTGCACCGCCTCGGTGTGCCGCTGCACAGTTTGAAATGGCTGCGTGCAGGGTTCAGCGACAGCCAGGTTGCGGCACGCGAAGAGCAGTTGGTCGCGTTTATCCAGCGCCACCTCAAACCCAACGACGTGGTGTTTACCACGTGGCGTGAAGACGGCCACTGCGACCACGAAGCTGTCGGCCGCGCGAGCGCAAAAGCCGCAGAGTCGGTGGGCGCCACGGTCTACGAATTACCGGTATGGACCTGGCACTGGGCAACCCCCGAAGACAGCAAAGTACCCTGGCACCGGGCGCGTAAAATCCCGCTGGCACCCGAGGCGGTGGCGCGTAAACGCCATGCCATTCACGCGTTCGCCAGCCAGTTGGAGGGCGACCCGCAGATCGGCCTGCCGCCGGTGCTCGCGCCCTATGTGGTGGAGCGCCTGCTGCAACCCTTTGAAGTGGTGTTTGTATGAGCGTGGCCACGCCGTATTTCGACCAGTTGTTTGCCGGTAATGACGACCCTTGGGCCTTTCGCCAACGCTGGTACGAGCAGCGTAAACGCGCGCTGACCCTGGCGGCGCTGACCCGGCCACATTACGCGTCTATATTCGAGCCCGGTTGCGCGAACGGCGAGCTGAGTGCGCAATTGGCGCCGCGCTGTGACCGCCTCGTGTGTTGTGACACGGCCAGCGCCGCCGTAGCCCTGGCGAAAACCCGCCTCGCGGGGTTTAGCCATGCCCAGGTTCAGCAAAGTCGCTTACCCGAACAATGGCCAGCGGGCTCGTTCGAGCTGATCGTGTTGAGCGAGCTGTGTTATTACCTCGACGCCAACGACCTGCACGGCCTGATTGATCGTGCCCTCGCCGCCCTGACCGACAACGGGCAATTGCTCGCCTGCCACTGGCGCCCGACCATTGAGGGCTGCCCACAAACCGCCGAACAGGTGCATGCCTTGCTGCAACAGCGGTTGGGCATACCGCCGGTGGTGCAGCATCACGAAAGTGATTTTCTGCTCGACCTGTGGAGCCGCGACGGCACCTCGGTGGCGATTTTTGAGGGCTTGCGATGATCGGCATTTGATGCCGGTGCATAACGGAGAAGCACTGTTAGGCGAGCGTACCGAGAAGATGTGCAATGGGTGCGTAACCTGGAGGGTTGCGGCGCGACCATCGCCTGGCGCCACTCCCCGCACGTCATCACCAGCGCCCGCCTGGACTGCCGCGCCCAAGGCGGTTTTGGCGATTACCTGAAGAGCCTGACGCAAGCGCCCTGAAAATCGGCGCTACAAAATGTAAGAGTGTCCAATCCTTGGCTATGCTGTAGAGGCCTTGCGCGCAATCCATGGTTGGACTGCCGCTAATCACCGCAGCGGAGCCTGCAGTGACTAAACGAGAGTCGTGCCGCACATAGAGCACGGCCCCGCATCACTCTACAAGGATGTGACACCCATGAAACCTGCCGCCGAAAGCGATGGTCGACGCGCCCCCGCGCAAATCTGGAACAGCGCGCCGCAGTTGGCGCAAATCCCCACCATTGCCCCTTCAACCCTGGTGCCGCCAGGCGCACGCGTAGTGATCATTGCGCCCCACCCGGGCGATGAGGTGGTGGCGTGCGGGGGGTTGCTGCAAGTGCTCAGCACCCTGGAACACCCGCTGCTGTTGATTTCGCTGACCGATGGCAGCGCCAGCCATCCGGGTTCGCGCACGTGGCCTGCCAGCCGCCTGAGCGTGATTCGCCCGCAAGAAAGTGCCGAGGCGCTGCGCCGCCTGGGCATGCCGTTGCACAGCCTGAAGTGGATTCGGGGCGGTTTTCGCGACGATGCGCTGGCCGCCTGTGAGCAGCCGATGAGCCAATTTATTGCGCGCTACCTGCACACCGGTGACGTGGTGTTCACCACCTGGCGCAACGACGGTACAGCCGACCACGAGGCCGTCGGCCGCGCCAGCGCCAAAGCCTGCAGCCTGCTGGGCGCGCGGCTGTATGAATTACCGGTGTGGGCCTGGCACCGGCCGGTGCGCGAAGGCGCGGTCATCCCCTGGCAACGCGCGCGCAAAATCCGCCTGGACAGCTGGGGCGTCGCGCGCAAACTTCACGCCACCCACGCGTACGCCAGCCAATTGGCCGGCGACCCGCACATCGGCTTGGCACCGATGCTCGCCCAAGAGCTGCTGGAGCGCATACGCGAACCGTATGAAATCGTGTTTGCCTAGCGCGTGGCGTATTACCGCGTGTAAAAGCCTGCAGCGGCAACGCTCAAGTCGCCATCGGGCAGGCCGATAAGCTGGTGCGATCGAAGCACCTGCGGGCCATGGTGGCACGCCGCATGCTTTGTTGATGGCTCGACCACACGGAGTATGAGTGAATGCCTGTCCACACGCGTTTTTTGGCGCATTACCGCAAGGCCGATCGCATCATGCTGGCGTTGATCTGGCTGATGTTCGGGTTTTCACTGGGGCTGGCGTTCTGGCACGACACATTGATCCAGGCCGTGATCGTCGGCGGTGGCACCAGCGTGGTGCTGACGGCGCTGTACCGCGCGCTCAGCGGCACTCGCTTGATGCGTTGCTTGCTCGGCGCCGGCTTGATGGTGATGGCCGCCCTGCACATCAACCAATCCTGGGGCATGATCGAATCGCACTTCGGGATTTTCGCGTTGCTCGCGGTGCTGACGTTTTACCGCGACTGGCTGCCGATACTGGTGGCTGCGGCGACCATCGCCGTGCACCACGTGGTTTTTCACGTCCTGCAACACCAAGGCTTCCCGGTGTTTGTGATGGAACATCACGGCGGCTGGAGCATGGTCTTCCTCCACGCGTTCTACGTGGTGATGGAGAGCGTCGCCCTGCTCTACCTCGCCATTCACAGCCACGCCGAAGCCGTCGAGAGCCAGGAAATGCTCGAGAAGATGCTCGCTGTGACCTCCCAACTCACCGTCGAAAACGCCGAGGGTGAAGGCAAGGTGCATGTGTCCCTTGCCAAACGTTTCGACCATTTCCTGCAACAAATCACCCACCTGATCGACGGCGTTACCCGCGACTCCCAAGGCCTTGGCCAACTCGGCCAGGAACTCGCCAGCGCCAGCGGCACCCTGGAAAAAGGCGCGCGGCATCAATTGGCGGAAATCACTCAGATGAGCGATTCGATGCAGCGCATGGAAGACGCGATGGGCCACATCACCCTACACGTCGAGCACGCGGTGGAACACGCAGGCCAAGCCAGCAAGCAAATTATCCGCGGCCAGGAAAGCGTCGGCCGTGCACAGCAAGAAATCACCCAGTTAGCGGCGCGCATCAACGGCACCAACCAAACCGTGCAGGGTTTGGCGACCCAGGCAGAGCAAATCGGCTCGGTACTCGAAGTGATCAGCAGCATCGCCAACCAAACCAACCTGCTCGCCCTCAACGCCGCCATCGAAGCCGCGCGCGCCGGTGAACAAGGCCGTGGCTTCGCCGTGGTGGCTGATGAAGTGCGCAGCCTGGCCCAGCGCACGGCGGTGTCCACTCAGGAAATCAAACAGATTATCGAGGGTTTGCAGCAAGGCAGCCGCGACGCGGTGCAAGCCATGCACGACAGCCAACAAGGCGTGGAGCGCTGCGTGCAAGACAGCCAAATGGCGGTTCAGATGCTGCAAGCTGTGGGCAGCGACATTGCGCATATCGATCAATTGAACGGGCAGATTGTGACCACTACGCGCGAGCAATCAATGGCGAACCAAGAGATCGTGGGCCGTTTGCAGTCTGTGCAAAGCGTTGCGCAGAGCACGGCGGACGACGTGGAAACACTGGCGCGCAGCAGTGAGCGGCTGCCGCCGATTGCGGTGCGCCTGGATGCGTTGGGGCGAAGGTTTCATCAGTAGCTTCTAGAACGCTGCGAGGCTCATCACCCATCCCGATAAACCTTGACCGGCCCCACCATGAAGGCGCTCACCGCGCCCCAACATCTGAGGCCGGTTTTGCTTGGCGGGCTTTTTCGCTGTGACAAATCCTGACATACTTGTTGGTAATGATTCTTATAATTATTATCAATACAGAGCCCAGTCATGTCGATTTGCACCACCCCGCCACGCACCTTCCGCCCCGCTCGCGATCTGTTGGCGATGGCTATATGCATGGCCAGCCTGGCGCCGGCCTTCGCCGAAGAAATCAGTAGCCCACCGGAAAACGCCAAAGCGGCCACGCTGGAACTGGGCGCCACCGAGATCACCAGCAGCCAACTCGGCAGCATTACTGAAGGCTCCGAGTCCTACACCACTGGCGCGATGTCGACTGCGACCAAACTCCCGCTGACCCAGCGTGAAACCCCGCAATCGGTCACGGTGATCACGCGTCAGCGCATGGATGACCAGGCGATGACCAGCATCAATGATGTGGTCAAAGCGACGCCCGGTTTATTCCTGAATTTCTCCAACGGGCCAGGACGGCAGTCGTACACGGCGCGCGGTTTCGACATCGACAACCTGATGTATGACGGCATTCCGAGCGGCTACAGCGGCGCCACAATCGGCGCACAGCCGAACCTGGCGATGTTTGATCGCGTCGAGGTCGTACGCGGCGCTACCGGCCTGGTGACGGGTGCGGGCAACCCTTCGGCCGCCATCAACATGATCCGCAAGCGGCCACTCGACGAGCAGAAAGTCACCCTCACCGGCGCCGCCGGCAGTTGGGACGACTACCGTGGCGAGGTCGATGCCTCCAGCCCGCTTAACGACAGCGGCACACTGCGTGGCCGGGTGGTGACCTCCTACCGCGACGCCAACAGCTTTATCGATAACGTGACCGAAGATCACGGCCTGTTCTATGCGGTCACCGAAGCCGACTTGAGCGACGACACCACGCTGACCCTCGGTTTCTCGCACCAAAAAGACAAGACCAATTACTTCTGGGGCTCGTCGATGATCGGCCAGGACGGCCATCACCTGAACCTGTCGCGTGCCTACAACCCAGGCACCGACTGGGAGAATAAAGACCAGGAGATCAACACCGTCTTCGCCGAGCTCCGTCAGCGCCTTGCGAATGACTGGAACCTTCAGGTCAACGCCAACTACGCCGAACAAAACGGCTTGTTCTCTGGCTCCTATCAATCGCGCTGGGTTAACAACACACTGGCCCGCACCGTCTACCAAGCGGCCTTCGATGAAAACCAGGCCGGTCTGGATGCCTTTGCCAGCGGCCCGTTCCAGGCATTCGGGCGCACCCATGAACTGGTCGTGGGTGCGAGCAAACGCATCTACGACATGACCACGCACAACTACAGCCCCTACGACACCAACTGGCCGCTGACGGCGGGCAAACCCGACTTCGTGCGCACCGACAACCCGCGCGAAGTCACCACCCAGGACGGCGTTTACGTCACCACGCGCCTGAGCCTGGCCGACCCGCTGAAACTGATACTCGGCGCACGCCTGGACTGGTACGACTACGACAACCGTGATGGCGACGGCGACTACAAGGTCACACGCAACCTCACGCGATACGCAGGCTTGATCTACGACCTGGACGAACACCATTCGGTCTACGCCAGCTACAGCGACATCTTCACCCCGCAGACCGAAAAGAGTACCTCCGCCACACCGGTTAAACCCATCGTCGGCAAAAACTACGAAGTCGGCATCAAAGGCGAATACCTCGACGGCGCCTTGAACGCCAGCCTCGCACTGTTCCGCGTCGACCAGGAAAACCGCGCCGTACAAGTGTTCGTCGAAAACTGCCCGCAGACCGCCTGCTACCAACCCTCCGGCGAAATCCGCAGCCAAGGCATCGACCTCGAGTTGCAAGGCGCGCTGACGCAAAACTGGCAGGTGGGCGGTGGCTACACCTACGCGCGCACCCACACCATCAAGGACGCCGCCAACCCGCAGAACGTCAACCAACAGTTCGACACAGACACCCCCGAGCACCTGTTCAAACTCACCACCCGCTACCACTTCCAGGGCCCGCTGGAAAAACTCCGCGTAGGCGGCAACGTCTCCTGGCAAAGCCGCATGTACAACGACATCGCGCTGGCCGATGGCAGCCAATACCGGCTCAAGCAAGGCGGCTACGCCGTTACCGACGTGATGGCTGGCTACAAGGTCAACCAGCATTTGGACGTGCAACTCAACGCCAATAACATTTTCGACCGCCGCTATTACCAGGCCATCGCTAACTCGGTGAGCTATGGCGGTGATTCCTACGGCAGCCCGCGCAATATGATGTTGAGTGCGAAGTACAGTTTTTAAGTGGGACTGGCGCAAGGATGCGCGTTTTTACAGGTTCACTCGTGGCCTTCGTGAACCTCGCGATTCTCCTCACAGAGTAGTGATAATCCGGCTACAGCAGCGTGTGTGTGTAGCAAGTCGATACCCGGCGGAGCTGCAAAACACGAAATGAGCTACAGATAATTCCTACTTTGACGACGGACTATTGATTTCAGTATTGCACGCACTTTATGAATATAAGGTATATTGATTTTTTGGATCTGCAGCAAAGGAATTTATAGCGCATGTACACGATAAGATACTTAATTAGTTTAGGGCTGATTGTGACTGGATGCTCTATGGGCTACACAATTATCATTATGTGGGGAATAAAAAAATTATTCCTCCTTACCGGCACAGCTTATTGGGTTGCCAGCGGCATTGTGTTCCTTTTCCTGACTATCGCCGGCTTGATTTTTTATATTCCCAGACTACGCAATGTGTGGTAGCCATAACCAACACATACTACGTCACTGATGCTGCGCTCTATTCCTTTCTTCTGAAAGAATAGAATTAACCGTAATTGAATCGACTAACGCCTCGAAAAGCAAAGCCAACTTCCCAGCCCCCTGGTAGGCTGACTGATAATTAAGTGGATCGTGTCTGAAAAGCTGTACTGAATCAGTCTTGCGTATTAGACGCATCATGCCACCTGCAGACAAAAGCAAGTCAATGGTTCCATAGGCCACATTCTCGTCATAATCTTCCCCAAAAAAAAATGATAGGCACTTCTGATAGGGCCTTGTGCTGGTGTTGCAGCAGGACCATTATAGATATTCGCTGCACCCTCATAAATATTATTAACGCCGTGCGCAACAAATAATGCACCTACTGGTGCCGCCACCCCGTACGAAGCCCCTGTAAACGCGAACCCTACTTTAACCTGCATGGCGCCAGCAGCAACCCCTATACCGTTCTGAGCATAGAAAAGGGCGTCAGAGGACAACTCAGTATATTCTGCCATCATTTGCTGTACGCCGTCCCAAGCACTTATTATTCCGTCACTTACATCACTAATAATTCCATTTACATAATGGGCGACGCTTGAGCTAAATTGAAGCTGAGCACTACCATCATGGAGGTTCATAGCGCCCATTGAACACCCTAATGTCACCCAGTCAGAGGCAGCATTGGCCACATCATTTATATCACACGACGGCTCACTCACCTCTACCACCCCAAGCGCTGTACGCACTCGTACTCGCTTGATGGTGCACCCAACTAATCTCCCGATACCTAATAGCCACAATCTCCTGCGGCTGAGCGGCACCCATATTGATGGCGTGCGGGACTTGAACACTTAAATTTGCAATACGCCCTCCAATTAAAACCACCGTAAAATACTTTTCCTGGAAGCCAGCAGCTGAAACTCGATAGAAATTTATTTTACACTCAACCTCTTCGCCCTCATGAAGTGCACTGGCTAGCAAAGGTGTAGACTTATCAATGTTCTTCGTAAGGACGACTGGCATATGTTTACCATTGCCACCCAACGTGCTGCCGTCACTACCAGCGGCCATATTATGAGAGTAAGCCAGCACCATAATCTCATCCTCGTGGTCAGCCTGACATTTATTCCCAATAGATTCTTGACCAGAACAACCAGCAGAAATCAAACCTTGCTTTTTTCCGGTAATAGTCATGTAGCTGTGGCTAGCCATTTATCGCGCTCCTTTTAGTTAGCCCAGTATCTTATTACGATAAGATTTTAATCGAGCTATAGGAGACTTCCGAAATGACATACTAAATATGTCCAAGCAAGGGCGACAGGGTCGGGCAAAGGCGTGGCGAAACAACTTGTCGAGTAAGTCAAAAGTCTTGATTGTTTTAGCTTAAGTCAAACTTTGTTCGTTGCTCCCGCTGACTCAGAGCGGTAGCGAAGACGAGATGCGCGATGTGGGCGGTTGAAAATTATGCTGCTGAGTAGACAAAAAGCCTCCGGTCAATCGTGAATCAGATGCTGCAACGCACGCTTTTTCCACGTCTGCAAAAAAGGCGCCATTTCGGCGCCTTCATTCGTATCAACCGACCTTGATAACCACCTTCCCAAACGCCCCCTTCGCCAAATGCTCGTAAGCCTCACGAGCCTGTTCAAACGGATACACCTGATCAATAACAGGGCGAATAGCGTGTTGGTCAAGGAACACATTCATCCGGTCAAACGATGAGCGTGGCGCCACCGCGATACCGCGAATGGTCGTCTGGCGGAATATAAGTGGCATCAGGTTGAGCTCGACCGTCTGCCCCGTCAAAAAACCGATCTGTGCAATACGCCCGGATGCCTTGGTTGCGGCAACCGATTGATTGATACCGCTGCCGCCAGCCACATCAAGCAAGAGGTCGACGCCCTTGCCTTCGGTGAGTTTCAGCACTTCGTCCGCCCAGTTCGGCGTGGTCCTGTAATTGATGCCCGCCACTGCACCCAAACGCTTAACCGCGTGCAGATTCTCATCACTGCTCGACGTTGCAATCACCTTCGCGCCAAGCGCGGTAGCAATCTGCACGGCGAATATCGACACACCGCCAGTGCCCTGAACCAACACGGTTTGCCCCGCTTGAATCTGCCCGAAATCAACCAGTGAATACCACGCGGTGAGTGCCGCGATCGGCAATGTAGCCGCCTCCTCGTCACTCATGTTCGCGGGTGCGCCGACTGCGCTGTCTTCGTGGATGATCATGTATTCGGCCAAACCGCCCGGCAACGACGAGCCAAAGCAGTAATCCGGCTCGTTCGGGCCAGGCTCGCCGTCCAGCCAGCGCGAGTACAGGTGCGAATTGACCCGATCACCGACCTCAAAGCGCGTGACGCCCTCGCCCACCGCAACCACCGTGCCTGCGGCGTCGCTGACCGGAATCAACGGCTTGGGCACCGTGTGCGGCTCATAGATGCCGTCAACGATGGCCTTGTCGCGAAAATTAAGCGAGACGGCGCCGACCTTGACCAAAAGCTCGCCAGCCTTGGGTTGTGGGGTCGCTGTCTCGCCCAGTTGCAAATTGTCGAGTCCGAAATCTTTCAATAACCAGGCTTTCATGGTGAATCTCCACATGCACGTCAATGATCGCAAACCGACACCGGCCCGCTTTGAGCGCATCTTTCACCTTTACAAGCGCGCAATAAATGCGCGCAAAAAGACATGATTGTTCTATTCTGAAACAACAATCAGCGTCAGCCATGGCTGAGTCAGCCAGGCGCAAAGGAACACACCATGGAATTGCTGCAATCGATGCGACTGTTCGCACGGCTGGCCGAGCTAGGCAGCTTCACCAAAGCCGCTGAGTCGCTGGACATCGGGCGGCCACAAGTCACCCGCTACATCCAGGAGCTGGAAACCTCATTGGGCGTGCGCCTGTTTCAGCGCACCACGCGAAAAGTCGCACTCACCGCCGAGGGCGAGCGATTCTATGAGCGCGTACAAGAAATTCTCACCGACATAGCCGCCGCCACCACCATGTTCGACCGCACCGGCGCAACGCTCGGCGGGCGCCTGCGCATCGACATCCCGACCGCCTTCGCACAAATCGAACTCATAAGAAGCCTTAAACAATTCACTGCCGCTTTCACAGGTATCAACTTGGTACTCGGCGTGACCGACCGCGCCGTCGACCTGATCGGCGAAGGCATCGACTGCGCGCTGCGCATCGGCGACTTACCCGACTCCAGCCTGATCGCGCGCCCAATCGCGATGGCCACGATGGTCACCTGCGCTGCGCCCGAGTATTTGCACCAGCACGGCCAACCGCAAACGCTCGACGAACTCACAGACCATCGAGGCGTTAACTTCCTGTCTGGTCAGAACAACCGCACGCTGCCCTGGCACTTCACGAACAAGGGGCAAGACCACACGTTTGTGAGTAACGCTGGCATTACCGTCACCGAATCGAATGCCTACGTTCAATGTGGCGTGTCGGGCTTCGGCATCATTCAGGCGCCCGGCATCACCGTGGCGGAGCATCTGAACAGCGGCGCGTTGGTGGAGATTCTGCGGCCTTATCGCCCAGCGCCTCGGCCGGTGTGGGTGGTGTACCCGAGCAGGACGCATCTGGCGCCTCAGGTGCAGGTTTTTATTGAATGGCTGCAGGAGCGGTTTGTGCAGTTGCAGGGTGCGTGGTTGCAGGAAGCCTCGGTGTGATTATGTGGTGGGGATTTTGTGGCTGGCGGGTCGCTTGAAGCAAAAGCGGGCAGCTTGCGGTTGAGGGTAAAGGTGGGTGCTGGTAAGCCTGAGGATGGGCAACATGAAATTTAGCTATTGGCCGCTTTCGGCCAAAAGAAGACACTCCCCAAAGCGTTGTATTCGGACGATAGACAAACTGCATGAAGCGATTACAGCGAGTAGCGATCTTTGAAGCGTTGAAGCAGATGCATGCTTAACACTTCCTATCCAGTAAGTAATTTACCTGAAACACCACAGAACAACGCATACTTTTCAGTCAAGCCGCCGACACCTAAATCCTAAATTACGAATAATTAATTGCCGAGGGCTCCTCTTAGGCTTTTTTTCAGCTCATGGTGTTATCGTTTCACAAACAAGCTCCTGAGGTGCGCCATCATTAAATGGAACAGTGCATTTTTTGATATATTCAGGTGCAGGCTCGAGCGGCATTATCTCAAACATAAAATTCAACTTTCCGTCTTGGAACTCTCCCTTTTTTAACTCTACCTGGGTGAAGCCGTCGAGAAAACTCTTGCTGTCAATGGAACATAGCTCTTTTTCTTTTAGTATTTTTCCCTTCCCCCCCGGTAGAAGCGATTGCACCCGGATGCATGGAGAGTCGAAGGATCTCAAATATCTAACGATGTATTTGTCTATTTTACCTGTATCTGCTTGATAGACTCGCTTGTAGTCAAATTCGGCCGCCGTCACAGATGAGATGCAAGCCAGCCCAAAAAACGTATAAGCTGTCAGATGTAAAATGCGCATTAATTACTCTCCAAGTAACGATTTCTTTCAGCGAACCTATTTGGAGGCACGCCCACCCAATTGCTATGTTTAGACATTTCTTGTTTTATTTTCGCTAGATCATTTCCAGTAAAAGGCTCTTGAATAAACTTTCTGGAAAGCACGTGGTAATCTCCTCTATATCGGAGATCAATAAGTATATCTTGAATTTTTTTATTGATGGAGTCCCAAGAAAGAGCACCATATTTTTCTTGGTTGCTAATTACGTCCGAAATCCTAAAAATATCCTTTTTCATGGTTTCGTAGACATCTATGAAAAGCAAATATTGTTGTTTTCGCGTTATCACATGCTTTCTGATTTCTTGAGTTGCGCTATTTAAATATATTTTTGCGGCTTGCCCATGCAAACCTTTAGCCCCAACCAACCATGACAACAGAGGCTCTTTTACTCCACCATTCATTAAGGCATCCCTTGGATCAGCTTGTTGACCCAAGTCGTAGCCGCGACCAATCGTCACGCCCGACACACCTTCTGGCCAGTGTACGACTCGGCTGAAATATCGATGGGAAGGATGACCTGCATCTTCAAAGTCGTTCCCCTCAACATCGAAAGTTAGTTGACCGAAAGGTACTTTCAGCCACTTCAGATCATTATCATCAGTTGGACAGGTGAAGTTGCCGAGGAGCCCTATTAAATGAAAGTGCCATGCTTTCCCATCATCCGACAACCCAGCATCTTTCCACCATGATAACTTTTCGATTCTTCTTTTCTCATTAGCCCAATTCAGATTAGGCTGTGAGGGCGTGTGGTTTAGCAGAGGGTCGAGCTCATTCCATTTCGCAGCGTTCCAAAACCATTCACTCTCATAACGTATCATCAGTTGTGATATTGATTGAGCATGCCAGAGCTTAGCTAACGCAGAGTGAATCTCCTCGATACTGAATTTATTGTCTTTATTAGTGTCGATTACATCGTAAAGCCTTTGCTTGATGGGGCCACTATCCGCTTGACTAATTTCGGCACGATAGTTTTCTCTCTCTTCTTTGCTGAGCATGCCTCGTGTGTTCAGGAGATGGGCAAGATGTTCAACCGGCTTTCCACTCTCATCGATGAAATCAAAACCCTCCCACTCCCAAGAGCTATGACGAGTAGTGATCAAGTCCTGCTCAGCAAGCCAGCCATTAATCGGCTTACCTTTTTCGTCTTCGAGCAAGTTATCCAAACGCCACCAGCGAATAGCTTGAGGAGGAGTACTCACGAAAAAGCTCTTGGTATCTGTCATTCGATGGGTAGTCGGCAGATCTTCGAGAACCCGCTGGGGAATTATCAGGTCAGTTCCAACAATTGAACCTTTCTGACATATATTAGGTGGGTTTTGGGCATTAATACTGTCCTTGTGCTCAATCAGCCGACTTGCGCCTTTGTGAATTTTTAGCAGTACTTTTCGTGTTGCATCCAGAGTTTTTGCATGGTTCCGACTTTTAGCTATAAATGCTGGCACGTCATCACAGCTAAAAATCTCTAAATGCAAGAGCAATTTGGTCTCACTGTCATTGACGTTTTGATAGGGCCCTAAGTGTCCGACTATTTCCCCTGCCTTGATTTCGTAAGGTTCAGGTAATAGATGAAAAGTATCAGTAACAGGCTTGCTTGGTTGTGCCTGCAAAGCACTTATAGCTACGTAGCCATGGATATTTTTGGAACTTTCAGCTGTCAACGGGAAGGTATTTACGCCCTCAGTGAAACTGCTGATTTTCCGGAACTCTCCACTGCCTTCCTCGAGAGTCAGTTTCACCCCTAGTGGCAAGACGGCTGTGATTGAATTTTTTTGTTTGCCCTTCGAGGTTTTGTAGATATTCAGCCCTTTCCCGGGTAGCAACTCAGAGCTGAAGTCATTGGCCTGCACAGAAACTAAATATGTGTCGGGACTAACAGCCTCCAGCTCTCCGGTGTAAATCCACGCTTCACTAATAGTTTCGGGAATAGAATTTCCTTCGAGTACGGCGCTCAGTTTCTTCCATTTCCCGTTAGGTGCAGGCGCTGACTCGGCAGTTCTAATCTTTACACCTTTGGGCAAAATGGCATTTTTTATACTGTGGCCGGCCGTTCCGGGAGCGCCAGCTCTAGTGTTAATTCCAAGGAAATTATCGACCGATTTCTCCACTTTTGGGCTGTAGGTGATCGGACCGAATAGAGCCGGAGGTAGTGGAGCGTCGTGTTTCTGGTAGCCCGTCCAGTCAAGCAGATGCATGTAGAGACTGTAAAAATTCAACTCCCCAACTGGCGGCGCGTCCTCAGTTTGTTCGCTGTTCGCGCTTGGTATCTCGAGTCGGTGCCGGACAAGTACAAGTCCCGTGGAGTAGGGAGCTTGCACAACACGCATATGCTCTCCGAAATACTCTGTGATGGGGGCCGTCTCATCGACTCGATATGCAATTACCTGCCCATCGGCGATGCAGCACACTGAGGATTGATCGAGAAAATCATCAGTTCCTTTATCAAAATGAATTCCACCATGCCAAGAACCATTAGTGCCCATCGGATAGAACCCGCCCAAGGCCTTAGCCAGCGCTTCGTAGTATTGCTTTGGATCCTGCGCCTCGAAGTTTTGATTACCTGCTCGCTTTAGCTTGAACGGGTAAGCCCAGTGCTCGACCTTTCTCTGATTTTCCATAATTTAATCCTACTCTCCATTTCCTTTGGCCCGCCTAGTATTTGGATCAAGCTGTTTTGACCGTGACATCTGTGAGGGGGCCGATATTAAAGGCATAGGGAAGCCCTGAACACCCCTCGTGAAACCATGGTCAACGGACTCGAGTACTTAATCGCTCTTGGCTTCTTAAGCGTCTTTTAAGGCTGCATTCGGTTGAATAGAGCCGTTGGTCAACGTCCGTGTGTGACCGAGAATCGCCCTGGCTGGCCGGGGGCTTCTGGCCAGTAGCAGCCTCTCATCTGAGCGTCTTCTTTTGGCCGATTCTGTTGAAAAAGTCGGACGCGGTTCTCAGGGCAGAAAAGTAAGCGCGTGAGATTGAAATCTTAAATGGCCGAACAGGTATTCGGACAAAGATTTCAC
>NZ_VUAZ01000046.1 GCF_009296165.1 Pseudomonas kitaguniensis | reverse complement strand
GCGCCTTAAACCGGACGCAGAGCGTGCGCGGCGGCATTCCCGCGCAGCGCGTGGGAACGATCCCGGCGGCCTCATGAGACCTCCTCGCCTACGCCAACGCCTGCACGCCACCACCCAGCCAAGCCCAACACATTGGGGGCCTTGAGCAACGTGAAGTGGTTGCCCGCGCCATACCAAACCTGCAACGCACTGCCCTGCCCGCGCCAACCTTCAATCATCAAGCCCTGCTCGCGCTGATTGCCTGACGCATCCAGCGCCGGGTCTTCCGCCAACACCAGGCGCACCACACCGTTGTAGCGGTGCGCAGGCCGATACACGGTGCGCAACGCCGCCGCATAAGTGCGCGCCGGCCCATCCATCGCGTCCACACTGGCGCGCGCCGGCAATAAGCCGACCGCGACCATGCCGGCATGCAAGCGCTGGCGCTGCGTCACCTCGTCCCAACCGGCAAACTCGGCACGGTCGATGCCCAGCGGTTTGCCCGCCGACAACTGCATGGCCTCAATCAACCGCAACAAGGCTGCCGTTGTTGTGTAAGGCCGGCCCGCGCCGCCCGGCGCCTCGCTGTCGATCACCGTCAACGACGCCACTTCACGGCCCATCGCCTGCAACCGCAGCGCCATCTCCAGCGCGACCCAGCCGCCAAACGAATGCCCGATCAAATGCACCGGCCCGCGTGGGCACTCGTGCTCCAGTGCTACCAAATACCCCTGCGCCGCCGCTTCCACTTGGCTGTGCGGCACCGCCTCGCCATCCAGGCCACGCGGCTGCAAACCATACAGCGGCCATTCGCGCCCGAGTGCTTCACTCAAACCGACGAAGCCGGTAACGCTATCGCCCGCACCCGGCACACAGAACACCGGCGCATACCCCGCGCGGCCACTCTGAATCCGCAGTAAGGCTTGATGCTGCGCCTGCGCCACCGGGGCACACGCAGCCATGGCCTGAGTCATCGCAGCGCCCAAGGCCTGGATATGCGGCGCCTGCATCATGCTCTGGTGGTCACCCGGCACCTCGATTTGGCGCAATTGCGCAGGCGCCAACGCGTCGTTCCAGCCCAGCGACGTGCTGCGCCGTGACAACTCGGTCGGGCGCTCCAGCGCGCTGAACAGGTGCACTGGCACCGGCAACGGGAACAGGCTGTAGTGCGCCAACGCATGCCCATGGCCCACTTCGCGCTGGATAAAACTTATGAGGTCCGCGTCCGTCGCCGCTGCCATTTGCGCGTACAACAAACCTTGATCGCGACAGCGTTGCAGCAGAGCCGCAAGGTCCAACTGTCGAATGTCTGCCTCCAATTGTTCCAGGCTTGCCAGCTCATCCACACCTCCCTGTGCTTTCCAATACGCCGTGCACTGCAACAACAAATGCCGCTTCAGAGCGTCCGGCCCGCTCCAGCGCGCCTTGCCCTGGTCGGTCATGCGCGGCACGTAGGTGTCGATCAGGCCGAGAAACGCCACCGGTTCATCCAGCCCCAGCAGTTGCATGGCGACTTCATAGGCCAGCACACCGCCGAACGACCAACCCGCCACGCGGTACGGCCCGTGCGGTTGAAGGCTGCGAATCAGACCGACCATGCGCGCCGCCAGGCCTTCCATGGTGTTCAGGCGCGGCTCGCCCAACGCCACGCCCGGCAGGCCGTAAATCGGATAATCACCGGGCAAGTGCTGGCCCAGCGCCGGGAAGTACACGTCCATGCCGCTGAACTCGTGCACCAGAAACAGCGGCGGCTGCGAGCCACTGCTACGCACGGTGATCACCGAATGGTCGCGCGCAGGCGCAGCCGTGCGCTGGCTCAGCATGGCGGCGACGCAGGCCACGTTGGCGTGCTGGAACAGCTCGGCCAGTGACACCTGCAACCCCGCCTCTTGCATCAGGTTGACCAGTCGAATCGCCAGCAATGAATGCCCGCCGAGTTCAAAGAAGCTGTCATGCCGCCCAACCTGCTCAAGCTTGAGTACCTCGGCCCACAACTGCGCCAGGGTCTGCTCAAGCGCATCCACCGGCGCTTCAAACGCGCGGCTGATCACCGCGTCCGGGGCCGGTACAGGCAAGGCTTTGCGATCGATCTTGCCATTTGCCGTCAGTGGCATGTGCGCCAGCGGCACATAGGCCGACGGCAGCATGTATTCGGGTAACTGGCCTTGCAAAAACGCCCGCACGCTGTCGACGTCAACCGGTTCAGCGGCCCACGTGAAATACGCCACCAGGCGCTTGTCACCCGGTACGTCTTCACGCGCCAACACCACTGCATCCTGAACGCTCGCGCACAGCGCCAGCCGCGCTTGGATTTCACCCAGCTCAATGCGAAAACCGCGAATCTTCACTTGGTCATCGTTACGCCCGATGCACTCCAGCAGGCCGTCCGCCGTCCAGTGGCCGAGGTCGCCGGTGCGGTAGATCACGCTGCCCGGGTTGAACGGGTCTTGCACGAACTTCTCGGCCGTCAGCTCAGGCCGGTTTAAATAACCAATGGCGACGCCGTCGCCACCGACGCAGATTTCGCCGACCACACCCAGCGGCACCGGCTGCAACTGCGCATCCAGCACGTGGATTTGCGTGTTGGAAATCGGCCGACCCACGGGCACGCTGGTAGCGTCATCGGCAACCGCATGCACGGCATGCGTGGTGGCGTAAGTGGTGGCTTCCGTCGGCCCATAGCAATGGACGATGCGCAGGTCGGGCGCCCGCGCCAACAGGCTGCGGAACGCCGAAGGGTCGCCACGTTCGCCGCCGCACAAGAGGATGCGCAGGCCAGCCAGGGCCTCGGGAATCATCTGCACGTATTGGTTGAACAACGCGGTGGTGAGGAACAGCACAGTGGTGCCTGCCAGCGCGACGCTGAAGGCGGCCGGGTCGAGCAAGGTGGCGTGGTCGATCACCTGCACCTGGCCGCCGTGCAGCAATGGCGCCCACACGTCCACGGTGCTCGCATCGAACGCCGGGTTAGAGGCGAAGGCCACGCGGTCAGTGTGGTTGAAGTCGGCGTAGCCGTTATTGATCACCAGCCGCGTGATGCCACGGTGCGGCACCAATACGCCCTTCGGCGTGCCGGTGGAACCGGAGGTGTACATGATGTACGCCACGCTGTCCGAGTGCTGCGACAGGTCCGGGTTGTGGCTCGGTTGCGCGGCGACGGTCAGGCTGTCGAGGTCGAGGCGGCGCGCTGCGCAGTCGACCGCCAGCGCGCTGCGGGTCAACAGCCAGGCCGCGCCGCTGTCTTGCAGCATAAACGCTTGGCGCTCGACGGGCGCGTTGATGTCCAGCGGCACATAAGCGGCGGCGCATTTGAGCACGGCCAATTGGCTGACCAGCAGGTCAATCGAGCGCGGCAACAGGATCGCAACCGGGTCGGCGGGGCGCACCCCCAGTTCCAACAGGTGATGAGCCAGGCGGTTGGCGCGGGTGTTGAGTTCGCCATAGCTCACCGCGTGCTCGCCATGCAGCACCGCCACCGCGTCAGGCCGCGCGTGGGCCTGGGCTTCGAACAGACGCTGCACCGTGTGCTCGCGGGGGAACGCGCGGGTGGTGGCGTTGAACTGCGCCAGTTGTTGGCGTTCGGCCTGCGGCAGAATCGGCAGGTGCCCGATGGCGATCTCGGCGTGTTGCTCCAGCGCCTGCACCAGTTGCTCCAGGGCAACCTGCAAGTAACCACACAAACGCTCGGCGCCCTGCCCCATGGCGTGCAGGCTGAAATGATCACCAAGGTCATCGACGCTCACCGACAACGCATAGTTGCTCTGTTCTTCGGCCTTGAGCAATTGAATACCTTGCCACGCCTCGGCCACACCGCCAACGGGCGGCGCGCTGTGGCGGTAGTTGAACAGCACATTGAACAACGGCGTGCCCACCGGCACGCCGCTGCAACGCTGGGCCAATGCCAGCGGCGCATGCTCATGGCTGAGCAGTTGGCTAAGGCGCGCGTGGGTCGCACGCAGCGCCGTGCGTACCGAGTGTTCGCCCACGTCGACGCGCAGCGGCAAGGTGTTGATAAACACGCCCATGGCGCGTTCTGCGCCTTCGCCACCTTGCAGGCGGCCGAGCATCACCGTGCCGAATACCACGCGCTCGCGACCGCAGACCTTGCCCAGCACATGCGCCCAGGCCAAGTGCATCAGGCTGGCCGCGCTGACGCCCGACTGACGCGCCTGAGTACGCAGGCGCAGGCTCAACTGCGGGTCGAGGGTCAGTTGCGCGTTTGCCTCACCGCCGAGGTTGGCGACCTCGGTGGGCTCATCAATCTCAGCGAGCATTTCAGCGAAAAACCCTGCGTGATCGTCGACGCTCAAGCGGGTCTGGGCCACGTAGTTGCGGTACGGCACCGCTGCGCCGAGTTGGTCCTCGCGGCCCAACAGAAACGCCTGCAGTTCGTGCTGCAGGATGTCCAGGGCAATGTGGTCCATCACCAAGTGATGGAACAGCAAGGTCGCCACCACACGCTGTGAAGCCTGCGGGTCCTGCATATACACCAGGCGCATCAGCGGGGCTTGGGCGAGGTCGAGGCGTTGTGGCAACGGCGCGTTTTCGACGCTCAACGAGGCTTCACGCCACACTACTTGCACCGGTTCTTCCAGGCCGTCCCAATGGAATGACGAGCGCAGCACGTCGTGCCGCTGGATCACCGCCTGCAACGCCTTGGTAAACGCTTGCAAGCGCAGCAGGCTGTCGAATGCGAACTGCGCTTGCAGCACGTACGCGTCGCCTTCCGTCACCGCGCGGTGGTGATAAAGCATGCCGGCCTGCAACGGCGTCAGCGGGTAAATGTCCTGCACATTCGCCGCGCCGCCGGGGATACAGGCGACGATGCGCTCGATAGCGCCTGGGTCCAGCGTGACCAACGTGAGCATGGCCGGGGTGATATGGCGGCAGTCGGCGGCAATGCCATTCACCGGCACCACCACTTCACGCCCGCCGCCCAGCGCCGCCGCCAACGCGCTTAACGTCGGCTGGCCGAACAGCACTTTCACATCGGCCGACAAGCCGAGGCGGCGCATACGGCCCATCAGGCTGACGGCCAACAACGAGTGCCCACCCAGTTCAAAGAAATTGTCGTGACGGCCCACGCGCTCTACGTTCAGCAACTCGGCCCACAGGCTGGCCAGCGCGATTTCGGTATCCCCCACCGGCGCTTCGTACTCGCGCAACCTCAGCGAATCCACGCCCGGCGCGGGCAGCGCCTTGCGGTCGAGTTTGCCGTTGGGGCTCAGCGGCAGCGCGTCGAGGTGCACAAAAATCGCCGGCACCATGAACTCCGGCAAGTGCTGCAGCAAATGGCTGCGCAGCGCGTCAATGTCGCTGTGCGTGCCGGTGTAATACGCCACCAGCCGGTCTTCGCGCGCCACCACGGCGGCCTCGCTGACCTGCGGATACTCCAGCAGGCGCGCCTGGATTTCGCCCAGTTCAATGCGTAACCCGCGGATCTTCACCTGGTCATCATTGCGCCCCAGGTACTCAATAGTACCGTCCGCCAAGTAGCGGCCGACGTCCCCCGTGCGGTACATCCGCCCTGGGCTGAACGGGTCGTTGAGGAAACGCTCGGCAGTCAGTTCAGGCCGGTTGAGATAACCGCGCGCCACTTGCACGCCACCGATGAACAGCTCACCGACCACGCCCAACGGCACCGGTTGCAATTGGCTATCGAGCACGTAAATGCGCGTGTTGGCGATGGGTTTGCCGATCGGTGTGTTGTCCGGCGTGACCGCACCGGCGCAGTTCCAGGCCGTGACGTCGACCGCCGCTTCAGTCGGGCCATACAGGTTATGCAACTGGCTGCCCGGCAACTGTTGCTTGAAGCGCCGCACCAGGCTGCCCGGCAAGGCTTCGCCGCTGCATATTACGCGTACCCGCCCAGCCGCTTGGCTGACGTCGCCATGGGCGAGGAACACATCGAGCATCGACGGCACGAAGTGCAACGTCGTGACCTGTTCAGCCGCGATCACCTCGCACAGGTATGCCGGGTCTTTATGCCCGCCAGGCCCTGCCATCACCAGGCGCGCGCCGGTAAACAGCGGCCAGAAGAACTCCCACACAGAAACGTCGAAGCTGAACGGGGTTTTTTGCAGCACCGTGTCATGCGCCGTCAGGCCATATTCGTCCTGCATCCACAACAGGCGGTTGACCACGCCGGTGTGTTCGTTGATCACGCCCTTGGGTTGCCCGGTGGAGCCCGAGGTGTAGATCACATACGCGGCCACGCCCTCAATACCAGGGTTTTCCATCGGTTGATGCTGCCAGTCAGGCTGGTCCAGCTCGACTACCGGCACCGCGCCGAGCAAGCCGCGCGTGGCCGCTTGGGCCAACACCACCACCGGCGCGCTGTCTTGCAGCATGTAGGCAATGCGCTCTTGCGGGTAAGCCGGGTCGAGCGGCACATAGGCCGCGCCGGCTTTGAGAATGGCGTACAGGCCGACGACCATTTCAAGGCTGCGCTCCACGCAGATCGCCACGTGCGAACCCGGCTCCACGCCCAGCGCCAGCAAGTGGTGGGCCAACTGATTCGCCTGCGCGTTCAGCTCGGCGTACGTCAGTTGCTGTTCGCCTGCCTTGACCGCAATCGCCTGCGGCGTGCGCGCCACCTGCGCTTCGAACAGGCCGTGCAGGGTTTGCTTGAGGTCGTAGGCCACTGCGGTGGCGTTGAAGTCGACCAGCAGCTGCTGACGCTCACGCTCATCCACCAGCGGCGCATGTTCCAGCACCGCCTGGTCGTTATCGACCATCGCCTGCAGCACGCGGGTGAAGTAGCCGACGTAACGCTCGACAGTCGACTGATCGAACAGCGCCAGCGCATATTCCAGCGCGCCGAGAATGCTGCCCTGTACTTCACCCAGGTTCAGCGACAGGTCGAACTTGGCAAAGTGGCTGTTCTCGACAATCCCTTCCAGCGCCAGATCGCCCAACGCCAGGGTCGGTGCGCTGCTGTCCTGCCAGCTCAGCAAGGTCTGGAACAGCGGGCTGTGGGCCAGGCTGCGGACCGGCCGGGTGACTTCCACCACTTGCTCGAACGGCAGGTCCTGATGGGCCTGAGCGTCCAGCGTCAGGGTTTTTACGCGCGCCAGCAATGCCTCGGTGCTCAGCTCGCCCGAGGTGTCGATACGCACCGCCAGGGTGTTGACGAACAGGCCGATCAGCCCTTCCACCTCGCTGCGCGTTCGGTTGGCCACCGGCGAGCCGATCACCACGTCGGTTTGCCCGGACAGCCGCGCCAACAGCGAGGCCCAGGCGGCCATCAAGGTCATGTACAGCGTGGTGCCATGGCGTTGGCTCAAAGCCTTGAGCCCGGCGGTGAGGCGTTCATTCAAGCGCACTTCAACGCTGCTGCCGGCGTAGTCCTGTTGCGCCGGGCGTGGGCGGTCAGTCGGCAAGGTGAGCAGTGCCGGCGCACCGGCCAACGCCTGCTGCCAGTAGCTGCTTTGGCGGTGCAGCACTTCGCCGCTCAGCCACAAACGTTGCCACACGGCAAAGTCGCCGTACTGAATCGGCAGTGGCGGCAACGGGTCGCGCTGGCCATGGCTGAACGCCTGGTACAGCGCCATCAGCTCACGGGTGAGCACGCCCATCGACCAGCCATCGGAGACGATATGGTGCAGGGTCAGCAGCAATACATGGTGATCGCTGCCCATCACCACCAAACGCCCGCGCAGCAAAGGGCCACGCTCCAGGTCGAACGGCGCCGAGGCTTCGCCGTGAATCAACGCGTCCAGCGCTTGCTGCGGTTGCGGGTGGCGGCGCAGGTCTTGCACTTGCAGCGGCAACACCTCTTCAGCGGGCACGATCAGCACTTTGGCGTCGTCGCCGTGCTGGGCGAAGCGGCTGCGCAAGGTTGCATGCCGCGCGACGATACGCGCCAGCGCCCGTTGCAGCGCCTCGACATGCAACTGCCCACGTAAACGCAAGCCGATAGGAATGTTGTAGGCGGTGTTGGCACCTTCCATCAGCGCCAAAAACCACAGGCGTTGTTGGGCGAAGGACAGCGGCACGTCGTCATCGCGATTGGCCGGGAGAATGTCCGGCAAAGTGCTGCGACCGGCTTTGGCGAGCACCTCGGCGACCGCCGCCAGCTCGGCATTGGCAAACAAATCGCCGAGTATCAGCTCGACACCGAGGCGCTGGCGCACTTGCGACACCATGCGCATGGCCAGCAGCGAGTGCCCGCCCAGCTCAAAGAAATGGTCGCGGCGCCCGACCCGCTCCACGTGCAGCACATCCGCCCAAATCTGCGCCAACACACTTTCGATCTCGCCTTGCGGCGCCACGTATTCGCGGGTAAACAGCGCGGCCATGTCGGGCGCAGGCAGCGCCTTGCGGTCGAGTTTGCCGTTGGCGGTGAGCGGCAATGCCGCGAGTTTCACGTAGGCCACCGGGACCATATAGTCCGGCAGGTGCGCCACCAGGTGGGCACGAATGTCGCCGACGGCCAACGCGTCGAACTGCGCATGCTCGGTGAAATACGCCACCAGGCGCTCCTCACGCACCAGCACCACGGCCTCCTGAATCCCGGGCAATTGGTTGAGTTGGGTTTCGATTTCGCCCAGCTCGATGCGCATGCCACGGATTTTCACCTGGTCGTCATTGCGCCCCAGGTATTCAAGCGTGCCGTCCGGCAACCAACGCGCCAGGTCGCCGGTGCGGTACATGCGCCCGTCGTTAAACGGGTCCTGCAGGAAGCGCTCGGCTGTCAGTTCCGGGCGGTTCAGGTAACCCCGCGCCACACCCTTGCCGCCCACATACAGCTCGCCCGCCACACCCAGCGGCACCAGCCGTTGCTGTTCATCCAGCAAGTACACCGTGACATTCGCGACCGGTTTGCCGATATGCAACGGCTGGCCGACCTCGACCTTGCCCGAGGTGGCAACCACGGTGGCCTCGGTGGGGCCGTAGTTGTTGATCAGTTCAAAACGCTGTGCACGCGCAAACTGGCGCAGCCGATCGCCGCCGATCAGCAGCGTGCGCAACGTCGGGTGTTCGATCTGCTGGCTGAACGCGTACTCGGCCACCGGCGTCGGCAAAAAGCACACGTCCAGCGGCTGCCCGCGCCACCACACCAGCAAGGCGTCGAGGTCTTCGGCGCGTCGTGCGCCGGCGCCAGGTGCAAGGTCGCGCCCACACACAGCGCCGGCCAGACTTCCCAGGCCATTGCATCAAAGCCGAAACCCGCGACGCTGGCGGTGTGGCGCCCGGCACACAGGTCAAACGCGTGGCAATGCCAATCGACCAGATTCGCCACGGTGTGGTGCTCCACCATTACGCCTTTTGGCAGGCCGGTGGAGCCGGAGGTGTAGATCACGTACGCAAGGTTTTTCGGGGTGACGGCAACGCTGGGGTTATCCGTCGAAGCGTGTTGCCAGGTCACCCGATCCAGGGCGATCACCGGCACTTCAAGTGAGGGCAGGCGCGCGAGCAACGCGTGCTGGGTCAGCACCGCCACCGGCGCGCTGTCACTCAGCAAGTAGCTCAGGCGCTCGGCCGGGTGGGACGGGTCCACCGGCACATAGCAGGCACCCGCCTTGAGGATCGCCAGCAACCCGGCCAGCGTGTCGAGGCCACGGCGCGCGACGATGGCCACGCGGTCGTCGGGTTGTACGCCCAGCGCCAACAGATGATGCGCCAGCTGATTGGCGTGCTGATTCAGCGCGGCGTAGGTCAGTGAGTGGCCCTGATGTACCGCAGCAATAGCCTCGGGCGTGAGCGCCGCCTGCGCTTCAATGCGCGTGTGGAGCGTGGTGACTTGGGGGAAGGCGGCTTGGGTGGTGTTGAACTGCTCAAGCAGTTGTTGTTGCTCGGCCACAGGCACTACCGACAGGTGATTCAGCGCGGTGTGCGGCGCCTGCTCCAGCGCAGTCACCAGGTTTTCCAGGGCGGTTTGCAAGTAGGCGCACACCCGCTGCGGGTCTACCGAGGTGCTGGCGAGCAGGCTCAGGCCGAAACCATCACCGAGGTCATCGACGCTCAAGGTCAGCGGGTAGTTGGTGCGTTCTTCGGCGCTGAGCGCTGCAATCCCGTGCCACGCCGACACGCCCTCGGCGCTGGCCGCCGGGGCGCTGTGGCGGTAGTTGAGCAACGCGCTGAACAACGGCGTCGGCGCCACAACGCCGCTGCAACGCTGGGCCAGCGCAAGCGGCGCATGCTCATGGCGCAGCAAGGTGGTCAAGCGCGTGTGGGTGGCTTTGACGCCGCTGCGTACGTCTTGGCCGTCCACGTCGACGCGAAACGGCAGCGTGTTGATGAAAATACCCAGCGCGCGGTCCGTGCCATGGCTGCCTTGCATGCGGCCCATCAACACGGTGCCGAACACCACGTGCTGCTTGCCGGACAAGGCGCCCAATACTTGCGCCCAGCCCATATGAAACAGGCTGGCGGCGCTGACACTGAGTTGCCGCGCTTGCGCACGCAAGCGCTGCCCCAACTCGGCTGGCAGCGGCACGCTGACCTCCTGAATGCCGCGCGCATCGCCCTGCACGTCCTGCAACCCAAACGGCAAGGTCGGTTCGCTGATGTCGCCGAGCATCTGGCGGAAAAAGCTTTCGTGTTCCTGCTCGCTGATGCCCAAGCGCGCCTGCGCCACGTAATTGCGAAACGGCACCGCCTGCCCCAGCGCTTCGCCGTGCCCCAGCAAGTACGCTTGCAGTTCATGGCATACCACTTCGAGCGCGCTGTGGTCGAGGGCCATATGGTGGAACAACAACGTGGCGACAATGCGCTGGTTCTGCGGGTCTTCGGCACGCACCAGGCGCAACAGCGGCGCCTGCGTCACGTCGAGGCGATAATGGCGGGCGTCGTACAGCGCGTGCAGTTGCGCGGCAATATCGCCGTCGGCCGGGTCCAGCGTCAGTGCCTGCACCGGCAGGCGCGCCTGGCGCCACACCACTTGCGACGGCTGTTGCAAACCGTCCCACACCACCCCCGTGCGCAAGATGTCGTGGCGGTCCATCACGCGTTGCAACGCGTCGGCAAACGCCTCGAAACGCGCCAGGCTGTCGAACGAAAATTGCGACTGCATCACGTACGGGTCGCCCTGCTCGGCGCTGACATGGTGGAACAGAATGCCTTCCTGCAACGGCGCCAGCGGGTAAATATCCTGAATATTCGCTACACCGCCGTCGACGCTGGCGACGATACGATCAATCTCTTCCTGGCTGAGTGTCGACAGGCTGAGCATGCCCGGCGTGATGTGTTCAGCGCCCGCCGGAATGGCGTTCGCCGGCACCTGCACCTCACCGGCCTTGGTCGCCGAGTACTCGCCGGCCTTGATCAGCTCAATCAGCGCGGGTTTGTGTTCGCGCAACGCCGCCAGTATCGCCGGCTCACTCAGCGCTTGTTTATTGCCTTGCACCGACAACTGCTCGCCCTTGAGCGCCAGTTGAATGTCCTTGGTTTTCAGTGTCGCCAACAGCTCAAAGAGGCTCACAGGACGATCTCCATTCGTTCAGTTATGGCGGCGTAGCCGGCCAGGGTTGGCGCTTCGAACAACGCCCTTACATCGGCTTCCATACCTTCCTGGCGCAGGCGGCCGATCAAGCTCATGGCGAGCAGCGAGTGCCCACCCAGTTCAAAGAAATTGTCATGCCGCCCTACCCGCTCCACCTTCAGCAGTTCGGCCCAAAGTTCGGCCAAGAGGATTTCGGTCGGGCCTTGCGGCACTTCGTACTCGCGCACCTGCAACGCATCCATGCCCGGTGCCGGCAGGGCCTTGCGGTCGAGTTTGCCGTTGGGGCTCAGCGGCAAGGCGTCGAGGTGCACGAACAGCGCGGGCACCATGAAGTCCGGCAGGTGCTGCAGCAGGTGCAGGCGCAGTTGTTCGATGTCGCTTGGCTGGCCGGTGTAGTACGCCACCAGCCGGTCTTCGCGCGCCACCACGGCGGCTTCGCTGACCTGCGGATACTCCAGCAGCCGCGCCTGGATTTCGCCGAGTTCGATACGCAAGCCACGGATTTTCACCTGGTCATCGTTGCGGCCCAGGTACTCGATATTGCCGTCGGGCAAGTAACGGCCGACGTCACCGGTGCGGTACAGGCGCCCGTCGGTGAACGGGTCTTTGAGGAAGCGCTCGGCGGTCAGCTCAGGGCGGTTCAAGTAGCCGCGCGCGACTTGCACGCCGCCGATAAACAGCTCGCCGACCACACCCAACGGCAGCGGCTGCAACTGCGCATCCAGTACATACATGCGCGTGTTCGCAATCGGCTTGCCGATGGGGGTATTGTCCGGCACCTCGGCGCAGGCGCAGTTCCACGCGGTCACATCGACCGCCGCTTCGGTGGGGCCATACAAGTTGTACAAACCAACCGCTGGCAATTGCTGCTTGAAGCGCCGCACCAGGCTGCCCGGCAAGGCTTCGCCGCTGCACATCACGCGCACCAGCCCACTCGCCTGGCGGATCTCGCCATGCGCCAGGAACACGTCGAGCATCGACGGCACAAAGTGCAGCGTGGTGATCTGCTCCGCTTCGATCACTTCGCACAGGTACGCCGGCTCCTTGTGCCCGCCAGGGCGCGCCATCACCAGGCGCGCGCCGGTGAACAGCGGCCAGAAAAACTCCCACACCGACACGTCGAAGCTGAACGGGGTTTTCTGCAGCACCGCGTCATGCGCGTTAAGGCCGTAGGCGTCCTGCATCCATAACAACCGGTTGACCACGCCTGCGTGTTCGTTGATCACGCCCTTGGGCTGGCCGGTGGAGCCAGAGGTGTAGATCACGTAGGCCATGTGCTGGGCGCTGAGGCCCGGCACTTGAGGGTTGCTGGCGGGCTGGTGCTGCCAGGTGTTGTGGTCCAGATCAATCACCGCCACATCGCCGAGCAAGCCACACGTTGCGCCCTGCGCGAGCACCACCACAGGTGCGCTGTCGTGCAACATGTAGGCAATGCGCTCTGCTGGATACGCCGGGTCGAGCGGCACGTAGCCGCCGCCGGCCTTGAGAATGGCGAACAGGCCGATGACCATGTCCAGGCCACGCTCCAGGCAAATACCCACGCGCGAATCGGCTTGCACGCCGCGTTCGCGCAGGTGATGCGCCAGGCGGTTGGCGCGTTCGTTGAGCGCCTGGTAGGTCAGGTGTTGCTCACCGGCTTTGACCGCCACCGCGTCTGGCGTGCGCGCCACCTGGGCTTCGAACAGGCCGTGCAGGGTCTGGTCGAGGTTGAAGTTGACGGTGGTGGCGTTGAACTCCACCAGCAGTTTTTGGCGTTCCTCGGCGCCCAGTACCGGCAGGCGATTGAGCGCCTGGTGCGGCGCCTGCTCTAACGCTTCGACCAACCCGGCCAAAGCATTTTGCATGTAGCCGCAGACCCGCTGCGCGTCAACCTGCGCCAGGGCCGTCACGTCATAGCCGTCGCCCAAGTCATCCACGTTCAAGGTCAACGGGTAATTGGTGCGCCCGTCATTGACCAGGGTTTGCATGCCTTGCCACGCTTGCTGCGCCTCGTGCGAGCGGGTTGCAGCGCCGCGATGGCGATAGTTGAGCATTGAACTGAACAGCGGCGCCGGGGCCGCCACCCCGCTGCAACGCTGGGCCAGCGCCAAGGAGGCGTGTTCATGCCCGAGCAACGCGGTGAGCCGCGCGTGGGTGGCCCGCACCGCAGCGCGTGCACCTTGCTCATCAATGTCCAGGCGCAACGGCAAGGTATTGATGAACACGCCAAGGGCACGGTCAGCGCCCTCGCCGCCTTGCAGGCGGCCGACCAATACCGTGCCGAACACCACGCTGTGGCGACCTGCGGTGGCCGCCAACACCTGGCCCCAGGCCAAGTGGAACAGGCTGGCCGTGCTTACCCCGAGCAGGCGTGCCTGAGCGCGCAGGCGGCGGTTGAGGTCTGCGTCCAGGCGCAGGCTATGCGCCTGGATGGCGCTGCCGTCGCCGCGCACGTCCTGCAAGCCGAACGGCAAGGTCGGTTCATCGACATCACCGAGCATCTCGCAGAAAAAGCGCTCGTGTTCGGCTTCGCTCACGCCCAGACGCGCTTGGGCCACGTAGTTGCGGTACGGCATCGGCGCCGTCGTCGGGGCGGCGTGGCCGAGCAAATGGCCCTGCATTTCGTGCAGCACCACGTCGAATGCGGTGTGGTCGAGGGCAATATGGTGATAGAGCAACACCACCACCACGCGTGCGTTGGCCGGGTCGTTGGCATACATCAGGCGAATCAGCGGCGCCTGGCTGATGTCGAGGCGATAACGCCGCGCATCAAACCGCGCGTGCAGGCCGGCCAGAACATCACCTTGCAAGTGCAGTTCCTGCACGCTCAGCTGAGCCTTGCGCCACACCACTTGCAGCGGTTGCGCGAGGCCTTCCCAGACCACGCCGGTGCGCAGGATGTCGTGCCGGTCGATGACTAATTGCAGCGCTTGGGCAAAGGCGTTCAGGCGCTCGATGCTGTCGAACGCCAAGTGCGATTGCAGCAGGTACGGGTCGCCCTGCTCGGCGGTGATGTAGTGGTAAAGAATGCCTTCCTGCAACGGCGCCAGCGGGTAAATGTCCTGCACATTCGCGGCGCGCCGGGGACGCGGCCGACCACCTCGTCGAGCGTCGACTGGTCGAGCTCAACCAGCGGCAGCATGTCCGGGGTGATGCGCCGGCAATCGGCGGCGATACGGTTGGGTGGCACCTGCACTTCGCGCCCGCTGCCCACGGCGGCGGCCAGCGCAGCCAGGGTTGGCTGGCTGAACAGGATGCGCACATCGGCGCTGAGGCTGACCTGGCGCATGCGCTCGATCAGGCTGACGGCCAACAACGAATGGCCGCCGAGTTCGAAGAAGTGGTCATGCCGACCGACCTGCTCCACCTGCAACACCTCGGCCCAAATGCGCGCCAGGGTGGTCTCGACCTCACCTTGCGGCGCTCCATAGTCCCGGCTCAGCAGCGCGGTGTGGTCGGGTTCCGGCAGAGCTTTGCGGTCCAGCTTGCCGTTGGCGGTCAGCGGCAGCGCGTCGAGTTTTACATAGGCGACCGGCACCAGCGCCTCGGGCAACTGCGCTTGCAGTTGCGCGCGCAGGTGTTCAATCGCAAGCGGGTAATGTTCGCTGAACCACGCCACCAAACGGCCGTCACGCACCAGCACCACCGCTTCGCCGACACCCTCAAGCGCGGCCAGGCAACTCTCGATTTCGCCCAGTTCGACGCGCACGCCGCGCACTTTCACCTGATCATCGTTGCGGCCCACGTAGTCGAGATTACCGTCGGGCAACCAGCGCACCAGGTCGCCGCTGCGGTACATGCGCCCGCCGTTGAACGGATCATCCAGGAAGCGTTCGGCAGTCATCTCAGTCCGGTTCAAGTAGCCCCGCGCCACGCCGCTGCCACCCACGTACAGCTCACCGACAACCCCTACCGGCACCGGGCGCAGCTGTGCATCGAGCACGTAGACGTGGGTATTGGCAATCGGCTGGCCGATCGGCAAGCCCTGCCCGGCGTGCACGCGGCCCGAGGTGGCAACCACCGTGGCTTCGGTGGGGCCGTAGTTGTTGATCACTGCAAAGCGCTGTTCCCGGGTGAACTGGCGCAGGCGATCGCCACCGATCAGCAGGGTGCGCAAGCTCGGGTGTTGCAGGTTCTGGCTGAAGGCGTATTCGGCCACCGGAGTCGGCAGGAAGCTGACATCCAGCGGCTGTGCCAACCACCAGGCGAGCAGCGCGTCGATGTTTTGATTGCCGACATCGGCCGGCGGCAGGTGCAGGGTTGCGCCTGCGCACAGTGCTGGCCAGACCTCCCAGGCCATCGCGTCAAAGCCGAAACCGGCGACGCTGCTGGTGTGGCTGCGCGCATCCAGCTCGAAGGCTGCGCAGTGCCAGTGCACCAGGTTTGCCACGCTGCGGTGTTCGACCATCACGCCCTTGGGCTGGCCGGTGGAGCCGGAGGTGTAGATCACGTAGGCCAGGTGCGCCGGGGTCAGCGTTTCGAGCTGAGGATTAGTCACCGCGTGGTGCTGCCAACTGTGGTCAAGCAGGTTGACCGCTGTGACGGCGCCCAGCAGCTCGCGGGTGCCTGGCTCGGCCAGCACGGCCACCGGCGCGCTGTCCTGCAACAGGTAGGCGATTCGCTCGGCCGGGTGCGCCGGGTCGATAGGCACATAGCCTGCACCGGCCTTGAGAATGCCCAGCAGCCCCACCAACATTTGCGGGCCACGCCGGCAGCAAATCGCCACGCGGTCATCCGGTTGCACACCGAGTGCCAGCAGGTGATGGGCCAGTTGGTTGGCACGTTGGTTGAGTTGCTGATAGGTCAGCGATGCAGCGTCTTGCTGCACGGCAATCGCCTGCGGCTGGCGCTCGGCTTGGGCCTCAACGGCCGCGTGCAGCGTGTGCCCGGTTGGGTAATGCGCGGCGCTGGCGTTGAATTCACGCAGCAGCGTTTCGCGTTCCGCTGCAGGCAGAATATCCAGCTGATTGAGCGCGGTTCGCGGCGCGTTTTCCAGGCTGCCCACCAGTTGCGCCACGGCGTTGTGCATGTAGCCACACACACGCTCGGCGCCGATCTGCGGCAGCGCCAGCACGCTGAGGCCAAAGCCTGCGCCAAAATCATCGACGCTGAGGGTCAGCGGGTAGTTGCTGCGCTCTTCGCCGCCCAGCAGTTGCACACCTTCCCAGATGCCGTGACCATCGCGGGCCATTTCGCCGGGGTTACTGTGACGGTAATTGAGCAACGCGCTGAACAGCGGCACCGTCGTCGGCACGCCACTGCAACGCTGGGCCAGTGCCAGCGAGGCATGTTCATGGCCGAGCAATGCGCTGAGTCGCGCGTGGGTCGCCTTGACCGCAACGGCGGCACCGGCGGCCACATTCACGCGCAGCGGCAAGGTGTTGATGAACATGCCCAGCGCACGGTCGGCGCCCTCACCGGCCTGCATGCGGCCCATCAATACGGTGCCGAACACCACCTCGTCACGCCCGCACACCAGCCCCAGCACCTGCGCCCAAGCGAGGTGCATCACGCTGGCCGCGCTGACGCCCAGCACCCGCGCTTGCTCACGCACGCGCACCGCCAGTGCCGCGTCCAGTGGCACGTGTGCTTCTTCAATATCGCGGCCATCGCCCTGCACATCCTGCACGCCAAACGGCAGGGTCGGCTCGTCGATGTCGGCGAGCATGTCGCAAAAGAACTGCTCGTGTTCCGCCACGCTCACACCCAGGCGCGCCTGCGCCACGTAGTTACGGAACGGTGCGGCGTGCGGCAGCGCATCCGCCTGGTTGAACAGGAACGCGCGCATTTCTTCGCCGACCACTTCCATTGCGGTGTGGTCGAGCGCCAAGTGGTGGAACAGCAGGATCGCCGCGACCCGATTATTCGCCGGGTCCTCGGCGTAGACCATGCGCAGCAGCGGCGCCTGAGTGATGTCGAGGCGGTAGTGCCGCGCATCGAAGCGCGCGTGCAATTGTTCGATGATGCCGCCTTGTGCCGCGTCCAGCGCAACGTCCTGCACCACCAGTTGCGCCTCACGCCAAACCACTTGCACCGGGCTGTCGAGGCCTTCCCAGACCACACCGGTGCGCAGGATGTCGTGGCGCGTCACGACCTGTTGCAGCGCGCGCATGAACCCGTGCAAGCGCTCAAGGCTGTCAAACGCCATGCGCGATTGCAGCAAGTACGGGTCGCCCTGCTCGGCGCTGATGTGGTGGTACAAAATACCTTCCTGCAACGGCGCCAGCGGGTAGATGTCTTGCACATTGGCCGCGCCGCCGGGCACGCTGGCGACGATTCGGTCAATCGCGGCCTGGTCGAGCTGCACCAGCGTCAGCATGGCTGGAGTGATCTGTGTGCAGCCCTTCGGAATGCCATTCGCCGGCACCACAATCTCGCGCCCGCTGCCCACCGCCGCCGCCAGCGCTGCCAGGCTTGGCTGGCTGAACAACACGCGTACATCGGCGCTCAGGCCGACCTGCCGCATGCGTTCAATCAGGCTGACCGCGAGCAACGAATGCCCGCCCAGCTCAAAGAAATGATCATGCCGGCCCACGCGTTCCAGCTTGAGCACGTCTTGCCAAATCTGCGCCAGCAGGGTTTCTACTTCGCCTTGCGGCGCTTCGTAGCCACGGCTGAGCAGCGCGCTCTGGTCCGGCACCGGCAGGGCCTTGCGGTCGAGCTTGCCGTTGGCGGTCAGCGGCAGCAGCGCCAGCCACACATACGCCGAAGGCACCATGTAATCCGGCAACTGGCCTTGCAGGTGCGCGCGCAACGCTTCGATGTCCAACGGCGCCTGCGCGGTGTAGTAAGCCACCAGGCGCTTGTCACCCGGTTCGTCTTCGCGGGCCAGCACCACCGCGTCTTTGACACCGGCGCAGGTGGCCAGGCAGGTTTCGATTTCGCCGGGCTCGATACGGAAGCCGCGAATTTTAACTTGCAGGTCATTGCGCCCCTGGTACAGCAAGGTGCCGTCGACCTGCCAACTGGCCAAGTCGCCGCTGCGGTACAGCAGGCCTTCGCCAAACGGGTTGGCGATGAATTTTTCGGCGGTCAGTTGCGGCTGGTTCAAATACCCGATGGCCACGCCCGCGCCACCGATATACAACTCGCCGACCACGCCCAGCGGCAGCAGTTGCTGGCGCGCATCCAGCACGTAGGCCTGCGCATTCGCAATCGGCCGGCCAATCGGAATGCCGCCCGCAGCCAGCGCGGTGATTTCAAAGGTGGTGGAGAACGTGGTGGCTTCGGTCGGCCCGTAGCCGTTCAACAGGTGCTGCGGTTTGCCGTGGGTGAGCACGCGGCCAATCACCAGCGGGTCAAGCACATCACCGCCAACGATCAGGTAGCGCAACTGGCGCAGTACCGGCATCAGCGCATCGGCGTACTGATGGAACAGCCCGGCGGTCATCCACAACACGCTGATGGCTTGCTCTTGCAACAGCGCAGCAAACGCAGCTTGGGACAGCAGCACTGCCTGCTCGACCACCACCACGCAACCGCCATTGAGCAGCGGCGCCCACACATCAAGGGTACTTGCGTCGAACGCCGGGTTAGACGCGAACGCCACACGGTCGCGCGGGTTGAACTCGGCGTAACCGTTATTCAGCACCAGCCGCGAGATCGCGCGGTGCGGCACTTGCACACCCTTCGGTGCGCCGGTGGAACCGGAGGTGTACATGATGTACGCAACGCTTTGCGCAGACTGCGCCACCTCGGGGTTGCGTGGCGACAGTGCTTCCAGGTTCAACTCGGCGAGGTTATTCAGCACATGGCGCGCACCGCTGTCCTGCACGATAAACGCCTGGCGCTCCACCGGGGCGTTGACGTCCAGCGGCACGTAGACCGCCGCGCACTTGAGGATCGCCAGTTGGCACACCAGCAAATCCAGCGAGCGCGGCAGTGCAATCGCCACGCTTTCGCCGGGCTGCACCCCCTGATTGATCAAGTGATGGGCGAGTCGATTGGCACGGTGGTTGAGGTCGCGATAACTCATCGACAATTCACCCTGCACCGCCGCAATGGCTTCGGGACGCGCCAGCACCTGGGCTTCGAACAGTTGCTGCACGGTCAACTGCGACGGGTACTCGCGGGCGGTCGCGTTGAAGCCCACCAACAGTTGCTGACGCTCGGCAGGCGGCACAATCGACACCGCGTGCAACGGCGTGGTGGGCGCCTGTTGCAGCGCGGTCACGAGGTTGCGCAAGGCGGTAAGCATGTAGTCGCCCACGCGCTGAACCTCCAGGGTGGCCACGCCTTGCACGGTGAGCGCAAAGCCTGTGCCGAGGTCATCGACGTTCAACACCAGCGGGTAGTTGCTGCGCTCTTCAGAACTCAGAATTTCGATACCGGAGGCAGCAAACGGGCTGTCCCCCGGCGCGTCGCCCGGCGCGCTGTGACGGTAGTTGAGTAAGGTGCTGAACAACGGCAACGAACCTGGCACGCCGCTGCAACGCTGGGCGAGCGACAGCGAAGCATGTTCATGCCCAAGCAATTGCGCGAGGCGCGCGTGGGTGGCACGCACCCCGGCTTGCACGCCAACGGCACCGAGGCTGACGCGCAGCGGCAAGGTGTTGATGAACATTCCCAACGCGCGGTCGGCGCCCTCACCGCCTTGCATGCGGCCCAGCAGCACGGTGCCGAACACCACGTCTTGCTGGCCGGACACCTGCGCCAACACCTGCGCCCACGCCAGGTGCACCAGGCTGGCAGTGCTCACGCCGAGTTGCCGTGCCTGCTCGCGCAGCCCCTGGCTCAGCGCCGGTTCGAGCGGTAGATGCGCCTCGACGATGCCACTGCCATCGCCATTCACGTCGTGCAAACCGAAGGCCAGCGTCGGCTCGTCAATATCGCTGAGCATGTCGCTGAAAAACGCTTCATGTTGCGCCTGCGTGACACCCAGACGCGCCTGCGCCACGTAGTTACGGTACTGCACCGCGTCGGGCAGTTGCGCGCTGCTGCCAGCCAGGCTGGCGCTCATCTCTTGCACCAGCACTTGCAGGGCCGTGTGGTCGAGCAAGATATGGTGCAGGAGCAAAATACCGACGTAGCGGCTCTGCTCCTGCGCGTAGCCAAAATGCATCAGCGAGGCGCGCGACAGGTCGAGGCGATAGTGGCGCGGGTCGAAGCGTTGTTGCAGTTGCGCCAAGGCATCGCTGCCTTGGGTTTGAATACGCTCGACGGCCAATGAAGCCTGGCGCACCACGACTTGCACCGGTTCCTCCAGGCCTTCCCAGATAATCGCGGTGCGCAGGATGTCGTTGCGCTCGATCACGCTGTGCAGCGCGCGAACAAACGCGTCCACCGCCAACTGGTCGGCAAAGCTGAACTGCACCTGCAACACGTAGGGGTCGCCTTCGGTGGTTGCCAGGTGATGGTAAAGAATACCCGCCTGCAACGGCGCCAGCCCGTAGATGTCCTGCACGTTGGCAATGCCACCGGGGACCTTGCCGAGAATGTGCTCGATGGCGGCCTGGTCGAGGTTCACCAGCGGCAGCATGTCGGGCGTGATGTGCTGGCTGGCGGGTGTGATCAGGTTGTGCGGTACCACAACTTCCTGTTGCCCGCCGACCGCCGCAGCCAGTGCCGCCAGTGTCGGCTGACCAAACAGCACGCGCACATCGGCGCTCAAATCGACCTTACGCATGCGTTCGATCAGCTTGACCGCCAGCAGCGAGTGGCCGCCGAGTTCGAAGAAGTTATCGTCGCGGCGACGCGGTCGAGCTTCAGCAGCTCCTGCCAGAGGCCGGCGATGGCAGTTTCCACCGCGCCTTGCGGGGCGGCGTAGTCACGCCGCGCCAATGCGTCGGCATCCGGCGCGGGCAGCGCCTTGCGGTCGAGCTTGCCGTTGGTGGTCAGCGGCAAGGTGCCCAGTTGCACAAAGGCGCTCGGCAGCATGTGTTCGGCGAGGCTCAGCAGCAGATGGTCACGCAACGCGGCGGCGCTGAGTTCGCCCTCGGCCACCACGTAGGCCACCAGGCGCTTGTCACCCGGTTCATCTTCGCGGGCGATGACCACCGCCTCACGCACGCCCGGCGCGGTGGCCAGGCGCGCTTCGATTTCGCCCAACTCGATACGAAAACCACGGATTTTCACCTGGTCATCGTTACGCCCCAGGTACTCAACGCTGCCGTCGGCGAGCAGGCGGCCGAGGTCGCCGGTTTTGTACATGCGCAGGCCAGTGGCCGGGTCAGCCAGGAAGCGCTCGGCGTTCAGCGCATCGCGGTTCAGATAACCGCGCGCCACGCCGGCACCGCCGACGTACAACTCGCCGACCACGCCAAACGGCAGCGGCTCACGGTGTTCATCGAGCACGTAGAGTTGCAGGTCGGGAATGCGCACGCCAATCGGGCTGACACCGACGCGCTGCGCGTCGGCCGCTTGCAGCGCGCAGTACGTCACGTGCACGGTGGTTTCGGTGATGCCGTACATGTTCACCAGTTGCGTACCGGCGTTCATGGCGCGCGCATACCACGGTTTGAGCATGCCCGGTTCCAGCGCTTCGCCGCCAAAAATAACCTGGCGCAGCGAATGCGCTTGAGCGCTGTGTGCCTGAGCCGCGATCAATGGGCGGAACGCGCTGGGCGTCTGGTTAAGAATGCTCACGCGCGCGTCGCAGAGCAGCGCATAGCAGTCTTGCGGCGAGCGGCTGACCCATTGCGGCACGATCAGTAACTGGCCGCCGTGCATCAGCGCGCCCCAGATTTCCCACACCGAAAAGTCAAACGCGAAGGAATGGAACAGCGCCCACACATCGGTGTGGTTAAAGCCGAACCAGTGTTCGGTGGCGGTGAACAGCCGCGCGACCTGGCGGTGTTCGATCATCACGCCTTTGGGCAGCCCGGTGGAGCCGGAGGTGTAGATCACGTAGGCAAGGTTGGCCGCGCTGAGGGTGAGCCGAGGGTTGACGATGGACTCCTGGCGCAGGCTGTTGAGGTCGATTTGCGCCAGGTCGCCGACCAGGTGGCAGGTGTTGGCTTGCACCAGCACGGCCAACGGTTGGCTGTCGGCCAGGGTGTAGGCGATGCGTTCCAGCGGGTACGCCGGGTCGATCGGCACATACCCGGCGCCGGCCTTGAGAATGCCCAACAGGCCGATGATCATCTCCGGGCCGCGTTCCACGCAAATCGCCACGCGGTCATCCGGGCGCACGCCTTGCGCGAGCAGGCGGTGGGCTACCTGGTTGGCGCGTTCGTTGAGTTGGCGGTAGGTCAGGCGCTGGTCGTCAAAGCGCAGGGCTATGGCGGCGGGCTGGGCGGCGGCGTGGGTTTCAACCTGCTGGTGAATCAGCGCGGTGTCGGCGTAGTGCGAGGTGCTCTGGTTGAGCGTGTGCAGCAGGTTCAGGCGTTCATCGTGAGGCAGTATATTCAGGCCGCTGAGCGGCGAATCCGGTCGCTGTTCCAGCGCGTCGGCGAGGCTCTGCAGCGCGGTATGCAGGTAAGCGGCGACGCGCTGGGCGCCGATGGCCGTGTCCACCATCACCGTCAGCGCAAAGTCTTCACCCAGGTCATCCACGTTAACCGTCAGCGGGTAGTTGGTGCGCTCTTCGGCGCCGAGCACCTGAATGCCTTCGGCCACTTCGATCACCGCCGCCATGTCGGTAGCGGCGCTGTGGCGGTAGTTGAGTATCGCGCTGAACAACGGGGTCGGCGCGGCCACGCCACTGCAGCGCTGGGCCAACGCCAACGACGCATGTTCGTGGTTGAGCAACGTGCTCAGCCGCGCATGCGTGGCTTTGACCCCGGCGCGCACGCCTTGCTCGCCGACATCCACACGCAACGGCAGCGTGTTGATGAACATGCCTAACGCGCGCTCACCGCCCTCGCCTGCGCCCATACGCCCGAGCATCACGCTGCCGAACACCACCGCCTCGCGGCCGGCGACCACGCCCAATACGCGGGCGAGCGCCACGTGCATGATGCTCGCCACACTCACCCCGAGCGGTCGCGCCAGGCTGCGCAGGCGGCGGCTCAAGGCGCTGTCGACAGGCAGGCGGGCTTCATCGATGCCCTGGCCATCGCCCTGCACATCCTGCAAGCCGAACGGCAACGTCGGTTCATCGATGTCGGCAAGCATCTCGCGGAAAAACGCCTCGTGCGCTTGCGCGCTGACGCCATCGCGCACCTGGGCGATGTAGCTGCGAAACGCTACCGGCTCAGCGGCCAGGGCTTGCTCGCCGGCCAGGTACAACTGGATTTCATGGCGCACGCCATCCAGCGCGGTGTGGTCCAGAATCGTGTGGTGGAACAACAGCATCGCTACCACGCGCTGGTTAGCCGGGTCGTCGGCAAACACCAGGCGCAGCAGCGGCGCCTGGCCCAGGTCCATGCGATAAGTGCGTGCATCAAACCGCGCGAGTAACTGCGCGAGCACGTCAGCGCCGTTGAAGTGCGCCTCCTCGCAGGCCAGGGTTGCTGTGCGCCACACCACTTGCAGTGGCTCGTCGAGGCGCTCCCAGACCATTGAGGTGCGCAGAATATCGTGGCGGTCGATGACCCACTGCAGCGCCTCGGCAAATGCCTGCAAGCGCGCGCGGCTGTCAAACACAAACTGTGCGTGCAGCACGTAGGGGTCGCCCTGCTCGGCCGAAAGGTGGTGATAAAGCATGCCCTCCTGCAGCGGCGCCAGCGGGTAAATATCCTGCACATTCGCGGCGCGCCGGGGATGGCGGCGACGATACGCTCAATGGCCGGCTGGTCGAGGTTGACCAGCGGCAGCATCTGCGGGGTGATGCGGTAGGCCGGGCTCAGCCAGTCGCCGCCATGTTCGGCTACAAACTGCAGCAGGCGAGGCTTGTGGGCGATCAATTGATCCCACAGCGCGTCCCCCAGCGCGTCATCGTCGCCCAGTATGATCAAGTCGCCCTCTTCCAGTTGAAGACGGATCGCGTGGGTGGAAATCGCTGCCAATAATTCGCTGAACTGCATGGGGGTAACCTGCCTGATAAGTCACGGTGAAGGAGAAAGTCCGTTTTCAGCTGCCGCTTGAATCGGGTGTTCCAGGCGCCTTTAAAAAAACAGGCGCAGCCGAAAGCCTTGAGAGGCTTGCAGCGAACTTGGGAAACTAAGGCGTTTGGCCACTGGGGGGTGACATGGGAACTGGGGACAAGCGGGAATCTGGCAGGGGGAACTTTTACAACGTGCGCGCTAGAGGCTATCGATATGCCGGTAGTCGAGGCGCAGCGCGCGCGCCAGTTGTTCTGCGCGCCCCAGCGTGATCGGGCCACGCTCGATGTCGACCAGTAAGCCCAGGCAATCAAGCACCGGCAAACCGGCGAGGGCTTTCAGCCGCCCATCGGTAATCACCAGCAAGCGCTGCTGTTCGGCAGGGTAACGCCGGCGCCGCGCCTGCAGCCAATGCGCGGCTTCGCACAGCGCCGCCAGCAACGGCGTACCGCCGCCCGCGCCGAGTTGATCGAGCCAGCCGGCCAAGCTTTTCGCCGCTTTGAGGCCCTGCACTTGCCACGTGGGCGATTGCCCGCTGGCGGTCAACAACGCCATGCGCGCGCGTTGCCGGTAGGCGTCGTCAAACAGCTGGGCCAACAACCCTTTGGCATCGCTTAACGCGCGATGGCGCCGCGTAGACGCCGACGCGTCGACAATCACCAGCCATAATTCATCGGCCGAGCGGCTGCGCAGGTGGTAGCGCAGATCTTCACGACTGTGCGGCCGGCCACCGAGCAAAGTGCCCGGCCAGTTGATCGAGCCTTGCCGGGCGCTGCGCGCCTTGCCGTGCCTGCCTTTATCGAGTCGGCCCGCCTTGGGCCGGGCATCCGCCCCCGCGTCAGGTCGAGGGCGAATGCCTAGGGCTTTTTTGGCCAGGCGGGCACTTCACGGCGCGCGCCGGTGGGCAACGCCGGTGCAGGCGTGTCGCCCCACTGGCCTTGGCCGGGTGAGGTGTCTGAAGGTTGCGGCGCCTGGCCTTGATGGGGTTGGTTGGCGGGTGGCGAGTGTGGCTGGCGGCGATGGCGCAAGGCAAATTCGGCCACGGCGTCAATGTCTTCTTCGGCGATCGCGCTAGCCCCGCGCCACGCCGCGTGCGCGCGTGCGCCGCGCAACCACACCAGGTCTGCGCGCAAGCCATCGACCCCAGCAGCGAAACAACGCTCAGTGATCTGCGCCAAGCTGTGGTCATCCAGGTCGATGCTGTCGAGCCGCGCCCGCGCTTGCGTGCAGCGCTCGCGCAACGCCGCTTGCTGCTCGGCCCATTGCGTGCAGAACGCAGCCGGGTCGCTGTCGAATTCCAGGCGACGACGGATGATTTGCCCGCGCTCGGCAGGCACGGTTTGCCCACTCAGCGCCACGTTGAAACCGAAGCGGTCAAGCAGTTGCGGGCGCAACTCGCCCTCCTCCGGGTTCATGGTGCCGATCAAAACGAAACGCGCGGAATGGCGGTGGGAGATGCCGTCGCGTTCAATCAGGTTGGTGCCGCTGGCGGCCACGTCCAGCAGCAGGTCGACCAAGTGGTCGGCGAGCAAGTTGACTTCATCGACATACAGCACGCCGCCATCGGCCTTGGCCAGCACACCGGGGGAAAACTGCGCGCGGCCTTCGCCGAGTGCGGCGTCCAGGTCCAGGGTGCCGATCAGGCGCTCTTCGGTCGCGCCCAACGGCAAGGTCACGAACTGCCCGCTGGCTAACAGGTCCGCCAGGCCGCGTGCGAGTGTGGACTTGGCCATGCCGCGCGGGCCTTCGATCAATACGCCGCCGATTTTTGGGTCGATGGCGGTGAGGCACAGGGCCAGTTTAAGCGCATCGGCACCGACGACGGCGCAGAGCGGGAAATGCGGAATATCAGTCATGCGAGCCCTCGGTGAATATCATCGCGCAGCAGATGCTTGCAGCTTGCAGCTTGTAGCTTGTAGCTTGCAGCTATTAACCAGTGGCCTGTAACAAGCGCCTCATCCTTCTTCTATATCCAGCAACAGGTTTTCCAGCGCCTCGCGGTACGCCCCCGGGTCTTGCCACATGCCGCGCTGTTGGGCTTCGAGCATGCGTTCGGTCATGTCGCGCAAGGCGTCGGGGTTGTGCTGCTGCACAAAGGCGCGGGTGTCGGCGTCGAGCAAATAGGCATCGGCGAGCAAAGCGTACTGGTGGTCGTCGATCAGCGCGGTGGTCGCGTCGAAGGCGAACAGGTTGTCCACAGTCGCGGCCATTTCAAACGCACCTTTATAGCCATGGCGTTTTACGCCTTCGATCCACTTGGGGTTGGCGGCGCGGGAACGGATCACCCGGTTCAGCTCTTCCTTCAAGGTGCGAATCTTCGGCAGGTCCGGCTGGCTATGGTCGCCGTGATAACTGGCGGCCTTGTCACCGCTCAGGGTTTCCACGGCGGCGAGCATGCCGCCCTGGAACTGGTAATAATCGTTGGAGTCGAGCAGGTCGTGCTCGCGGTTATCCTGGTTCTGCACCACGGCCTGCACCTGGCTCAAGCGCTGGGCGAATTGTTCGCGGGCGGCGGTGCCTTCATCGGAGCCGCCGTAGGCATAGCCGCCCCAGTTCAGGTAGACCTCGGCCAAGTCCTCGCGGCTCTGCCACAGGCGACCGTCAATCGCGCCCTGCACACCCGCGCCATAGGCGCCGGGCTTGGCGCCAAAAATGCGCCAGCCGGCCTGTTTGGCCGCAGCCTCTTCATCCAGGCCCGACAGGCGCAGCGCTTCGCGTTCGCTGCGCACTTTGGCGGCCAGCGGGTTCATCGCGTCCGGCTCATCCAGCGCCGCCACTGCTTGCACCGCCGCGTCGAACAGGCGGATCAGGTTGGCAAACGCATCCCGGAAGAACCCGGACACGCGCAGCGTCACATCAACGCGCGGGCGATCCAACAGGCTGATCGGCAAAATTTCAAAGTCATCCACGCGCTGGCTGCCGGTGGCCCACACCGGGCGTACGCCCATCAGCGCCATGGCCTGAGCCATGTCATCGCCGCCGGTGCGCATGGTCGCGGTGCCCCACACCGACAGGCCGATCTGGCGCAGATGGTCGCCGTGGTCTTGCAAATGCCGCTCAAGAATCAGGTTGGCGGATTGAAAGCCGATACGCCACGCCGTGGTGGTGGGCAAATTGCGCACGTCCACGCTGAAGAAGTTGCGCCCGGTGGGCAGCACGTCGAGGCGCCCACGGCTGGGCGCGCCGCTGGGGCCTGCCGGCACGAAGCGCCCACTCAAGGCGTCGAGCAAACCGCGCATTTCCGCTGGCCCGCACGCGTCCAGGCGCGGTGCGACGACAATGCGCAGGTTCTCGATGACGGCCTTCACAGCCTCCCAACCCGGCTGTTCAAGCGGCTCGACCGGGCCTTCAAGGGCTTGCTCGATCAACCGCGCGGCGTACAACTCCAACCGCTCGCGGGTATCACCGGCGGTGCGCCAAAGCTGTTGATCGATTTGCTGCAGCACCTGCGGGCGGCGCCCGGTCCAGGGCTCGGCGAGCGCGCAATCGAGCGGGTCAAAGCCCAGTTCGAAGGCCTTGGCCAATACGCGCAGCAAGCTCGATTGCGCGCCACGCCCATCGCCCCGCGGGATGCGCAGCAAGGCCAGCAAGGTGTCGATGCGCAAGCGGCCTTGCGGCGACTCGCCAAAAATATGCAGGCCGTCGCGAATCTGCGATTCCTTCAAGTCGCACAGGTAGGTGTCGAGGCGCGGCAACCAGACTGCCGCATCGACCTCACTGCCCATCTGCAGCTCTTGATCAATCCGGGTTTCGCGCACCAGCTTGAGAATGTCTTTTTGCAGTTCCAGCGCGCGGCGCGGGTCGAGCAATTGCGCTTCGTAGTATTCGTCCGCCAACAGCTCAAGGTCGCGCAACGGCCCGTAGGTTTCGGCACGGGTCAGCGGCGGCATCAAGTGGTCGATGATCACCGCCTGAGTGCGGCGCTTGGCTTGGGCGCCTTCACCTGGGTCGTTGACGATAAACGGGTAGATATTCGGCAGCGGCCCCAGCAACGCGTCGGGCCAGCAGTGTTGCGACAGGCCCACGCCCTTGCCCGGCAACCATTCGAGGTTGCCGTGCTTGCCGACGTGAATCACGCCGTGAGCGCCGTAGGTGTGGCGCAACCAGAAGTAGAAGGCTAAATAGCCGTGCGGCGGCACCAGGTCCGGGTCGTGGTAGACCGCGCTGTGGTCCACCTGATAACCGCGCGCCGGCTGGATGCCAACAAAGGTCAGGCTCAGCCGCAGGCCGGCGATCATCAGGCGGCCGTCACGAAACATCGGGTCGTTGTGTGGCGTGCCCCAGCGCGCCAGCACGGCCTGGCGATTGGCCTCGGGCAAGCGGCTGAACATCGCCTCGTAGTCATCCAGGCTGAGGCTTTGGTGGCACGGGCGCAGGTCGAGGCTGTCGAGGTCGTTGGTGACGCCGCCGAGCAACTCATGAATCAACGCCGTGCCGCTGTCAGGTAGCGCGTCCGGCAGCGGATAGCCTTCGGCTTGCAACGCGCGCAGGATATTCAACGCCGCCGCCGGAGTGTCCAGGCCCACGCCGTTACCGATGCGGCCGTCGCGGGTCGGGTAGTTGGCGAGGATCAGCGCAATGCGCTTGTGCGCATTCGGCACCCGCGCCAATTCGACCCAGCGGCGCGCCAGCTCGGCCACAAAATCCATGCGCTCGGGCGCTGCGCGGTAGCACACCACGTCCGACTGGCTGCGCTCACTGCGCCAGGCCAAATCCTTGAAGCTGATGGGCCGGCTGATGATGCGCCCATCCAGCTCCGGCAAGGCGATGTGCATCGCCAAATCACGCGGGCCAAGGCCTTGTGCGCTGGCCTCCCAGCCGGGCTGATTGTCTTGCGCGCAAATCGCCTGGATCACCGGAATATTACGCCGAAACGGGCGCAGATCCGGCGCTTCTGGGCTGGACTGGGCAAAGCCGGTGGTGTTCAGAATCACCGCCGCGTGCACCTCATCCAGCAAGTCCTCGACCACCGCGAGGCAGCCGGGCTCTTTCAAACTGGCCACCGCGATGGGCAACGGGTTAAGGCCCGCCGCTTGCAGGCGCTGGCAGAACACGTCGATAAAACCGGTATTCGCCGCCTGCAAATGCGAGCGGTAGAACAGCACCGCCGCCACCGGAAACTCGGCGTGCCAATCCGCCTGCCAGTCATTCAGCCGCGCGTTGGTTTTATGCGGGTGATAAATCGCCGTGCGCGGCAGTGTTTGCGGCTCGGCCCACGCGTAGTCGCGGCCAAAGTGAGTGCTGGCCAGGCAGCGATAAAAATCCAGCGCATTGCCCAAGCCGCCCTGGCGCAAAAAATGCCAGAGGCGCTCACGCGCTTCGACGCTGACGGTACTCAGGCCACTCAGTTCCGGGTCGGGCCGATCACACCCCGGCACCAGGATCAACTGCACGCCACGCTCGGCCAATGCCACCAGACGCTCGACGCCGTAACGCCAATAACCGATGCCGCCGTGCAGCGAGATCAGAATGACTTTGGCGTGCTGCAGCACCTCGTCGACGTACAGGTCGACCGACGCATGGTTTTGCACCTGCATCGGGTTAGCCAGGCGAAAGCTCGGGTAATCGTCGGGCAGTTGCCGGGCCGCTTCAGCGAGCAGCGCCAAGCTGGAATCGCCGCTGCACAGGATCACCAGCTCGGCAGGGGTTTGGCCCAAGTCGGCAATATTATCGTCCGAGACGAAACCACCCGGCTGAGTCCTGAGCAGGTGCATGGCTTAAACGCTGAGCGCGGCGCGCAGTTGCGCTTCAAGGCCGGCCGCGTCGAGGTCTTGGCCGATCAATACCAACCGCGTGATGCGCGCTTCATCGGCGCCCCAGGCACGGTCGAAATGCTTGTCGAAACGCGTGCCCACGCCCTGAATAAGCAAGCGCATCGGCTTGTTCGGGATCGCCGCAAAGCCTTTGACGCGCAAAATACCGTGCTGCACAACCAACTGCGCCAGCGCGTCGAGCAGCAAAGCCTCGTCGGCTTGCGGCAGGTCGATGGAGATCGAGTCGAAGGCGTCATGATCGTGGTCATGCTCATCGCCGCCGTCGTGGTGGCTTTCATGGTGGCTATGGCGGCCGTCGATATGTTCTTCGGCGCCGGCGCCCAAGCCGATCAGCACGTCCAACGGCACGCGACCGCTGCTGGCTTCGATGATTTTAACGGCAGGCGGCAACTCCTCGGCGACTTCCAGGCGCACGCGGGCCAGGTCTTCGGGGCTGATCAGGTCGGATTTATTCAAAATCACCAGGTCGGCGCTGGCCAGTTGGTCGGCGAACAGCTCGTGCAGTGGCGATTCGTGGTCAAGGTTCGGGTCGAGCTTGCGCTGCGCATCGACCTGGTCCGGGAATGCAGCAAAGGTGCCGGCGGCCACGGCCGGGCTGTCGACCACGGTGATCACCGCGTCAACCGTGCAGGCACTGCGAATTTCCGGCCACTGGAAGGCTTGTACCAAGGGTTTTGGCAGGGCCAGGCCCGAGGTTTCGATCAGGATGTGGTCAAGGTCACCGCGACGCGCGACCAATTCGCGCATCACCGGGAAGAATTCTTCCTGAACGGTGCAGCACAGGCAGCCGTTGGCCAGCTCATAGACGCGGCCGTTGGCTTCTTCTTCGGTACACCCGATGGAGCACTGCTTGAGGATTTCACCGTCGATGCCCAACTCACCGAACTCATTGACGATCACCGCGATACGACGGCCTTGGGCGTTGTCGAGCATGTGACGCAACAAGGTGGTTTTGCCCGAGCCGAGGAAGCCGGTAACGATGGTGACGGGGAGTTTAGCCAGTGTTTTCATCGGATGCCCTTTGGGGCGGGCATACGGGACGATAAGCCCTGCGGCGGCGCGCAGTAGCGGGTTTCGTCACCGGATCACCCCGCCCGGTTGAAGTAGAAAATCGGTGACGAGGCAGGTCTCCTGGCTTGGGGCGTGCGGGTCTTGCGACCGGCGCCGGCTGCGCCTTCCCGCCGGCATGGCAGTGGCGTGGCAGCAAGCTAAACCCTTCACAGTTGCGGGGGCAGCCGCGGCTTGAACCGCGTTCCCTTCTTAGCTTCGGCCTGGGCCGAAGAACCTCGAGCGGCCAAGGCTACGCAGTGCATGGCGAGCGGTCAATGTCCGGCGCCGGAGATTCGTCCGGCGACTGCACAATCGCAACGCGTGGCACGTCAAACACAGAGGAATGTCAGGGTATGACGGTGTCGTTCCAAGTGTTCAGGACGAGTCACTTATACGTATCGGTGCTTGAAAGGCACATGCCCGATAATATCGGAAGCCCTGATCCGACCCTGGCTCTCAAGGTAAAAGTCAATCTGGCGGTCCCCGTTCAAATCAATCACAAGCCAAGACTCGTTGTTTTGTGGATCGTAGCCGACTCCCGCCTCCCCCGGCGCGCCAGAAAAGCGGTTAACAAAAGTCAGGGTGTTGATGTGATGTTTGCTCAGCAATTGGGAAATATCGATTTTGTCTTGACCACTGACAAAGTCCGTCAACTGATCCGGGGCATATAACGTTGAATCGCTGGCGTTGGCATATACAAATGTGTCGCTGCCTGCGCCACCGGTCATTTGATCAGGGCCAGCGCCACCTGTGAGAAGGTTGTCGGCATGGTTACCGATCAATACATCACTGCCTGAACCGCCGATCGCGTTTTCCAGGGTGACGCCCTTGGCGATAGAGACATTGCCCTTCATTCCACCCACATCGGAGAACGATTCAGCGCGCAGGTTGATTACCTGGTTCTGGTGATAAAGGGAGAAGTCCAACGTATCGTTGCCGCCGCCATCCCACACACTGAACACGGCGTCGTCACGAGATGAATTCAAAGAAAGGTCGTCTCGGCCAGTAGTGGAGTTAAATCCGTAGACGGTGTCTGTATTGCGCGTCGTATGGTTGGCTCCGTAGACTTTCTGAGCCCAGGCAATATCGGCCATCAGGGGTGACGACGCATAGTGTTCTTTAAAGTCATGATGAGTATTGCCTGGATCGAAATAACTCATCACAGAGTAGGCCTGACTGTCTTGAAGGTAGGTCGCATGATCCTTATAGTTCAACGGCTCGCTTTCAGCGTCGTAGTTATAGTCGCCCGGATGCGCAGCCCCCAATGCATGCCCGATTTCGTGGGTGAGTGTGTGGCGCCCATAATTATTAACTGAAGGGGTACGATTATCAGCGTACTCGGGATTTACGCGCACCCGCCCCCATAACGTTGAAAATCGGGAATCAGCCACTGCTGGCACCTGACTATTAACCAGGCTGAGCCGGCCATCGGCTCGCGGGGCATCCTCTTCGAACGTAATATTTGCAACATCGGCCCACGATTGCATCGAACGCCTGGCTTGCTCTTTTTGCGCCGTACTAAAACCTCTTTCTCCCGCTGCAACATTACGAAAAGTATAGGCGACCTGCAGCACGTTATCGCCATTGGCATCGTTGAATTTACGGCCCTTTCGATCTATTTGGCCAGCGACGTCGCTAATTGACAGTGACGGTTTGCCGGAGCCTGCCCGATAATACGGATCGTCGGCGCGCTGGGCGGCCTGCGAGAGATTAGGCGCGTTGGCGTTGGGATGGCATTGCTGGCTAGAGCACTGCGACGATGCATGAGAATGAGCGTCGAGAGGGGGTTGAGCCGGCTCATTACTGTCAACAAAAACAGGCGAGCTAAAAGCGTTTCTAGATATAGACGACACCCATTGACCCCCCATTAAAAATTTAATAATACATACACATTCAAGGCGCTCACCTTCCAATACTCGACGATAAAAATAAAGAACTTTCACGCCTTATGATTAGCTGAAAGTGTTACTCGCTAGTTCTAGCAAAACAACATAACAACCTATTTCAAATACAAACCAATCCAACCGTCATCTGTAGCGTTGCCCCTTCCAATTGACGCCCAGCGCTTGCCCGTGTTCTCCTATACGCCTTGTTTCGGGTGCCCTGCAGAGGGTGAAACGGGAAACCGGTGAGTCGCCTTCTTTATACTCAAAGGCATGGCAAGTCCGGTGCTGCCCCCGCAACGGTAAGCGAGTGAAGCGTCAGATCCACTGTGCCTGTACGGCATGGGAAGGCGACGCTTTCCAGACCCAGCGTCCCTCGCAAGCCCGGAGACCGGCCCGAAAAATTTCAGATAACAAACCCGCGGTGGGCGGGCGCTGTTTAAAATTCTGCGAGCCCGGCTCGCGGGGTTTTCATGCGCTCGTGTCACCCTGAAACCTGAAGGGACGCGCCATGTCGATCATCAGCAGCACCTCGCCCACCGCCAGCAACACCGCCACCCTGAGCCAACGCCTGAGCGCCGCCATCGGCGCCTCTATTCTTGGCGCGTGCCTGGTGTATTTCGCCGGTTTCTCGCATATCGAGGCGGTGCACAACGCCGCGCACGATACCCGCCACAGCGCCGCGTTCCCGTGCCACTGAGGCCTGCCGAGATGATTAAGCGTATTGCCCAAACCGCAGGTTTCACAGGCTTGCTTGCCGCCCTGCTGCTGACCCTGCTGCAAAGCTTTTGGGTGGCCCCGCTGATTTTGCAGGCGGAAACCTTCGAGCACGCCCCGGCTGCCAGCGAAGCGGCGCATGTGCATGCCGAGGGCGCCGCCGCCCACACTCACGACGCACAGGCCTGGGAGCCGGAAGACGGCTGGCAGCGCGTGCTGTCGACCACCGGCGGTAACCTGGTGGTTGCGGTGGGGTTTGCGCTGATGCTCGCTGGCCTTTACACGTTGCGCGCGCCGACGCGTACCGCACAAGGCTTGCTGTGGGGCCTGGCCGGTTACGCGACGTTTGTGCTGGCGCCCACGCTGGGCCTGCCGCCTGAGTTGCCGGGCACCGCCGCCGCCGACTTGGCGCAGCGTCAGATTTGGTGGATTGGCACTGCCGCGTCCACCGCTGCCGGTATCGCGCTGCTGGTGTTTGGTCGCAACTGGCTGCTGAAAGTGTTGGGCGTGGCGATTCTTGCGGTGCCGCATCTGGTCGGCGCGCCGCAACCCGAGGTGCACGCGATGCTGGCGCCAGAAGCCCTGGAAGCGCAGTTCAAGATCGCCTCGCAGTTGACCAACGTGGCATTTTGGCTGGCGCTGGGCCTGATCAGCGCCTGGCTGTTCCGCCGCAACCGCGACGCGCATTACGCGGCATGAGCTTGATCGTTGGCCTGGGCTGCCGGCGCGGCTGTGATGTTCAGAGCCTGCTGGCGCTGTTCGACAGCGCGCTCGCCGAGGCCAGCATCGAGCGCCAGCGCATCAGTGCACTGGCGAGTATCGAGCACAAACAGAATGAACCGGGGCTTCTCGCGCTGGCGCAGTGGCTGAACCTGCCGTTGCAGTGTTTCAGCACAGCGCAACTGGCCGTGTATGAACAGCGCCTGAGCCACAGGTCTGAGGTCGCCTTTGCACACACCGGCTGTTATGGCGTCGCCGAAAGTTCCGCCCTGGCCCTGGCCGAGCAGCTCTATGACGCGCCTGCGCGCTTGCTGATCACCCGCCAAAAAACCGCCCATGCCACCTTTGCATTAGCCTGCGCCGGTTAAAAACACGATAATCGCCCGTATCGATCATGAGCAACCTTCATGCTCAGCAGCTTTTTCAACAGGAATTTCGCATGACCGTCTACTTTATCGGCGCAGGCCCCGGCGATCCGGAATTGATCACCGTCAAAGGCCAACGGCTGATCCGCAGTTGCCCGGTGATCATCTATGCCGGTTCGCTGGTGCCCGCTGCGGTATTGGAAGGGCATCATGCGGAACAGGTGGTCAACAGCGCCGAATTACACCTGGAACAGATCATCGACTTGATTCAGGCCGCGCATGCCAAGGGCCAGGATGTAGCGCGCGTGCACTCGGGCGACCCGAGCCTGTACGGCGCGATTGGCGAACAAATCCGTCATCTGCGCGAGCTGGGCATCGCGTTCCAGATCATTCCCGGCGTGACCGCCGTGGCCGCCTGCGCAGCGTTGCTGGAAACCGAACTGACCCTGCCGGACATCGCGCAAAGCGTGATTTTGACCCGCTATGCGGATAAAACCAGCATGCCGGCCGGTGAGGCTTTCGACAGTTTGGCGCGCCACGGCACGACCATGGCGATTCACTTGGGGGTTAACCATCTACACAAGATTGTTGCCGAGCTGCTGCCGCACTATGGCGCGGATTGCCCGATTGCCGTGGTGCACCGCGCGACCTGGCCGGATCAGGACTGGGCGCTGGGTACGCTGGCGGACATCACCGAGAAGGTCGCCGCCAAAGGCTTTCGGCGTACGGCGTTGATTGTAGTCGGTCGGGTGCTGACGAATGACAGTTTCAGCGAGTCGTCGCTGTACCGCGCAGGGCATGCGCACCTTTATCGACCGTGACGGTTGGCTTTAACAAAGCCACCTCATCCGACTCTAATCCTGTTTGTTAGATAGATGCTGCAGACCATTGAATTTAAAGCATAAAAAACGGCGCTCACGGGCGCGTTTTTTATCTTCGCAGTGAACACCTTACTCAGTAGTAGGCGTTTTCTTTCTGCGTGTGGTCAGTCACGTCACGTACACCCTTGAGCTCGGGGATGCGCTCAAGCAAGGTGCGCTCGATGCCTTCGCGCAAGGTAACGTCGGCCTGGCCGCAGCCTTGGCAGCCGCCGCCGAACTTGAGCACGGCGATGCCGTCTTCAACCACGTCAATCAAGCTGACCTGACCGCCGTGGCTCGCGAGCCCCGGGTTGATCTCGGTTTGCAGGTAGTAGTTGATGCGCTCGTTGACCGGGCTGTCGGCGTTGACGTTGGGCACCTTGGCGTTGGGCGCCTTGATGGTCAACTGGCCGCCCATGCGATCGGTGGCGTAGTCGACCACGGCGTCGTCGAGGAAGGCTTCGCTGAAGTTGTCGATGTACGCGGTGAAGCTTTTCAGCCCCAGCGCGGTGTCTTCAGGCTTTTCTTCACCGGGCTTGCAATAGGCGATGCAAGTCTCGGCATATTGGGTGCCGGGTTGGGTGATAAAGACGCGGATACCGATGCCTGGGGTGTTCTGCTTGGACAGCAGATCAGCCAGGTAATCGTGGGCGGCGTCGGTAATGGTTATGGCAGTCATGGAAACTCCTCACAGGCTTGACGGGAGTTTACGCCAAATTATTACGCAGGTACAAAGTCCTAGTGTTTTTGTCGGGATAGGCTTTGGCGGAGCGCTGGCAAGATCAAGATCACACCGATCAAAAGCGGATTTTGCAGACACAGCAGATCTGCTTTCTGTGGGAGCGGGCTTGCTCGCGATGGCGGTGTATCAGTTGAAAAATACTTAGCTGACAGACCGTAATCGCGAGCAAGCCCGCTCCCGCAGTTGACCGAGTTCGGCTTGGGTGACCTCACAAATTCTCGTACCGGTTCATGTCCAACACGCCCTCTTCCACTGGCGTGGTTTCCCGAATGTACGCCGACAAATCATGGAAATATTGCCAAAACAACGGATGACTACGGCGAATCCCCCAACGATCGACGATTTTTTCGAACCGATTGGCATCCTTGGCATTCTCCATCGCGTCCACAAACGCGGGCACTTCGGCTGCCGGAATATTGAACATGAAGTTCGGGTAACTACTCAGCACGCCAGGATAGATGGTCAACGTATCCAGCCCCGGCTGATAGCGATAAGCCTCACCCAACAGGAACGCCACATTACTGTGCGCCCGGTTGCGCAACAGGCTGTAAACCACGCGTTTACCGCTGGACGTTTCGACGCGCAGCATTGTCGCTTCGGGCAATTGATCAATCACCTTGAGCCCCGCCGCCGGGCGCGAGGTCAGGCGACTCAGCGCCTGCTCGGCATCGCGCAATGCGGGCTCAACCCCCGCGCGCGAGCAATACGCGCCGGTGCAGCGGTTGATCGGGTCCGGGCTGGCGTTCAAATAGCCATAACGCGCCAATAACTGGCTGGCAAAATCGCCTTTCGGGTGTTTTTCATCGAGATGCAAGCCGGTCGGCGTGTCGTCATCGATCGCTTCATAGTCCAGCCACAGCTTGAGTTTGCCGCTGTTCTGGTACCAATCATCGATAAAGGCATCGCGCGTGTCGGCGGGCATCAGGCGCAGGAAGTTCTGCTCGGCGCCGTTGCGGATCAGGTCGAAATACAGCCGCGTCTGGGCCTGGTGCGACACGTTGCCGAACACATCAAAGTTCACCGCCAGTTGGTAATAGGTGCGCTCCAGCAGCGGGTAGTCGAACAGCCACATCGTTTGCGGCACTTCACCGATCAGCCCCTTGTTGACCGAGGCGCTGTCGAAGTGGCGAAAAATGCTCAGCAAGGCGTTGTCATTGCCCGCCCACAGCGTCGACCAGCTTGGCGGCGGCAGGTCTGCGTAGCTGTCACGGCGCAGCGCTTCGTATTGGTTGCGCTTGTCGCGATAGGCCAGCCACAGGCTGAGCACGCTGCCCACGTCATCATTTTGCCCCGGCATCGCCAGCAAGGGCGTGGCCTGGCCACGGTAACGCGCATCGGTGATGTACAGGTCGTGGTCCGGGTCCTGGAACAGGGTCCAGAAGTTGTCGCGGATCACGTCCGTGGCGATCTGCCCACGGCACACCGGGCCGCGAATAAAGGTGCGCACGAAGTATTCGGCGTTATCGAGCATGAACTGGTAGCGCGCCTTGGCCGGGATCGCTTCGAAGGTCTCGAACGGGTTGGCCCGGCGCCCCGGCCCGTAACCTGGCAAGGCGCTGACCTGCCAGTCGCCGGCGTAGAACAGTTGCTTGATGCGCGCCATTTTCTCGGCACTGAACGGATACGTGATGTGGGTTTTATGCACAATCACGCCCTGCACCGGCCACAGGCGGTAATACACTTGGGTGCCCGGGTCATCGTTGGGGCGACGCGTGGCGATCAGGTCAATCGGCTGCCCACTCGGCGTACGCGAGCGCACCCACTGGAAGAAATGCCCCGGCTCGCCGTTTTCGAAGTAGATGTGCGCCAGGTACAGATGTTCGTACAACCAGCGCGCCACCAGACTTTCACGGGCGCCTGGCTGGTTGAGCAGGTTTTCCCATTGCTGCACCTGCAAGGCTTCGTTGGCGCTTGGCGCGAGGCTTTGCGCATCAATCGGCGCACCCGAGGCGAGCCAGCGTTGCAGGGTCTGGTATTGCTGGTCGGTGAGGCCGGTCACCGCCAGCGGCATGCCTTCCTTGGGGTGGGCGCCGGCGTAGGCGTTGAACTCAGCGGGCATCGCGCACATGTTTTCGCGGTTGAGGCCCAACGCGATGTCAGCGGGCAACTTGGCATTCGGTTGCAGCGGAGCGTTATGGCCCAGCTCCAGCATGCGCGCCATCAGCGCCGCCTGGCTGCCTTGGGCGTCGAGTACGGAATAGAAGCCCTTGCGCTGCCAGGCTTGCTTGCCGAACGCGTCATAGAACAATCGGGTGGTGGGCGCAGCCTCGCTGCGTTCA
>NZ_VUAZ01000045.1 GCF_009296165.1 Pseudomonas kitaguniensis | reverse complement strand
CGCCATAAATTCCTCGTCGCTTACGATGGCGGCGGGCGCCATGGCCAGTTGTTCAGCCCGCGTGTTTTCCGCGTGAGCCTGCCAGCGCAACAGGCTGTCTGCGAGTGCTTCCGCGTCTTCTGAAAGCAAGCCGTAGACGCTTGCAGCGGTCACCTTCTCATAGCGCAACGTGGCCAAGCGGTCACGCGTCTGTTGCACTTTATGGGTTTCTCGACTGAACGCTTCAACCGCAGGTTCGTGGTTTTCGCGGTATTTATCGCCACGCGCATACAAGTCTCGGCGGCGGAGGAACAACTGTTCGTTAATGCGGATCAGAGCAGTGTCTACAAAATCGAATTCACGCGGGGTGACCAGCGAGCGTTTGAGCTGCAGCGATTCCTGCGCGCGTCGAAGTGCTGCCCAACAATTGGGAATATAGCCTCCGACCATTGAATGGTTGCCTTTGTGCTTTAAGCCTTGAGCAATCAGCCCCGGGCGGGCGGGCAGTCCGTTGATTTGCTGCACGGCCAACGTGCAGGCGGCGTGCTGGGTAATGGTGTCGCAACCGGGCTGCCAGAGGATGGAAGAGGTTTCTTTGCCGCCCAACTCCACCGGGAGGAAGTGGCGTAACGTGCCGTGATGTTCATACGGCTCGCCGCTGAGGTTGGTAATGCCCGCTACGAATATCGAGAGGCCGACAGGCACGTTTACGAAGGTTAAGGCGGCGCCAGTCGCGTAGACCGGGGTTTTGGTGTTCATCCATGTACCGGGCACGCTGGGCACCGGGTCGTTGTGGTTGACCATGCGGTAATGCACCAGGTTGGCGGCCGCTTTTACGAAGGTGGCGTCAGCGGCTCTCGGAGCGCCGTAGGTGTAGAGCGTGATGTCGGCACTATACTTTTTCTGCCGACGTAGCATTTCCGAGAGCAACAAGGTAATCGCGCCGCCCAGGCTGTGACCGCAGATGATCAGCTTTTGGCCGGTGTAGAACTTCTCGAGATAATTGGCCGTGAGTTCGTAGACCTTTTGTGCTGCCTCATAGAATCCTCGGTGGACGTTGCCCACACCTTCCACAAAGGGCACTTGGAGTGCATCGGCATCACGGAGGGCGTCCGCGATTATTTCATTGGTGCCACGTACGGAAATCAGGATCAACTCATCGTTGTGCGTGATAAATGCTTGGGTGTCGGTATCAACTTTATGCCCTCGGTCATCCAAAAAGTGAATGCTGGCCGGGG